>JAYGFS010000472.1:0-32728 GCA_046581765.1 Verrucomicrobiota bacterium
GCTACAGCGGAAACTGGTATGCCCAGCAGTTGATCACCTGGGAGAATCCCGCTTTTCGCAGCGACGGCCGGAACTGGCTGGGGAGCAATAGTGAGCAATGCTACACCCCCCCGTCAAGCGGTGGCGGCGGTGGCGGCGGGGGCGGCGGTGGCGGCGGGGGTGGTGGCACCCGGAGGGGTCACTGATGCGGCTCTCCTGTCGTCATCCTTCGGCCCGGGCCGGCCAGGCCATGATGGAATTCCTGGTGGGGATCGTCCTGGTGCTGGTCGTCATCGGGGGACTGATCCAGCTCGGCATGCTCTCCGACCTGCGCACGACCAGCTACATGGGTTCGACCCGGGAAGCGGCCATCTGGTCCATGACCAACGGGGGAGACGATAGCCTGGTATATCCCTACCTCGAGCGCATCGACGAAGGGGCGGACAGCCATACCTATTCAGCCGACGATCTTGAGGTCAGCAAGAATGCCACGGATGTCTATAACGGTATTGTTCGCTATGGTCGCCCTGCCGATGTTGCCCAGTTTACCCGGGAGAATCCCTGGACCGGGTTGACCGGTGCCAACGATATCATGGATGAGTTCGGCATGGTGCGTGGCAGCAGGAGCAGTTCCAGCCTCCGCCTGCTGCCCATCGTGCGTAACCTCATCTACCAGGATGATCGCATCGATATTCGCACCGAAGTCTACGGCGTGCGCCGGGGCGGAATCTATTGAGGGTATCATGACCCGACCGCACACGTGTTTTCCGGTGTTCACGCATTTCGCCTGGATCGTCCTGCTTGTCCTGTCCGCTTGTCCGGTTTCCGCCCGCGTATTCGAGCGGTGGGGAAAATCCAACACCGCCGATCCCGCTCGACGCTTCAATTGGGATTTCGCTTACGAATCCAAAATGAACCTGAATGGCATCGAGGGCATGGTGCGGGTGTTTGGCGTGGAGGATCGGGTCGGGAAGGTGGTGGACGACCTGAAGAAATATTACGCGGAAGGGGATCGCAATGGCCAGTTTTTCCCCGGCGATGTGATGGGCTGGGGCGTTGGGCGCGACAAAGACCGGGCGGTTCGCTACTTTATCCAGCAGGGGAATGGCCCGCAACGCACCCTAGTGTACCAGATCACCCAGTCACTGGAGGCCTACAAGCGCTCCCTGGGCAAGCCGGTGAAAAGCCGGATGGATACCGTGCCTGATTTCCCCGGCAGCAAGCCGACCTACTACATGAAAGACTACGGGACGGAAATGGCGCTGGAAATTTCCACGACCTCGTCGGCACCTGATGCCATTGCCCGTTTTTACGATGCAGCCCTTGAAGCCAAGGGCTGGAAGGCTCCCTTGAAGCAGCAGCGGGCAATGCGGATTTACCTGAAAGGGGAGTCGATGATCCTGATCTCTGCGCATCCGGGTGCAGATGGGCACAGCCGCCTGACGCGCGTGTTTAAAAAGATCGGGGTAGAAAAGAAGTAGGGGGCCGATGATCGCCGGCACAAAAAAGCCCGGGTCGATGCCCGGGCTCTTCGATCAGGCAGGGGAGTGATGGGTTACTCGTAGTAGTAGGATTCCTCGTCTTCTTTCTCTTCTGCTTCGATTTCTTCCTCCTCCTCCTCCTCTTCCTCCGCTTTTTCATCACCCTTGTCGGTGTAGTCTTCGTCGACCAGGTCTTCTGCCGGGATGTCCTCGCCGTTGCTGATGATCTTCTCGACTTCTTCATCCTCGCCGATCAGATCTTCCAGCGCGACGTTTTCTTCATCATCCTCGTCGTACTTCCCCTTCTCCTTCTCCTTCGGGGGGATCTCGACTTCCTCGCCACATTCCGGGCACACGCCCGTGCAGGTTACCGGGTCGAGTTCCTCACCACAACTGGGGCACTCGATGGGTGTAACCTCTTCTTCATAATCGTTCTCGCTGGTGTCAAATATGCTTTTATCGTCGTCGTCGTAATCCATGAACCGTTCCACTGTCTTATATTTTCTCTTGTAATGCCTATGCCGCAGACTCGTCGACGGCAACGGTGCGATATTTCCTTCCAACCGAAACAAACGACAAGCAAAAAAATCAACGAGAGGTCTTTTTTTCAGCCGAGAAGATGCTTGATTTTGGGGTCTCCGGCACATTCGGATCGGGGAAGGGCTGGCCGGGCGAATCCATTCCAGGGCTTCGTGCGCAGCACGCAATCCAATGCCGCCATCGGTCTTGCCCGCAAAGGCGTAGCAAGGACCCCCCCCAGATCCGGGGTGCTGGAATCAAGAAGGTGTGCTTATACTTCAGGCACCCACCCTGAATTTCCTTGGTATTAAGGGAGAATAAAAGGGAATATGACGATCACACAGGTTCTGTGTCATCCCTGCACTTGCGCCAATTTGACACACAGGGTAGAGTCCCCGGAGGCTATGAAGTCAGAATTCCTCGACAAACTAATCTCCCGGATCGATCGCATCGACCCGGGCAGTTTGCAGAATTATTTTCTGCGACTCGTCCAGGAAAAGGGACTCCTGGAAACCATCTTTCAGGCCATTCAGGAGGGCATTATCGTCCTCGACGGGAAAGGGGCCATTTCTTATGCAAATGATCGGGCCCAGAAGCTCATCGGTTTCCGCATCGAGCAGGCCCAGGGTCAGCCTATCGGCAAATACTTCCGGGAGGTTGATTGGGATCTCGTGCTCGACCTCGATGCGGATGAATGGTCCCGCCTCGTCACCCGTGAAATCGAGATCACGTATCCGGACCACCGCTTTCTTGAATTCTACATCGTCCCCATGGAGGCCCTCGAAAATGAAAAGAACGGTGCGGTCCTTATCCTCCGCGACGTTACCCACGACCGCGAAAAGGTTGCCAGCACACTGGAGTCTGAACGGCTGAACGCGATCATGCTGCTCGCGGCGGGCGTCGCCCACGAGATTGGCAACCCGCTGAATTCCCTGAACATTCACCTCCAGTTACTCGACCGTGAAATTAAGGCCCTCGATCACCCCCCTCCGGAGGAGATCGATGAACTGGTCCAGGTCGCCCGCAACGAGGTCACCCGACTCGATCAAATCATCAACCAGTTTCTCCGTGCCATTAAGCCGTCCCAACCCCATCTCGAACCGGTCGATGTCCACCACCTGCTGCAGGAGACCGTCGCGGTGGTTGAGCAGGAAGTGAAAGACCGCGGTATCTGGATTGAGTTGGAATGCGACGAGAACCTTCCGCGGGTCATGCTGGACAAGGGCCAGATCCGCCAGGCTGTGTTTAACCTGATCAAGAACGCCATTCAATCCATGGAGGGCGGGCTGCTCAAGATCAGCGTGATGATGAGTGATGAGGTCACTTCAATTGCCTTCAGGGATACCGGGACGGGCATCCTGCCCGAAGACCTCGGCAATATCTTTGAGCCCTATCACACCACCAAGGCCGAGGGTACGGGGCTCGGCTTGATGATCGTCCAGCGGATCGTACGCGACCACGGCGGGCAAATCGAAATCGATACCGTTCCCGGAAAGGGCACCACGGTGACCCTTTTTATCCCGCGGGATGAAAACCGCATTCGACTCCTGCCCGCCCAGGCAAAACCAGCAGAGGAACCCACCGAATGAGCGAGCGGCCCACCATCCTGGTCGTCGACGACGAAAAGAACACCCGCGATGGACTCGCACGGGCACTCAAGGGGCTGTACAATGTCGTCCTTGCCGACCAGGGCGAGACCGCGTTACAGGCCCTTGATGCGCACAAGATCGATATCGTGCTCAGTGACGTGCGCATGCCGGGGATGGACGGCTTGACCCTGCTCAAGCGCATCCTGGTGCGCGATCCACAGCCCCTGTGTATTCTGCTCACCGCCTACGGAAGCGTGGAGACCGCGGTCGAGGCGATGAAAAACGGTGCCTACGACTTTTTGACCAAGCCGGTGAACCTGGATCACCTCGACTTGCTGCTCAAACGGGCCTTGCGTTCGCGCGAGATCGAAGTGGAAAATCGCGAGCTCCACCAACAGCTCGACAGCAAGTACGGCCTTGAGAACATGGTGGGTAATTCGCCCGCCATGCACGAGGTCTTCGAGACCATCAAGCAGGTTGCACCCTCGCGGGCCACCGTGCTGATCCAGGGGGAAAGCGGGACTGGCAAAGAGCTGGTTGCCCACGCGCTGCACCACCTGAGCCCGCGTGGCCAGAATCCGTTTATTCCCGTGCATTGTGCGGCCTTGTCCGAGGCCTTGCTGCCGAGCGAATTGTTCGGGCATGAAAAGGGAGCCTTTACGAACGCGCTCGAACAGCGGAAGGGCCGATTTGAGCTCGCGGATCACGGGAGCCTCTTCCTGGACGAAGTTGGCGAGGTCGATCCCGCGACCCAGGTGAAAATTCTCCGGGTGCTGGAAGAACGGAACTTCGAACGGGTCGGCGGCAGCCAGACCGTCGAGGTCGATGTTCGCCTCATCACCGCGACAAATAAAGACCTTCGCCAGATGGTTGACGAAGGCTCCTTCCGCGAGGATCTTTACTTCCGGATCAACGTCGTGCTGATCCAATTGCCCCCCTTGCGCGATCGCACCGGGGATATACCCACCCTTGCCCACCATTTCGTTGAATCGCTCGCGGCTGAAAATCACAAGGAGCTCGACGGCATAACGACGGAAGCTATCGAAGCATTGAACGCACACGACTGGCCGGGCAATGTACGGGAACTCCGCAACGTTATTGAACGCATGGTGGTGCTATGTCGCGGAAACAGGCTGACCCTGCGCGACGTGCCCGCCGAGTTGAAAGCCGGCACGGGGCGGGGACTGGCCAATCCGCTCACTTCCGGCGTATCCCTTGAGGAGGCGGAACAGCAGATGATCCTGGCCGCGCTTAAGTCGAATAAGAACAATCGCACCCGCGCTGCTGAACAACTCGGCATCTCGCGCCGGACCCTGCACCGCAAGTTGAACGAATACGGCCTGCGTGACTGACGCGTCGTCGCTTGTGGGCTGGCCAAGCTCCCGGTTATTCTGGTCGGTTTGTGCCCTGTTGTGGGTTAGATAAATAGCGGAGAGCGTGTTGATGAAACGACGTACATTTATCCGGCATATCGCGCCCGATGGACATTTGACCCTCTCGCACATGAATCGCGGCGGGGAGCTTCGCTGGAAACATACCCTGGAGCCCGCCTGAGATATGGGGCTTGTCAGCTGCTACAGGGTGGATACGTTATGGTTATGAGTTACGAGGTGGATGAGGACAATCGGCGGCCCCTGAAGAGCCGGAGCTGGCGTATGGCCGACGCCTTGTCCTCGGCGCTTGTCCGGATGGGGGTGACTGCGAATGCAGTGTCGGTTGCCGGGATGATCGTCGGGATCTTTGCGGGGGTCCTGTTCGCGCTGACCCCGACGCGCCCGTCCCTCTTCATTGCCGCGGCAGTCGCGGTCCAGTTTCGCCTGCTCGCCAATCTGCTCGATGGCATGGTGGCGGTAAAGAGTACGACCGCATCGAAGGTCGGCGAGTTGTTTAATGAAATTCCCGATCGCGTGGCCGACACGGCGATCCTGGTCGGGTTTGGCTATGCGTATCACAGCGACCCCCTGGCCGGTGCCCTGGCTGCTGCCGCGGCCATTTTCGTGGCCTACGTGCGCACCTTTGGGGCCAGCCTGGAGTTGGGCCAGGATTTCTGCGGACCCCTTGCCAAGCCGCACCGGATGTTCGTGGTTACGGTCGCGGCAATGATCTGTGCGTACAAACCCGGGCTGGCGATTGCCGAAATCGCCTTCCCGGTTTGCGTGTTGGGATTTCTCGTCGTGGGCAGCCTGTTCACGGCGGGTCGCAGGATTTTTCGCATACGGAAAAAGTTGGGATCGAATGAATAACCCGACACGAGGTGCGGCGAGCGAGGTGCCCCGCGACCATGCTTGACCCGGCTTCCAGGCAGCGACTGTTCGGGTATGAGCAGGCCTTCGAACATCCGGTGACGTGTTGGATTACGATCGGCCTTGCCGTATTGCTTAGCCTGTCCTTTGTCATCTGCTTGATCCTGGGCAGGACCGGCAAGATCTCCCCCGAGAGTGGGAGGGAGTTGCTTGCGCGCAACAAGACCTGGGCACTATTGATCCCACTCATGCTGCTGCCGATCCTCGCGGGGGCCCTGTGGACGATGCTCGGCGTATTGGTACTCAGTTTGCTCTGCTACCGGGAGTACGCGCGGGCAACCGGGCTTTTCCGCGAATTTATCACGAGTGCGGTGGTGGTTGTGGGCATCGGTTTCATCACCTACGCCGTGATTGATAATTGGTATGGTTTTTTCACCGCCCTTTCCGCCCTGGGAACGGTGTGTATTGCCGCGATTACGGTGCTGACGGATCGTCCGAAGGGCTACATCCAGCGCAGTGCCCTGGGGATTTTCGCCTTCATGTTTTTTGGCTTTGGCCTGGGGCACCTGGGTTTCATGGCGAACGCGCCGGACTACCGGCCGATCCTGCTGCTCATTTTGTTTGCGGTCGAGTTCAACGATATCGCGGCGTTTATCTGGGGTAAACTGCTGGGCAGACGAAAACTGGCACCCCGGACCAGTCCGGGGAAGTCCATCGCCGGATTCATTGGCGCGCTGGTGTCGACAACGGTGCTGGTCACCTGGCTGGGGGCCTTCGCCTTTGCAGGCAGTGAGATGGATCATGGATGGAAACTGGTCGGCCTGGGTGTGATCATCAGCCTGGCGGGTCAGTTGGGCGACCTGGTGATGTCATCGATTAAACGCGACCTGGGGGTAAAGGATATTGGCAAGAGCTTGCCGGGCCATGGCGGGATCCTGGACCGTTTTGACAGTTTGTTACTCGTTGCGCCCGCGGTGTTCCATTACGTTGGCTACTGGAAAGGCTTTGGCGTCGACCAACCCGTGCGCATCCTGAGCGGTGGATGAAATCCTGGCGATACCAAGGTGCCCGGGATAGGGATCTCAAGCGCCGCGAAAGGCGGAGAAGTACACGGCGTGAGACGGGCTTGGTGGGTGCGTTCTTCAGCTTGTGTTGGTGGTTGTATGTTCGATTTTATCTCAAGCTGTTTCACCGGCTGGAGGTTCTCGGGCGTGAAAACCTTCCTCGCGAACCGGGATTCATCATGGTGTCAAATCACAGCAGCCACCTCGATACGCTGGTGCTCGCGGCGGCACTGCCCTTGCGCTGGAACGGGCATGTTTTTCCCGTCGCGGCCGGGGACACATTTTTCAATCGCCCGGAGACCGCCTGGTTTGCCGCGAACTTCTTGAATGCCCTGCCGCTCTGGCGGAGCCGGGCCTCGGCCCATGCCTTGGCCGAGCTGCGTGAGCGCGTGATCGTTGCGGAGGAGGTCTTGATTCTCTTTCCCGAGGGCACCCGTAGTCGGGATGGAAAGATGGCCCCGTTCAAATCAGGCATCGGCCGCCTCGTGGCGGGAAGTCCGGTTCAGATCGTTCCGGCGAAGATCCAGGGGGCCTTCGAAGCGTATGCGGCGGACCGCAAGGTCCCGCGGCCCCACCCCATCACCCTCAGGCTGGGCCCAGCCTTAAGCTTTTCAGATCTTTCCGATGATCGGGAAGGCTGGAATGCGATTGCCCGTGACTTGAAGACGGCGGTGGAGATGCTGGATTAGGCTGGCTCGCCCGTCTGTGAAATCGAACCCGCAATCATTGGCATGGCCGGGCGGGCGGGATCAAGGGGCCTTACCAGGGATTCCCGTAGGTGTCGCGAATCTGGTCCTGCTGATCCAGCACCCAGGTGTAATAGGGCCTGAGGGTTAATTTGCTGGCGGCGGCTTCGTCGATGATCACGGTGGTCTTTTCGTGCATTTGCAGGGCACTCGCGGGGCAGCTGGCGGTGATGGCCCCTTCCACCATGTCGACGACCGCTTGCGCCTTGGCTGCCCCGGTTGCGAGCAGCAGGATCCGTCGCGCCTCGAGAATGGTCTGAATGCCCATCGTGATCGCGAGCCGGGGCTGGAATTCCCCCGCTTCAAAAGAGCGGCTGTTGTCCTTGAAGGTCTGTTCGGTCAGGGTTTTGATCCGGGTTCGCGAGCCGAGACTGGAGGTCGGCTCGTTGAAGGCGATATGGCCATTGGTGCCGATGCCGAGCACTTGTAAATCGATGCCGCCGGCCGCGTCGATCGTTGCCTCGTACGCGGGGCCGACTTCCACCGGGTTCTCCGCGTTTCCATCGGGGACATGCGTTCGGGAGAGGTCAATATCAACCTGGTCGAACAGGTTTTTGTTCATGAAGCTGCGGTAGGACTGGGGGTGATCGGGCGGCAGGCCGACGTATTCGTCGAGGTTGAAGGTCGTCACCTGGGCAAATGATAAGGACCCGGCCTGGTGCCGGCGGACCAGGTCCGCGTAGGTGGCCACGGGAGTGCTTCCGGTGGCGAGGCCGAGCACGCTGTCCGGTTTATGTCCGAGCTGGGCCGTGATAAAATCAGCGGCGCGCGTGGCGACCTGTGTGGCATCTGCGTGGATGATTATTTCCATGGTCTTTATCCAATGCGTTGTGTCAGCTTGCTCCGTACGTCATCGGAAAACCGCCTTATGTATTCGAGTACGTAGGTGACCATATCTTTTTCATCGTCCTCGATCAGCGGCGTAAGGTCCATGGCGAACCAGATTTGTTCGGCATCGTCGGTGGTGTGCGAGTCATAAAAGGTCGCGTTTGCCCGGCGTCGGCCGAGGGTGGCCAGGTCGTAGCGTTTGCCCCCGCTGATCTGCGAGTCGAAGATGCCGCCCACCGCCATGGCGAGGTTTTCATGCGCACTGACATCGAGCGCAACCTTGTCCGCATCCATCATCCAGTCGAGTCCGCGCCAGACTTCACAGCCGAGTACCCGGGCCGGGCGCTGGTCCCTGGGCAGGGCACGAATGGCCTGGATGACGGGGATGACCACGGCCACGTGGGTGTCGTGCTTGTCCGCCGGGTTGTGGGTGTAGACCACCTCCGGTTGTGCGGTGCCGATCAATCCGATCAAGTCGTCCCGCAGGGTCGTGTTGGCCGGGTCCTTGACCGTGCAACTCGGGTAGTCGAGCTGGGCCATGAAGCTATAATGCCCGACCATGGCCGCTTCCCGCTGTTCCATGCGGCGAATGGCCATCATGTCCGCGTCGGTGTAATGGGCGTATTTGCCCCTGCGTGCACTGCCGGATCCATTCGTGCAGGTAATTCCGCCAAACCACTGATCCGGTGCGTGGTAGCAGGCGACGATTCCATGAAAGGCCATGAATTCCAGGTCGTCCTGGTGCGCGCCGATCCCGAGATGGGTGGTGCGGGGAATCGCGCTGGCCGGATCGCTTTGATCCGGGATAAAAAGATCGGCCTCAGGCTGATTGAACGGGATCAATGGACAGGTTCTCCTTTTCGAGTCGGGGCAGGCTGGCGGCGGCGATGGCCTGGCCATGTCGCTTGTCCTGTTCGTTCGGGGTATGGATCTGGATCTGTTCGGCACATTCCGGGAATTCAGTCTGCAGCACCTGCTTCGCTTCATCAACCATGATTTCCCCTCCTTCGCCTGAGCTTACCCGGCCCAGGACCAGGAGATGCCTGATATCGTAGAAGGTCGCGTAGTGTGGAATGGTGTATCCCAGGTAGGTGCCGATTGTCTGGTAAATGGAGCGCGCGCGCGGGTCGGCCCTTGCCATGAGCGCCTGGACTTCCACGAGCTGCTCAGGCAGGGGCAGGTCTTCCGGGAAATCGATTCCAGCCAGGGGGGCCAGCCGGGCGACGGCCTGCTGGGAGAAATATTGCACGCCGCAGCCCCGGTCTCCGGACCACTCGTCGACCGGGCCGTTCAACTGGTAATCCACCGGGGCAAAGGCCAGCTCGCTGAGGCTGGGGGTGATATGGCCGTTCATGTCGACGTAACCGGCTGCCTCGCTGGTGCCCATAGCGACGCCGAGAACGCCGGAGTCATCCAGTGACATCGAGCCCGCAAGGGCGGTTACATCGCCGTCGTTGACGACCTCGAAGGGTACGTTATTCCATTCCTGGCGAATCTGGAGAAAGAGATCCTGCACCTGTTGGTGAAACGATTCTTTTGCGATGCCTCGGAAGAGGGAGGCGACCCGGACCTGATTGTTGACATAGACCCCGGCGGAGCTTCCGCCGATGGCGTCGACACGGGGTAGGTGCGCCGCGGCGCGCTTCAGTGAATCACGGATGCCGTCCAGGTGATAATCCACGTTCGTCTGGAAGTAGGGATCCCAGGGCACTTCCTCTGCATGCACCACTGTGCCGTCGATGACTGCGGCGCATTTTCGGTCACTCCCGCCAAGATCAAATCCGATGCGACAACCATCTAGGTGACGCCCCAGGGGAATGGGTCGGGATACGGGTTCCGGTGTTTCCTCGTAGTCGATTGCGATGACCTGCAGGGCCGTGTCGAAAATCTGGTGACCGACCACTTCGTTATCGAATTGTCGACGGCCATTCGGGGCATAGGCCCTGGCTATGTTTTCGGTCAGTTCAGGATACGCGCCGCAGAGGCAGATGCTGGAACCGCCGGTCTGCCAGAGGAGAAATTTCACCAGGCGATCGACGTAACTATGATTGAGTGGGGCCTGGGCCCGGTGCGGAGGGATAATCCGGGTGTGAAAAACGGTTCGCAGGCCGTCTGGGCGTCCGAGGGCAAGCGCGAAAGGGTGGGCGTCGGGCATGGAGTCGACCAGCTGCTGGTAGGCCCGATTCCATACCGCTGCAGGCAGGAACGCCTCGTCCAGCACGGGCTTTCTCCTTATTTTGGCCCCTATGTCAAAATCTCCCAACATTGTAACACATATGTTACAATTTGCGGGATTGGATGTAAACCAAAAAATGGCTGGGCGGGAAGTGGGGATGGGCTACCCGTGGATCAGGCGATGGAGAACACGCCGGACCGGAAGGCCTTGTGGATGACCAGGCCACCGATGCCCCGGAGCGAGCTCGTGTGCACCTCGTCTGCACCGCGGACCTGCACACTTCGTTTGTGCAAATCGTTGAGTGCCTCCCCCAGGTGCTTATCCAGCAGGGGGGCGAGGGCCTCTGTCAGTTCCCGGTTATCCGTACCGAGGACAACAGCCTGGGGGTCGAGTGCGGCAACCAGGCCGCTGAGGACAGCAATGATTCGCTCGGTGGCTTCATCCAATAACTGGTGGACGCCCGCCTCCTGCTGCATGGCCGCGGGGATTTGACCAACGGTCTGGACGTCCAGGTCCGGATAAGCGACGGTTATTTTCTTGATTAAAGCCGGGATGCTGGAACTGACCTCCAGGGTTTCCCTGTCCCCGCTTGGACGAATCTGTCCGATTTCACCTGCCGAGGCATTTTCACCGGTGATCAAGCGCCCGTGCATCATAATGGCGCAGGAGATCCCTTCATGGACGTGGAGGTAGATGACATTGTCCGAAATTTCTGCATGTTGTTCGAACCAGGTATGTGACCAGAGCTGACAGCGCACGTCGTTTTCAACGACCACAGGGGTTCCCATGCGTTCGGAAAGTTGGGCGCAAATCGGTACCTGGTCCCAGTTGTCCAGGTTGACCGCGCGTATGTTTACGCCGCTTTCCGGATCGATAAAGCCGGGCATGGAAACCCCGATGCCAAGGATGTGTGGGGCCATGGTCGCCCGCATGGCGGCAAAACCTTCGGCTAGGGCATTCAAGACGACCCCGGGTTGGTTTCCGCTGGAGAGCGATACCTTCTGCTCATCCTGGAGACGACCATTGGTGTACACCCGGGAAAACAGAATTTCTGAGGAAGTCACGTGAGCGCTGAGGGCGTGGAAGTTGCCTGCATCCAGGGCGACCCGGCTGCGAATACTCCCAGGGTCCTCGGCTGCGAGAATTCCGCGTTCAAGTAGATCGTTGACGATATTCGTCACGCTCGTTTTACGGATATCCAGGGCCCGGCTGAGGTGACTGCGCTGTGCAGGGCCGTTGACCTGCAGGTGCCAGAGAATATCGTATTGATTGCGCAATCGTTTTTGTATCTGGTCGCTCGCCATGCTGCCCGAGTCATAGACGATTTGCCGGTATATATGTCAATGTTCACCTGTGCTTTGTTTGCCGGGGAAGCGGGGCTGGCAATCTGTATTCGTGTAGCGTGGTATCCTCCGGGGTGCTGGAATGCCTGCAGATCACGCTTGCGCTTCATTTCCCAGCCAATTACTCATCGGGGACCATGATTGAAAATCTGATTACCCTTGGCTTACTCGTGTTGTTACAGGTCGTGCTGGGCTTTGACAATTTACTTTATATCTCCCTGGAGTCCAAACGGGCACCTGCGGCTAAACAGGCCTACGTTCGCAAGGTGGGCATTGCGCTCGCGGTGGTGTTCCGGATCGCATTGCTCGTGCTGCTCACCCAGTTGGTTGCATGGGTGAAGGACCCGTTTTTACACCCCCATGTCGAAGGCATCATTGAGGGCCACTTTAACCTGTACAGCTTGATCACCCTTGTGGGCGGCGCCTTCATTATCTATACCGCGACGAAGGAGATTTTCCACATGCTGAACTACGAAGCCGCGCATCACGGGGATACGGGTTCCAGTTCCGTGCGTTCAATTATTTCCATGATCGTGGTGATGAACCTGGTCTTTTCCTTCGATTCGATCCTCTCGGCAATGGCCTTGACCGACGTGCTGTGGGTGATGGCCACCGCGATTGTGATCGGGGGGGCATTGATGATCTGGCTGGCGGATGGCGTGGCCGCCTTCCTGCAAAAGAACCGGATGTACGAGGTGCTGGGCCTGTTCATCCTCTTCGTCGTCGGGATCATGCTTCTTTCCGAGGGTGGCCACCTTGCAGAGCTGCACCTCTTCGGTCATGAAATTACCCAGATGAGTAAGGCCACCTTCTATTTTGTGATCGGGGTGCTCGTGCTCACGGATGTGGTGCAAAGCCGCTACCGCAAAAGGCTGATGTTGGCGGAAGAAGCCTTGCGCGGCACGCGGGCCTGATGGAGCCCGAGGCGTGCAATGTCTGTGGGGCGGGTGTTGGGTCGCCCGCGCCGGATCTTTCCACCGTCTTGCGATTTATCGCTTGGCCAAACCCGGGTTAAGCGATAGAAATCCTCCCTGTTTGACGAGTTCTTAACCCGGAGTAGTCTTATGCGGTATCTCGCCTTGATCGTAAGTAGCCTCATGGCCCTTCCTGCCGTCCTTGGCAAAAACCAGGAAATCAAACAGGGCGAACGCATCGTTTTCCTGGGCGATTCCATTACCGCCGCGGGCGCGCGACCGGGTGGTTACATAAGCCAGGTACGTGAGCAAATCCAGTCGGCATTTCCCGGTTTGAAGGTGGAGGTCTTCGGTGCCGGTATCGGCGGTCACAAGGTCCCGGATTGCCAAAAGCGCCTCGACCGGGATGTTATCAGCAAAAAGCCCACGCTGGTCTTTATCTACATTGGTATTAATGACGTCTGGCATTGGAGCCGGAACAGGGGCACGCCGAAAGATGTGTTCGAGAGCGGCCTCAAGGATCTCGTGCAGCGGTGCAATGATGCGGGTGCGCGGGTGGTGCTCTGTACCCCATCCGTCATCGGTGAAAAGGCAGACGGTTCGAATGAGTACGACGAGATGCTGGATGCCTACTCCGCGATCAGCCGCAAGGTGGCCAGGGAGACGAAGTCCGAGATGTGCGATTTGCGTGCGGCCTTCATGACCCATCTCAAGGCGAACAATAAGGCCAATGCCGAAAAGGGACTGCTCACCGGTGATACGGTGCACTTGAATGCGGATGGCAACACCTTCGTGGCCCGGCAGATCCTGGACCACTTGTCCGTGCCGCGCAGCACCCTTGGCTTGCCGGCGCTGTTCAGCGACCACATGGTACTCCAACAGGCCAAGCCGATACGGGTCTGGGGCTGGGCGGAACCGGGCGAGGAGGTCACGGTGTCCTTTGCCGGGAAGACGGCCAAGGGCCGGGCGAACGGGGAGGGCCGCTGGCGGGTCCAGTTGCCCGCCTTGAAGGCAAATGCGAAACCCCGGAAGCTCCTCGTCTCGGGGACGAATACGATCGAGTTGAACGACGTACTGGTGGGCGAGGTCTGGCTGTGCTCCGGCCAATCGAACATGGAGTGGAGGATGAAGAACTCCATGCACCATGCGGAGGAAATCCCCAAGGCCGACTATCCGAACATCCGGCTGTTCAAGGTCGGCCGGAAAACCGCGCCGGTCGAGCAGGAGGACGTGAAGGGCAACTGGCAGGCCTGTACCCCGCAAAGCGTAGAGGGTTTCAGCGCGGTCGGGTATCATTTTGGCCAGCGTCTCTTTGCAAGCCTGGATGTGCCGGTGGGGCTCATCCAGTCCGCCTGGGGGGGCACCGAGATCGAGCCCTGGACCCACGGTCCCGCTTTCGAGGGATTGGCCTCGCTCAAGGACATTGCGGAGCTGGTCGGGAAATTGACCCCGCAAGCACGCGCGGGAGCCGGTACGCCCACGGGGATTTACAACGGGATGATTCACGGTCTCGCGCCGTACAGCCTGCGCGGGGCCATCTGGTACCAGGGCGAATCCAACTGCCTGAAGGGGGATACGGCGATTTATACAGATAAAACCAGGGCCTTGGTCGAGGGCTGGCGAAAGGTCTTCCAGCAGGCCGACCTCTCCTTCTACTACGTCCAGATAGCCCCGTTTAACTACAAGCAGGCCTTTACAAAGCGGAACAAGAACCTCACCGTGACCTCCCTGCCCCGCTTTTGGGATGCGCAGGCTGCCTGCATGGAGCAGATCGATAACTGCGGCATGGTGGTTGTTTCGGATATCACCGGGAACGTGAAGAATATTCATCCCGGGAACAAGCGGGACGTGGGCGATCGCCTGGCGCGCTGGGCCCTGGCAAGGAACTACGGGAAGGACCTGGTGTACCAGGGTCCACGCTTCGCTTCCATGTCGACGAAGGATGGAAAGGCCTACGTGACCTTTAATCACCTGGGTGGTGGCTTGCAGTTTGTCGAGGGGGATGCGTTGAAGGCATTCACTATCGCCGGGGCGGACCGGAATTTTGTACCCGCTGAAGCAGTCATCAAGGGGGATGGGGTCGTGGTCAGCAGTCCGGAGGTATCCGAACCGCTAGCGGTTCGCTTCGCCTGGCACGAGACGGCCGTGGGCAACCTGGGGAATGCGGAAGGCCTGCCGGCGCTTCAATTTCGCACGGATGACTGGGAAGACGCGGTTTCGGACTAAGCCTGGCGCAGGAGTTACACCTTCCCCGGTTTGGGAACCTTGAAGCCCGGGTTGTCGCTGTCTTTCAACAAGGCGTTCGCTTCATCCGCAAATGCCCCGGTGTGGCTCTCCGTCTTCGGGTCAAAGGTCAGCCAGGGGCCGACGGTATATTCCGCATCGTTCTCCGGTAAACCCACGCCATCCTTCATCAGGGTATGCAGTTTCATGAAGTGCTCGTGCGCGTCCTGGTTGTCGCCGAAGCGTCCGGCTTTGGCATTAAAGGGCACTTTCTTCCCCAGTCGGTACGAGTTGTTCATTAAGTGGCCGAGCACGCAGCCGTAATGGGCGTCGTATACGTTGCCGTTGGCCATGCTGGGATCTCCTGCGCGACAGGCGGAGATGAAGCTGCCCCAGTTGCCACCGGGGGTTACGTCGCCCTTGTCGTAGGAAAGGTTTTCCGCCTTGTCGCTGCCCTTGGCGTAGTACTTGTTGCGGACGATACGGCCACCGTCTTCAAAATAGTACTCGTTCTCGACCTGGCGTTCGTAGCCCTTGTAGTTCACATTCCGCACATTGAAGAAGGCGTACTGGCCGTTCGGGTACTGAGCCAGGCCGAACATCGTGTTGGGCGTCTCGCCCTGGTCGTTCCACTGGAAGCGTCCGCCGATCGCCATCGCGCGTACAGGATGCGTCTGGTCCTTGTCGATCGCCCAGCGAGCGACGTCCAGTTGGTGGGTACCCTGGTTGTTCAGGTCGCCGTTGCCGGTCTTCCAGAACCAGTGCCAGTCGTAGTGGACGTAATTTCCATGGTACTGGTCAATCACGGCCGGCCCCTTCCACAGGTTCCAGTCGAGGTGTCCGGGTGGCTTCCCAACCGGATCATTGCCAATGCCGCCACGCGGCTTGCAGCAGTAGCCATAGGAGATCTTGAGCCTGCCGAACTTCCCATCCTGGATGGCCTTGGTCAGGCCAGCCGTGCCCGCGTCACTGCGGCGTTGCGTTCCGTGCTGGATGACCACCCCGTATTTTTCCTGGGCCTCGACACAAATCCGCCCTTCGGCCACGTCGTGGCTCATCGGCTTCTCGACGTACACGTGTTTGCCGGCCTGGGCCGCCCAGATGGTCATCAGCGAGTGCCAGTGGTTGGGCGTCGCGATGGAAATGGCATCCACGGTCGGGTCTTCAAGCACCTTGCGTATGTCGGAGGCGCCCTGCGTGGTGAACTTCTCACCCTTCGCCGTGGCCTTTTTCTCCAGGCCCTTGAGCCGGTTGTTCAGTACGTTCTGGTCCGGATCGACCACGTACGCGATTTCCACGTTGGGTTGACCACTGAATCCTCCAAGGTGGCTATTCCCCCGGCCGTTCAGGCCGGCAACCGCGATCCGCAGGCGGTCGTTGGCGCCAATGACCTTGGCGGAGGCCCGGGTCCCGCAAACCAGGGCGGATGATCCGGCGATGGCGGATGTCTGTATAAACGAACGGCGAGTGAACTTGGACATAAACGGCTCTCCTGATGATTTGAAGGCCCACTATGCCCTCTTCGAGCATGAGTTCAAGCCCCTTTAGGCGGCCGGTTCAGGTCAGGGCCCGACGGATATCCACCCGGCCGTTTCTCGCCCCGACGCAACACTTGCCCCGCAAGGACTTATACACTATGGTGTACAGGTCATGTTCACGATTTTCGGAGAGCAACAGGGCCGCTTGTGTGATGGCATTTCCCGCAGGGACTTCATTCAGGTGGGCGCACTCGGCATGGGTGGCTTGACCCTGCCCGGTCTGCTGCAGGCGGAAACCCGGTCGAATGTCGGGCGTTCGCACAAGGCGATCATCATGATTTACATGGCGGGTGCTCCACCCCACCAGGACCTGGTGGGCCCCAAGCCGGATGCACCCCTGGAGTACCGGGGTGACCTGGGGGCTATTGCGACCAATGTGCCGGGTATTCACATTGGCGAGATGCTCCCGCGCATGGCCGGGATCATGGATAAGTGGACGGCTATTCGCTCCGTGGTTGGTGCCCCCGGCGGTAGCCATGATTCCTTCATGTGTTTCACCGGCCGGGAGGGCTCGACGTTGAATTCAACCGGACAACCGCCCGGCGGTTGGCCCTCCATCGGGGCGGCCCTTTCACGGCTGCAGGGCCCCGTAGTTCCGGATGTTCCAGCCTTCGTGGGGCTCGCACCCAAGGCCGGCCACCCGCCCTACGGTTCGTCGGGGAAACCGGGTTATCTCGGCCCTGTTCACGGTCCGTTTAAACCGAGTGGACCCGGGATGGAGGACATGGAACTCAAGGGGGTAAGCCCGGGCCGCCTGTCAGGCCGGAAGGCCCTGCTCGGGGAATTTGACCGCTGGCGCCGCCAGGTGGATCAACAGGCGAGTGCGGCGAATCTGGATACATTTACCGAGCAGGCCTTTGGGGTGCTCACGTCCAGCCGGCTGGTTGATGCGCTCAACCTTGACAAGGAAGATCCGGGAGTCCGTGCGTGTTACGGGAAGGGCGATGCGCGTAACGTGGGTGATGGGGCACCCATGAACAACGAGCATTTTCTCCTTGCTCGTCGCCTGGTCGAGGCGGGGGCTCGTTGTGTCACGCTTAATTTTGGCCGCTGGGATTTTCACAGTGGGAATACCCGTGGCATGAAGCAGCATGCGCCGATTTTTGACCAAGGCCTGAGTGCCTTGATTGAAGACCTGCATCAACGTGGCCTTGCCGAGGATGTTAGCGTTGTCGCGTGGGGAGAATTTGGTCGGACGCCCAAGTTGAACAAGGATGCGGGTCGGGATCATTGGCCGCAGGTGGGGTGTGCGTTCGTCGCCGGCGGCGGTCTGCGCACCGGCCAGGTTATCGGTGCGACGGACAAGCATGCGGCCGAAGTAGTTGATCGGCCGGTCCATTTCGGCGAGGTGCACGCGACCCTGTATAAGAACATGGGCATCGACGCCAGCACCACCACGCTTGCGGACCTGGGTGGGCGCCCCCAGTTCCTCATGGACCCCTGGGAGCCGATTCCGGAGCTCGACTAGCGGACCCGCGGACAGCCCGTGATGCCGGCTTGATGAACCGGGTGGCACGGGGCTGGAGGTGGATCGTTTTCAGTTGCACCTGCCCGCTGGAGCCATAAAGTGCCGCGATGAAGAACCCCCATGTCCTTCCTTTGTTTCTGCTGGCGTCTTCCCTTTTCGCGGCGCCACCGAAGCCGGTTTACTGTTCCAAGGTCATTACGAAGAAGACGCCCGGTCATGCCGTACGCATCAAGGCCAATATCACCGGGGCGAAACAGTTGTTCCTGGTAGTGGAGGCCGGTGGTGATAATAGTTGCGACCACGTGAACTGGGCGGAGCCGCGGCTCACTGGGCCGACAGGTCTCAAGAAGCTCACCGAGCTTCCCTGGAAAAAGGCCACCAGTGGCTGGAGAGCTGTACAGCTCAATCGCGCGGTGTCGGGCGCGCCCATGCGTATCGCGGGGAATCCCATTGCCTATGGCATCGGTACACACTCCTACTCGATACTCCAGTACGATTTACCTGCCGGCTATACGCATTTTGAATGCCTGGCCGGGCTCGACAACGGCGGAACCCAACAGGCTTGCGGGGAACAAGCCTCGGTCGTTTTCAAGGTATACACGAGTGAGCCAGCACCCGAGGGTGCCGCACCGGTTGATTGAGGCGGGGCAGCGGGCTTGCCAGGCAGGGACTATCTTGTTTCGAGGTAGCGCTCCGCGATCAAGGCCCCGAGCTCCACGATGCCTGCCGTGGTGATCACGAGTTTCTTTTCCTGCGGGGGCAGGTTGAAGGCCTTGATGTGGTTGAATTGGTTATCTGCCGCGGCAATTTCCGCGATGGCCGTGACCACATCGATCTTGTTGACCCGCTCGTCATCGGTGGGCGTCTGCTGGCTGACGAACCACTGGAGTCCGGGCAGCCCCAGGTCCGTACGGCTCTGCTTGACCGTTGATTGCAGCCAGGTGGCCGCGTTCTTTCGATAGGGCCCAAAGGACATGTCATTCTCACCCAGGTGATAAAAAAGTCCTGCCAGCTCAACCGAATGGCCCTTGTCCCGCACTTCCCGGACCGCTTCCCTGATAAACGCGATGAAGTCCGGATAAATATGCCGCGCCCTGGCCGGTGTGCCCTCCGGTGTCCAGTCGTTGATTTGCGAGCCACTGTGGGTGAACTTTGCGATGGCGATGTTCCCGGACAGTTTGCCCTGCAAGGTCTGCCCGAAGCTGAGCTCGGGGCCGAAGCTGTCATAGGCCCCGCACGGACCCAGGGGCTCCCAGCCCCCCGAGGTTCTGTATCCACCACCCACGCTGTATTTGTATGCAATTTTCGGGTTGTCCTTGAGCAGTAAGGCTCCTCCTTCCAGGCCTGCCAGTTCCTGTACGAAGGCGCGCTCGCCTTCCATGTTGCGGTGACCGGCAAGGATGAACAGCTTGACCTTGCTCCCTTTTTTATACGGCCAGGTCTTCAGGGGGCGCGCCTGTTTAACCCTCTTCCCGATCGTGCTCAAATAGGCGTCGGCATAGTTCACCCCATGCTCCAGCTGGCCCAGCGTTCCGTAGTGATAATGCAGGCCGACGCCACCCCCGATTTCCACCCCGACATGGGAGGTGGGGACGTATTCCGCCAGGGGATCGGTATCGGTGACGCTTTTCTGGCCTTCCCTGATCGCGTACATGCGGGGTCGTAAATCCATGCCCCAGATGGTTTTCGTGCAGAGTTCCCCGATATAGAACTTCAATTCGGGGCTCTTGAGGTCCCGGCGCCACCTGGCCAGGAAGTTCTTCAGGTTCGCACCGTAGTTCGGCATGTAGTCCTTGTTGAACATGTCGTTCTCGCCCTGGTGCCACATGAAGCCCTCGATCCGGTAGGGGATCTTCTGTTGGTCCAACTCGGCCAGGGACGCTTGAATCAATTCCAGGGCCAGGGGATACATTTTGAAGCCCGTCGGTTCATCGGGGTTCCAATCGCCCCCGAGATGGGTCCCCCCTGCGGCACACTTGATGATGGCGATGGGTGCCTGGATCGACCTCGAGACCTTCCGGGCAAAGCTAAGTTCCGGTCCGACCACGTTATTCACCGCCTGCAGCTCCACCCAGCCCGCTGAATTCATTTTTTTCTCCCGGCCGATGGAATAGGAAAACTTTACCGCGGCTTGCGCCTTGTCCAGGCCTGCGAATGGGGGGAAGCGCTCGATGTCCTTCACCTTGGAATCGGAACCAACCATGTTGGATTGACCCGCGAAGATGAAGACCCGGAGGATATGATCATCGTCTTCCCCCGGGGCCATCATGGGCGCGCCGAGGAAAAGGGCAAGTGCGGTGAATGCGATGGCATTGCGTGTCATGTAGCGTCCTTTCATTACAGGAAACTTAGCGGGGCTTGGGGGGCATTCGCAAGCCCCGAAAAGGCCCCGGACCGGATACTCGAACCCGTTGAAAGCAGCCAAAATACACCCCGAATAGAGCCTCCTTCGCGAGGGCACATATGCTATGCTTCCGCGTGCATTTCATTCGCCTATTTTCCCTGGTTCTTTCCACCGGGTTGCCCGTCGCGGCGGGACCGGTCGTGGTGCTCAACGAAATTCTCGCGGTAAACGAAACCGGCCTGCAGGACGAGGACGCTGAGTACGTCGACTGGATCGAGTTGTACAATCCATCCGACGCACCGGTGAACCTGGACGCCTGGTTCCTCACCGATGATGCGGATGAACTGGACAAGTGGACCTTTCCCGCGGTCACGATTCCGACCAATGGCTACCTCGTCGTCTTTGCATCGGACAAGGACCGCACCAACGTGGTGTCCCGGCTGCACACGAATTTCAAACTGGCCGGCGACGGTGAGTACCTGGCGCTGGTACGCCCGGACGGATTGACGGTAGAGCATGCGCTCGGCACCTCGTACCCCGACCAATCCAAGGACCGGAGCTACGGCCTGGTGCGCGAAACCGTCGCCTTGCTTGCGCAGGGTGCGGATGGCCGCATCCTGGTGCCTCCGGACGGGAGCCTGGGCAGCACCTGGACCGGTGCCGGCTTCGATGACAGCGCGTGGACGAATGCTCAGGCGGCCCTGGGGTTCGACACCGGTGCGGGTACGTACCCGAGTTATTTTTTCACCGATGTCAGCAACCAGTTCTTTGATGTCAACGACTCCATATACCTGCGTGTACCCTTTGCCGTCGACCCCGGCCTTGACCTGGAATCCGTGCAACTGGACCTCCAGTGCGACGATGGGTTCAAGGCCTATCTCAACGGGCAAGCCGTCGCATCTGCCCGCGCACCCGCCAACCCGGTCTGGAATGATTCAGCGACAGCCGCGCATGCCGACGCCCTGGCCATCGCCGGCGAATCATTCGCCCTGCCCCTCGCTGACCTGGTCCCCGGCGGGATCAATATCCTGGCCATCCAGGGCTTGAATGTTGCCCCGGATGATGCGGATCCGGACTTCCTGCTGGTGCCGGAGATCAAGGCCCAGGTCCGGATCCAAAGCTACCTGGAGACCCCCACGCCCGGTGAAGCCAATGGCCGTGGGCTTCTGCTCTCCCCGGTGGTGGCTGAGCCTGCCCGGGGGTTCTACTCGAATGCGTTCCACGTCACGCTCAGCACCGAGCTCAGCGATGCCGTGATCCGATACACCACCGATTTCCAGGAGCCGGGCACCAACAGCCCGGTGTACACCGCACCTATCCTGGTGAGCAATACGACCATCTTGCGGGCGGCCTCGTTCAAGGAAGGATACCAGCGTTCCCCCTTTGTCACCCATTCGTATATCTACCATGAGAGCGTGCTCAACCAGGGCAATAGCCCCCCGGGCTGGCCGGCTACCTGGGGCAGCAAGACCGCTGAATACGAGGTGCGCCCGAATGTCATTGACGATCACAGTACCGAGGAAAACCTGGCCTTTTTGCGTTTCCTTCCCACGGTCTCCATCGTGTCCGAGATGGATTACCTGTTTGATGACGACACGGGCATCTACGACAACCCGAAAAGCAAGGGTGAGGCCTGGGAGCGCTCGAGTTCCACCGAGTGGATTTCCACCCAGGGGGAGTCGGGATTCGGGGTGAATTGTGGGCTGCGGATCCAGGGTGGCCTGGGAGGTGGCGGTCGCAGCTACGAGAAAAAATCGTGGCGCCTGATGTTCAAGAGTGCGTACGGGCCGTCCAAGTTACGGTTTCCGCTCTTTCCCTGGGACGAAAACGCCGCGGACGAGTATGACCAGTTGATTCTTCGGGCGGGTGCCAACGACCGCCAGGATTATACCCGCGACGAATATGCCCGTCGCAGCCAGATCGCGATGGGCGCACCGACCGCACATGGTGTGCACGTCCATGTCTACCTGAACGGCCTCTACTGGGGCATGTACAACCTGGTCGAGCGCCCGGCCGGCGATTTCGCGGAGCACTATTTTGGCGGAGGTGACAAGGATAACTGGGATGCCCTGGCGCATAACCGCAACAACGTAATCAACGGGGACAACATTGCCTGGAATGCCATGATTAGCCTGGGTCGCAGCGGGCTTTCCGACAATGCCGATTACCAGAAGATCCAGGGCAACAATCCCGATCGCACGCGGAACCCCGGCTACCCGGTCTACATCGACGTGCCGAACCATATCGATTACATGCTTGCCAATATTTACCTCGGCATGGGTGACTGGCCCGGGCACAACTGGTATGCAGCCCGACAACGTGACGCGGCTAGTACCGGGTACAAGTTCTTCATTTGGGATGGGGAAGGGGCCTTCCGGAACGGCAATGTAACCGGTGTGAACAATGGAAGTGCCGAGTCCTATGGTGACCTGCGTGCCAACGGGGAATTCAATCTCCTGTTTGCGGACCACGCGCACCGACACATGTTCAACGGAGGGGTGTTGACCCCGGATGTGGCCGGGGCTCGTTTCTCGGAGCTCTCCGATGGCATGGAGTACGGCACCGTGATGGAACAGGCGCGGTGGGGACATACCGGGCTCAATTCCTGGCGGACACGGAGGGACCAGAAGTTGTCCTACCTTGCCTCGCGTCGCGATACCGTCCTGGGCTACCTGCGGGACGCGGATTTGTACCCGGGCACCGATGCGCCGGCATTCAACCAGTTTGGCGGGCTCATCGATACCGGGTTTGCCCTGGGCATGGCCAGTGGCAATGCATCGGCTATTTACTACACCCTGGATGGCAGCGATCCCCGCGAATACGACAGCGGGAATGTGCGAGGACCCATCTATACCGGTCCACTTAGCCTCGACTACACGGTGCGCGTGAAGGCGCGTGCCCTCGGCCCGGGTCTTGACTGGAGTGCGCTGACGGATGCCTTGTTTGTCGTGGCCGGTGACTCACCCCTGCGCATTTCGGAAATCATGTACCACCCGCGGGAACCGGTGGGGGTGGAAACCAATGGTGCCAGCGGTGACGGGGACTTTGAGTTCATCGAAATCGAGAACACGGCGAATACGCCGATCGGCCTGACCAACCTGCGTATCAGTGGCGGTATCGATTTTGACTTTGGTTCCGGTGCGGTTCAGCGACTGGATCCCGGGCAGTCGGTCGTGCTGGTGTCGAATTTTGCCGCCTTCACCAACCGCTACAGCAACTGGCAGGCCATGCATATCGCGGGGGATTTTTCCGGATCCCTGGATAACGATGGCGACGGTTTTAACCTCGTGGATACGGACGGAAACACCCTGCTGTCGGTTGACTATTCCGATGGGCGCGGCTGGCCGCTTTCCGCCGATGGTGCGGGACATTCCCTGGTGCCGCTCAGCTTCGCGGGCCAGGGCGATGGCGTGCTGGCCTATCCCGGCAACTGGCGGGCGAGCACCTATCTTGACGGATCACCGGGTGCTTCCGATCCCCCGCAGATTCGTGATATCGTATTGAACGAAATCGTTGCGCACACGGACGTGGTTGCTCCACCCCATGATTCCAATGACCAGATTGAATTGTTCAACCTGGGCAGCGGGGGGATAGGACTCGGCGACTGGTACCTGAGCGATGACGCGGATGATCTCAGGAAGTGGGCCATACCCGCGACGCGTGTTGTGCCGGCGAATGGCTGGATTCACTTTGATGAGATAAGCGGTTTTCACCAGCCGATCACGGAGGGCTTCGGCCTGAACAAGAACGGCGAGGCGGTCTACCTCTCCTATCTCCCGGGAAGTGCCCTGGACCGGGTGGTGGACGCGGTGCTGTTCAAGGGCCAGGAAAATGGCGATTCCTGGGGTCGCTACACCGATGGAGGAAGCTGCTGGTATCGCATGGATCCGACGCCCGGCATCGCCAATCGCCTGCCGACGCAGGAGGTCGTCATCGCCGAGATCAGGTACGATCCCGCACCGATCGGAACCAACTACACCGACAATACGCGGGACGAGTATATCGAGGTCTGCAACACGACGGAAATGGCGACCTTGCTGCAAAGTGCCGCCGGCCCCTGGCGGCTCGACGGGGTAAAATATTTTTTCCCGTCGAACACGACCCTGCAGGCCAGGGAGTCCGTGCTCGTGGTGTCCTTCGATCCGGTCGCCGAACCCGCCATCCTCGCGGCCTTTCGATCCATGTACGGGCTGAGCAACGGAACGGTGCGTATCTTCGGCCCCTACGACGGGAAACTGGGGAATCGGGGCGAACGGATCGGGCTCGAGCGCCCGCAGCTGCCCGACCTGCCCGGTGACCCGGTTTCCTGGGTTCTCCTCGACGAGGTGATCTATTTCAACCAGGCCCCCTGGCCGGAGGGCGCGAACGAAACCGGTTTTTCAATCGAGCGGATCAATTCACAGATTTGTGGGAACTTTCCGTATAACTGGCGCTTGAGTCCGGCGGCAGGTGGAACGCCGGGGAGTGCCTGTGAGGTGCCGATCCAGCCGGTGATCGCCGTGGACCCGCGTCGGCTTGAGTGGGCGTCGATCGAGGACGTGCCCACGCCGGACCAGACCTTCTCGGTGTGGAACCTCGGGACGGGAACGCTGGATTTCACCGTTTCCGACGACCAGCCATGGCTGGTGGCCAGCCCGGCGAGCGGCAGCAGTGCCGAGGGGGCTTCCAGTAGCCTCACCATTCATTTCAGCACCGAAACCCTCGCCGTGGGTACCTACACCGCGCTCGTGCACATCGCCTCGGGCGAGGCCGCAAATTCGCCCCAGTCCATGGAGCTCATCCTGCGGGTCAACGGACGTGACAAAATCGCCCCGGACATTGTCCATGCCTATACCAGCGGTGATCCAAACGAACTGACCTGCGTGTTCACGGAACCGCTCCAGGCCGGTACCGGTCCGGGTGGCGCGGAAAACGTGGTCAATTACCAGCTTGATCACGGCATCGTCGTTTCCGGGGTAAGCCTCCGCCCGGATGGAAAGTCGGTGAGCCTGAGCACCACCACCTTCACCCCGGGAGTCGCGTATACCCTTGCGGTGTCAAACCTGCTGGACCGGGCGATTATCCCGAATGCCGTGCCTCCGGGTGCGCAAACGCCGTTTGAATACATCTATACGGAGCCGATTGCCAACGCGAGTACCGGCGGGGTTGTCATCGCCGGCACAGCCGTTCTCCTCGACGGCAGCCTGTCACACGATGAAGATGGTGGCCCGCAGCCGCTGACCTACCAGTGGGGTGTGCTGATCGCGCCTGAGGCCCTGGTCATCGACAATGCACAGTCGTCCATTGCCTCAGCGACGCTCAATGAGAAAGGCACCTACGTGCTGCGTCTGACGGTGTTCGACGGGGCGGCCAGCCATAGCGACGAGGTCGTTTTCATGGTTACGGATGAAGAAATCCTCTTTCCGCGGGGATCGAACTGGAAATATCACGACCAGGGGGCCACCGACTTCGGTACGGCCTGGCGAATGCCGGAATACGATGACACCGCCTGGGCCAGTGGCCTGGCTGAACTGGGATACGGCGACAATAACGAGGTCACCGTGTTGAGCTACGGCCCGAACTCCAGCCGCAAGTACACCACGACGTATTTTCGTACCACCTTCGTTCTTGATGACATCTCCAACATCGCCAGCTTGACCGCGCTGTTACGGCGCGATGATGGCGGGGTGGTGTACCTCAACGGTGAAGAGATCTTGCGGGATAACATGCCGGCGGGAGAGGTTCAATACGACACCCGCGCATCCTCGACCGTGGGCGGCGGGAATGAGAGCACTTTTTTCCCCTTCAACCTTCCCGCGACGCACCTGGTCCTGGGGACCAACCGGGTGGCGGTTGAGATTCACCAGGGGAACTCGGGGAGTTCCGACATCTCTTTTGACCTGGAGTTCCTGGCAAACAAATATGAAATCGATGCCGATCAGGATGGGATGTCCGATATCTGGGAGGCGGTACATTTTGGGGGTACCAACGAGACCGGCCTGGCGGATTTCGACCTGGATGGGTTCGGCAATATGCTGGAGTACGTTGCTGGAACCGATCCGACCGACCCCGGGAGCCGCTTCGTCCTCCACATCAGTGAAGTAAACGGGCAAACCCGGATTTCCTTTGATACCCATTCCCTGACCGGCCTGGTATTCCAGGTGCAGCAGCGCGTATACGACCTGGAGCAATCGCCCCAGCTCCTGAACGCGGCCTGGCTGCCGGTCCCCGGGTTTTCGGGGATCATCGGTGATGGCCAGGCTGCGATCCTCACGGAGCTACCCGGTGGGACGCCCCGCTACTACCGGGCGAGGGTGCGGATCGACTGAGCACCCCACCTGGATTGAAGGTTCCGGACGGATGATCGCCCCGGTCAATCATTCTCCAATCGCGCAATGACCATCGCTTCCAGCGGGACCTATGGCGACGGTACCCCGTAGGTATTTTTCAACGCGGCCAGCTCCTTACGCAGGGTTTCGCGAATCATCTCATACTCGGGGTTGTCGTGGACGCTGGCCATTTCCCTGGGATCACGCTTGAGATCGTAAAGCTCCCAGGTTTCATCGGTCTTGCTGTAAAAACGAATCAACTTGTACCGCTTGGTGGTGACGCCTTCATGCCGCGGTACGCCATGGCCGCCCCCCTCGTAGTAATGGTAGTACAGGGAACTCCGCCAATCGGCCGGGGTCTTTCCCCGCAGGAGCGGTACCAGGCTTTTCCCCTGCATATCCGCGGGAATGGGTGCACCGGCAATATCGAGGAAGGTCTCCGCGAAGTCGATGTTCTGCACCAGGTCATCGTTGCGGGACCCGGGCTTGATGATGCCGGGCCAGCGCGCGAGGAGCGGGGTTCGAAACGACTCCTCGTACATGAAGCGCTTGTCGAACCAGCCGTGTTCCCCGAGGTAGAAACCCTGGTCGGACGAATACAGTACGACGGTGTTCTTGTCGAGGCCCTGGTCCTCCAGGTACTTCAGGATGCGCCCGACATTTTCATCGATACCGGCAACGCAGGCGAGGTAGTCCTGCATGTACGCCTGGTATTTCCAGCGGGTCATTTCGTCACCCTCCCGTTCTTTTCCTTCCAGGTACGCCCGGCGATCAGGTCGCTTGCCGACCTTTAAGTCGGCGCCCATGCTCATGTGCCGGGCAATGGTCATCTTCTGGTTGAGGGCTGCGGCCCCCCGCCCGCTGTAATCGTCGAGAAGGTTTTCGGGCTCGGCAAAGGTCCGCGTGGAAAAGGGCTTTACGAAGCGCTCCGCGGGGGTCCAGCGGCGGTGCGCCGCCTTGTACTGGACCATGAGCATGAAGGGTTTCGATGTATCCAGACCGGTCTCCAGCCACTTGAGTGCCCGGTCGGTTATGACGTCAGTGGAATGTCCCTTGTACTGGGTTTGTCCCTGTTCCGTGATGAACCTGGGGTTCACGTACTGCCCCTGTCCGGGAAGTACTTCCCAGTAGTCAAACCCCTGCATCATTCCCGCCAGGTGAATCTTGCCGATCATCGCGGTCTGGTAGCCTGACTTCTGCAGGATCTTCTGGAACTGCTGCTGGTCGTGATTGAACCTTCCGCCGTTCGTGTGCTTGCCGTTCAGGTGGCTGTGTTTGCCCGTCAGGAGCGTAGCCCGGCTCGGTGCACAGATCGAATTAGCCACATAAGCCCGGTCAAAAACCATGCCTTCCCTGGCAATGCGGTCGATGTGGGGGGTGAGGTTTTCCTTCTCCAGCCGCCCGCCATACGCACCGATAGCCTGGTAGGCATGATCATCGGAAAACATCCAGACGATATTCGGCGGGCCGGCTGCCGTGACGCAGACCGCCCCCAGCAGTCCCCTGAGCGCACCAGCCATCCATGTGCCCCTTTTTATCCTTTCAGCCCCGGTCATAACGCTTCCCTCTCTAACCCGTCCGTGATTGGAATTCACCCCGAAATTTGCATTTTCCACCGTATGCTCCATCCTTTGCCCGGCGAAGCATGCTCACCTGGAAACGCTCAACCGGAAATAGAGCCGGTCACCCGGGGGGAGGCTCGAGGGATAAATAGTATAGACAATCTCCCGTCGTCCGAGGCCGTCCGGGGTGAGCCCGGCCAGCGTAAAGGTTTCCCCGGGAGCATCCCAGTTGACGAGATCCACAGACCACTGAGGGGTGATGGTGGCATCGTCAGCGGCGAGGTTTTCCATCCAGGACAATGTGACGAATGCCCCGCTTCGGGCGATCACCGGCAGGCCATCGCGTGCGCCGGGCGCATGCCCAAGCGCGTAGTCGAGCAAGTCGTCAAGCCCGTTCGCGTCAACATCATCGCCCGGGTTTCCCGTAAAGGTTGTGGCATCGTGCGTCCCCGGATTACCACCGGAAACCGTGCTGGAGCGCCAGTTTCCAGGGAGGGAAGGGTCGGGATTGGCACCGGGATTCACCAGGACCAGGCTCGGGCCCGTTCCGCCCGGAGCCGTGGGCCAGGGAAGGTTGTTGTCATACGTGAACTCCTTGATCGTGCTGCTGGAGGCATCTTCAATTTTCAGGCCTTCCCCCCCGTTGTCCAGGCTGGTCGGGTTCGTAAAGGCCCCGGCCACCGGCAAGCCCGGGCCGTGGGTGTTTTCAAAAACAACCGCGTCCCTGACGACGAGGACGCGGGCCCCGGGCGCGAGCTGGGTGATGGCACCGCCCGTGAAATCAAAGGTGACGCCCCCGGTAAACTGCAGGCCGGCCAGGTCAAGCGTTGCCCCCACGCTGGTGTTCTGCAGCTCGATAAACTCCGCCAGGGCATTCCCGGCCGGATGATACATGATCTCCGACACCACGAGGTAGCGTTGCGCATCCGAGGGTTCCACGGGGGTCGTGATCTCTTGGACCAGGGTCCCCCCGGCATCCGCGAGGGTCAGGGTTTCCCCCAGGTTGGACAGGTGCCCGCTGTAGTCCCCCTGCACGAAGTGACCCTCATCGCCGGTCGGGGAAATGTTCCGCGCCCGAAAAGCCGGGACATCGGGGGAAAGGTAGAGGCGGCTTCCCGCCGGGATAACCGTGCCCGGCTTCAGGTCCAACTCGACCCCGCCGCTCAAGCGCCATCCGGACACGTCGACCGCGAAGGTATTTGAATTGACCAGCTCGATATACTCCTCGGCCTGGTTGCCGGATACCGGGTTGAAATCAATCGCCCCGAACAGCAGGTTGCTCGCCGGTGGCTGGGAAGATGGGATTCCCGCACCTCCCGGACCCTCGGTCACCGTAAGATAGGGAACACGCGGAACGAGATGCTCGTTCTTGATCCGGTCTGTTACGGTCTCGAGGGTGAAGTCGGTGCCGCCAAAGTGAGCATTTACCCCCCAGGCCGCCTTGTCGAGCAGGACATCCGGACCGATCAGGGTTAGCAGCTCGTCCATGCGGGCCTCGAAATATCCATTGGCAAGGTAATCATCGACTAGGCTGCGAATCCTCCGGTTGAGCATGGCCCGGGTGCCCGGATGGGCAACGATCACCTCCAGGAAGTGGTTGTACTTTCCGCTTGAAAGGGTGTAGGGACGCGCCCCGATATAGGGGTGGCTGGCGAAGGCGTGGCTGGCAACGATGGTATCGGTGTTGAGGGCGTTCGGGCCGAGGGTCAGGTCGAGGTCCCAGGGCAACATCGTCCATTCACCGGTGCCCTCCGTGTCGCGATAGAGGTAATGATTTTTGTCGCTGGCATCGATGTTCTGCAGGATGCAGGTGGTGGCCATGTAGTTGATCTGCCGGGGCAGGTCGACCTGGTCGAAAAGGTATCGCTCGAGCGCGTTACCGGTCTGGGCGATGCCATCGATGAAGGCAGCGAGGTCGGACTTGTCTTCGTGGAGCCGTGTCTTTTTTTCCCACTTGGAGAGCGGTGTGGACGGCTCGTAGCGGGTCGAGGCAATTGCGCCCTTGTAGAGTGCACCGTTCGGGTCAAAATCCCAGCGGCGCAGGAAATCGCGATCGGGTTGCTCGACGAGGATGGCGAGGTTCCAGAAGGCTCCGTTCTGGCGAAAGTGAAGGAGGAAGGCTTCGGGTGAGGGCATGCCCGCGTCGCGCTGGTGCTCATAAGACAGCACGGAACGCAGGTAGCTCTTGTCGGTGTAGGTCGTATTGAGGTTGATCTCGTCCACGCGTGGGACGCCCTCATGAAAGCGAAAATGGTGGCCGTCGTTGAACTCGATCTTGTAGCTTTTTTTTGGCCAATTGCTCGAGGTTCCCCCGCGGATGCGGGTGAAGATGTTGTCGAAGAACTCGCCGCTAAAAAAGAAGGCCCCCCGGGTCCCGGACGCGGTTTCGGTAGCGGTGGGGTTCTCCACGAAGCGCTGCATGACCGGCAAGGGGGTGGTGATGGTCGGGTCCGCGATGACGGTGCCGAAATATTCCGGGGCCTTGGACGGGTCGAGGAACAGGGGTGCGCGACTGCTTTGGCCGTCCTGGCTTTCGGCGGTCACATACCAGCGTACCATCTCGCTGGGAGATGAACTGGAGGCGTCGATCGCCGCGGAAAACAGGTCGGCCCCGGCAGGGCTCATGGGGAGGGAGACTTCGTTGCCGAACATGACCCGGTAGTGCAGCGTGGCGGAGCTCACGGGCGAGGGGCTGGCGAGGATCTCGGCGCTGATCACGATCGCGTCGTCATCGCCCGGTACCGGCGCTGGATTTTCCGTGAGGTTGCGGATGATCGGACCGGCCAGGGAGCTGTTGGCCGCGCCCGGTGTCGGGGGAAACAGGGCCCCCTCGGTGGGAGGATTACCCGACAGGCCGTAACTGACATTTCCCTGCTGCGGGGGAAAGAGCGGGGTGAATGCATGGGCAACGGTGATCCCGTCAGGCATGACAAGGGCCAGGTATTCCCCGTCCCCGTCGAGCTTGAAGTTGGTATGCAATTCGCTGTCGGCGACGGAACGATCCTTGTTCGAGGCGAAGACCACCAGGTATTCCAGGATGGGAAGCGAAACCGCAGGAAAGGCCCACTTGGCCAGGTTCCCCGGATCGTCGGTCAGGAACCAACCGGCGAGCGCGGCCGGCGTCGCGCCGGGGTTGAAGATCTCGATCCAGTCGGAATCATCTCCGTCCTCGTCCTGCAGGCCGCCATTGTTGATGGCGAGGAACTCGCTGATGATGGCTCCCGCGCCGGGCACGCCGACCCCGACGCTCACCTGTTCGCTGGCCTGGCCGAGCGCATTGCTCGCGGTGAGGGTAAAGGTTGTCGACTCGGTGAGGTTGCTGGCGATGGCCGAGGCCTGGCCGGTGACGTCCGCGTTGGCGAATGCCCCGCCGTCGAGCGTGAGGACGGCGGGGTTGACGACGGTCCACGAGAGCGTGGAGCTTCCACCCGCTGCAAGGGCCCCGGGACTGGCTTCAAAACGAGTGATCGCGGGCGCGCCGAGTATAAGGGCGGCGCGACCGGCCATGTAGGTCCCGTCCTGGGAGAGGTCGTGGATCTGGAATTCATCGACCCATCCGGAGAACTGGAACGAACCCGCATCGACGGTGTTGTTGCCGATTCGAAAACGATCGGTACCGCTGACCGGGGCGAGGTAAGGGGCACTGCCCACGACGACACCGTCTTGCCAGATGCGGAGACCGTTGGCGGGATCACCGCTTACTGCGACGTGATACCACCGGCCCAGGTTGATATCCGCGGAGACCGCTCCCTGGTTGATCTGTTGGCTGCCGTTCATGAACGGGTCCTGGCTGCGCTGGGGTGGACCTCGAAAGCCCCAGTGCCATTCCTGGCTTCCATCAAACCACTTGGTGGCAAAGCGCTCCCACTCGGTTCCGTGTTCCACGGTCCGGTACACGAAGGCCTCGATCGTGAACGAGGGGGCGAGGTCGAGATCGGCTGAGTCGAGGGCGGACAGCACCGTGGCGTCGCCGGTCGCTGTACCGACCTGCACTGCCTGGCCGATGATCCCGGGAACGAATACGGTATTCAGCGGGCCGTTGAGTGAGGCACCGGCCAGGGGGTCTGCCGTGCTGCCGGCCACCGCCGTATCGAGTAAATCGTCCTCAAAGCTCCACTTCGTCACCACCGCCGAGTAGGCATTTCCGACAACCAAAGCCCAGGGAAGAACAATTGGGGCGAGTGCCTTTGGAATGGTGAAGAAGTGGGGCATCGGTCAATCAGCTTTAATCCTGCTACAGCCGGGGGTATCTGTACAGGGCCATATGCGGCAAAGCGGCCCCCGGTCTCGAGCCACCCCCCTCAATTTCCTCGCAGGGTGCTTGAGTTCTCCAGCGGAAGGATGGCCTTGCAGGCTGGGACCTTAGCGGCCCACCGGGCAATTCCTGATCTAAAAGCGTTGCA
>JAYGFS010000665.1:0-23542 GCA_046581765.1 Verrucomicrobiota bacterium
TTCCCGACTGGCATTTCAACACCCTCACCCTGGTCGACTGGCTCAAGGCCTTCACCCGGGAAGACGACGGGATCCTCTCCAGCTACAGCCTGGGGCCGGTGATTGCCGCGTACGCGCACCGGCCGGTCGTGCTGCACTCGAAGGCCGAGAACCCGGAACTCCGGCACCGGATCCGCACCTATTACGAGGCCCTCTTTTCCTCCGAGGAGGCTTTCGCCTCCTTTTGCCGCTCCAACGAGGTCCGCTATGTCGTCACGGATGCCCAGACGGTACTCATGCTCGGCCCGGACTCGGATCGCTACCTCGTGGACCAACTCGCGCTCAGGGTCGACAGTGCGGCGTATCGCATGCAGTTCCATCCCGCGTCCCTGGCGCAGTTCGTCCCGGTGTTCCAGAATCCCCGCTACCGGGTTTACGCCTTCAGGGAGGCGGTTTCCGGGGCCCCTTATGAGCCTTCCTACCAGTGCCTCTTCGATGCAGGGGCCTTTGGTGAACAGGTGGGCGATACCTTTATCGAGGACCGGCACGAGCAGGTATTCAAGCGCCTCCGCAGGGCCGTTCGCCTGCAGCAGCAGGGCGAGGCGTATATACGCGAGAAACAATTGTCGCACGCCATGCCACTGCTGAACGAGGCCCTTGAATTGAACGCCGGCCTTCCCGGCCTGGCCAGCACGGTTGCCCAACTGCATTTTCTCGACGGCAACCGCGCCTATGCCCGGCAGTTGATCGATCGCGCGCTCAAGGAATATCCCGCCCTTGTTCTCCCGTATGAAATAAAGGCCCGTATGCTCGGCGACCTGGGTCGCTTCGACGAAGCCCGGGCCGTGGTCGAGGCCGGGCTGCAGGTCCGGCCGGATTCGGTTGTGCTGCTGCGTTTGTCGGAACAGCTGGAGCGTCCCCAGGGCGGGCCTCCCGACCGCTGAGCCCCGGCGGGGTCACCCCGCGCCCGCGGGACGCTTCGTCCGTCCCGGCAAGGCAGCTCGCCAGCCCTGCCCCCTATTCGTCGAGGGTCACCCGCCGGTTGTCGCGGCGAGCAAGCAAGGCATTGGCCCTGACCCGGTCGAATGCGCCCTTGCCGCGTATCAACACGGCTGGCTTTTCCGGGCCGTCGAAACGGGACCGCCAGGTCCCCAGGGCTTTCCCGATCGCCGTCCGGCGCCCGGTGCTGTCAGCCAGGGGATCGTATCCGGTGTAGCGGTAACCCGCATAGGTTTTCAGGCTGCGGTGGGCAATCATGCGCACCGCGTCATAGGGGTCATTCAGCAGGATGATCAGGTAGGGCGGGATCCACGATTCACCGGAAGCGTCCCGTGCCGGTTCCCAGCCGAAGCTCCAGGCCATCAGGGCTCGTTGTCCGGCGTCCCCCTGCAGGGTCCAGCGGACGGAAGCGGCCAGGTCCTCGTCCTCCGCGCTGAGCGGCGGTGGGCTGATGCCGTACCAGGCCTCCAGCCGGCTCGCCGTCCAGGCCAGGGTCTGATCGAGGTGGCATTGGTTGCAGGCCAGGGGTCGCCCGGTTTCCCGGGCAATCCGCACCGAAGGTACATCGATGGTGTGGCTGCGAATGCCCTTGAGCAGGCCGTAGGTTGTGTAGGGCATGTGGCAGTTATAGCAGAGCGACCCGCTGGACCCGCTCGCGTGGTGGGTATGGCGGGTGAGGGCCTCGCCCTGGTAGTCCTCGTGGCACTGCAGGCAGGCCCGGTTGCCGCGCATGCCGGGTTTCAACTGGTCATCCGCCCACGCGTCCAGGTCGCGGGTGCTTTCCCCGGTATGCATGGCGTGGCAGGACATGCAGGACATGATCCCGCGCTCGGGGTCCCCGTGGGTATAGCAGGGCGACTCGATCAAGCCGTTAAATTCCCTTCCGGATACACGCACCATGCCGTCGGACCAGAAGCGGGTGGCCATGAAGTCCGGGTTCAGGGGTTGCGTGTTCGTGTAGGTTGCAAAATGGGCTTGCTGCATCACCAGGGTGGCGGAGCGTGTCGCGTCGAAGAGGTCGCTGCCGGGTCGATAGGGGTTCCCCGTCTGCAGGAGGGTCCGGTGATCGACCGCGCTGCGGGGTACCTGGATGCTGTGGCATTGCCCGCAAACCTGGGAGGATAGGTGCCCGGGCAGGGATTCCGGGTGCGTGATGTACCGGTCGTCCGCCGTGCGGGTGTCCGCTTGCGCGAGCACGTGGGCCCGGCCGGGTCCGTGGCAGGCCTCGCAGGCGATGCCGAATTCCGCCACCCGGGTCTCCATTCCTTCAATCGTGTCTCGATGCAGCGACGGATCATCCTTGAAGGAAAGGCCGGGCTCCCCGCCGGTGGTATGGCAGGCGATGCAATTGTAATTCCATTGCCCGATTTCCAGGCTGGTCTGTACATCCGGGGGCTTGAGGAAGGTGGCATCCGCGGGAACCCAGCGTTTTTCCGGCAGCAGCCAGACGAAGGGCAGTTTTGCGGTCTGACGTCCCTTGTCCGTTGCCATCCAGTAGAACTGCATGTGATGCCGCCCGGTTGTCATCACGACCGGTTGCGTCACCTCCCGGCCCGATTCATGCTCGGCAAAGGTTACCTGGAAGGTATCCGCGTCCCTGGATAACCGGAATGCCCGGCCCGCGTGGGTCAAGCGGACCTGGTCAAAGTTCCCCAGTACATTCTCCGGCGTCGCCTTGCGGGTCATCGTCCGATGGTAGGAATGATGCCAGCTTGCATATTCCTTTTTGTGGCATTCCCGGCAGGCCTGCGAACCGATGTACGGATCCTCCGCGATTTCCAGGGGGCGATTGGTGACCCGGGCTTCCGCCGCCGGGGAGGACCTTTCCCCCTGCGGGTGCGAGGGGCGGAGAATCCGCATCCCCGCCAGGACCAGCAGGACGGCGACGATCGCGATACCCCATCTGTACCGGGCAGGCATGCCGGGATCATAGCGGCCTATCCGGGGGAGTGAAGGGCTATTTCTTCGTATCTTCGACCTTCTTGACCGTGGTTGTCGTACTTTGATCGACGGGAATGGTCATCGCTTCCCCGTTCACGGGGTTCTTCATCGTCATGTCGAAGTGCTGCCGGATGATCGTCTGGCGGGCCATGCCGAGGGCATTGTCGTGGTAATAGGTCCCGCTCATGCTCCCCTTATCAATTTTCAAACCCATGGCCTTTGCCTGGGGATTGACCTCATCGAGCCCGCTGAAATCGGCCTTGATGTCTGCGGTCAGGGTGATGACCGCACAGGCATGCCCTTCAAAGTTGTCCATGCGTTCAAAGGTGTAGCGGCCATTCACGGCCATGTCGCCCACCTGGGGGAGGGGGATTTCAATCTTGAAGGGCCAGGTGTCGCCGGGTTTCACCGCCTTGCCGGGAAGGGCCTGGAGCATACCCTGGGCTGTCATATCCTTCAGTTTCTGCTCGTCCATCAGGGCGGCCGCGATCGGGTTGTCGGCCGCATCCCCGAGTAGGGCCTTCAGGTCCTTGTACGCGACGATCTTCGCATCCTGGTCGACGACGAAGGTGAATGACTCGCCCACCATTTTTGTGACTTCCGCCATCGGTCCCACCACGGTTTCCGGCTTGGCTGAATCCACGCTCATCATGGATTGGCCCCCCATCGACAGGTCCATGGCCATGCGCTCAAAGGTCGTGGTCACCTCCATCTGTCCCTTTTCATCGGCCAGGCTGACCGTCATCGACAGGTCCTGGTTGATCGTGTTCTTCGTGCTGATATCCTGGCCGCCCATGCTCATCCGGGTGTTGGATTTCGTGACGGTCGACATCTGGTAGGTCTTGCCGGGTTGCCACTGCAGGCGGAGGGTGATGGCCTCCTCCGCGAACAGGATATGGCTGAAAAGGCCGCATATCGCGGCCAGGCGGATCGAATGTTTCATGGTTGTGCCCCTGGGTTGATTCCAGCCCATGATGCTGGGTTTGCCTTGGCCTCGTCGATGGGAAAACACTTAATCTTGCACTTTTTAGCGGGATGCGTACCAATAGTTCCCCATGAACAAGTTCGTTTACCTCGTGTTGTTCCTGCTCCTGGTTCTGCACCAGGATTTCTGGCTGTGGGATGATGCGCGCCTGGTTTTCGGCTTCATGCCGGCGGGCCTGGCCTATCACGCGGCCTATTCGCTGGTCGCCGCCCTGTGCTGGGCCTGGGTGATCAAGGTCGCCTGGCCCCGGCATCTCGAGGCCTGGGCGGATGAACCGGATGATACCGGGGGTGGATCCGAATGACCTCCCTGGTTATCGTCCTGGTTTACCTGCTTTTCTTGCTGGGCCTGGGCTTGGCCAGCAAGTTTTTCTTCCGCGGGACGAGCAAGGATTATTTCGTGGCCAGCCACAGCATCGGTCCGTTCATGCTGCTCATGTCGCTATTCGGCACCACCATGACCGCCTTCGCGCTGGTGGGGTCCACCGGAAAGGCCTTCCAGCGAGGGATCGGGACCTACGGCTTGATGGCTTCGTCCTCCGGGCTCATCCACGCCCTCTGCTTTTACTTCATCGGGATTCGGCTCTGGGCCATCGGGAAAAAGTATGGCTACGTCACCCAGATCCAGTTTTTCCGCCAGCGCTTCGAATCCAATCGGCTGGGCTACCTGTTGTTCCCTATCCTGGTGGGCCTCGTGGTCCCCTACCTGTTAATCGGGATCCTGGGGGCGGAGAAAACCATGCTGGGCATGACCAAGGGGATGTTCCCCCAGACCTTTAACGCCGACCCGGACTGGATCGGCGCCGTGCCTCCCTGGCTCAGCGGGTTCGTGGTCTGTGCGGTTGTGCTCGCCTATGTCTTTGCCGGGGGCTCGCGCTCGGCCGCCTGGGCCAACACCTTTCAAACCCTGGTGTTCATGTGCATGGGCATCCTCGCGTTCGTGCTCATCTCCAACAAGCTGGGGGGCCTGCATGCTGCGATCCAGCAGGCGAATCCCGAGCACCTGGTCCGAACGCCCTCAAGCATCACCCTGGGCAGTGGCGAGCACGGGTTCGTGCGACAGGTGGGTGTCCCGCCACTCATGTTTTTGAGCTACATGTTCATCCCCATGAGCGTGGGGATGTTCCCCCACATCTTTCAGCACTGGTTGACCGCGCGGGATGCGAAGAGCTTTAAGCTGACCGTCATCATGCACCCGGTCTGTATCATGATCGTCTGGGTACCCTGCGTGCTTATCGGGGTCTGGGCCACCGGGTCTGCGGCGGGCATGCCGCCCTTGACCGACGACAAGGTGGGGGCCGTGCTCAGCATCATGGTCGCCAAGCTGATCCACAGCCCGGTGATCATCGGGCTGGTCACCGCGGGGATCCTCGCGGCCGTCATGTCCTCGCTGGATTCGCAGTTCCTCTGCCTGGGATCGATGTTCACCAATGACATCGTGCTGCATCGCGCGGAGCCCGGACGGTATGATGATCGGCAGATTATAACCATTGCCCGGTGTTTCGTGGTGGGTGTCGTGGCCCTGACCTACGTTCTCTCCCTCCTTGCCCCCAAGAACATTTTCGACCTGGCGATATGGAGCTTCAGTGGCTTTGCCGCCCTTACGCCGCTGGTATTATCCGCCCTGTACTGGAAGCGTGCGACCAAGGCCGGGGCCTATGCCTCGATCGCGGCCGCCATGCTCACCTGGCTCTGGTTCTTCCACCTCTCCGGCTATGGCGGGGAGTACGCGGTGGGGGGCCGGGTTATGCCCGTGGCCCTTTGTTTTGCCGCGGGCGCGATAGCCATGTTCGTGGTCAGTTTGCTCACCCCGGCACCCCATCCGGATACCATCCGGCGTTTTTTTCCCAAGTAAACGATTGTAAACCCTCGTAATTAAGCCAAAACCAAGCCCGATGAATACGCAGACACCTGAAGCAGCAAAAGCGGCCTTGAACCAGCACCTGGTTGAAATCATCGACTGGCATTTTTCCCCGGAAACGGGATGTCCCTTCTGGCTGGACTGGGTGGGAAAGGCCGGCTGGGACCCCCGCACGGAGGTTAAAACCTTCGATGACCTCGTTGCGCGCTTCCCGCATTTCGAGGACGACTGGCTGCGCTACGAGCAGCCCGAGCGCTGGGTCCCGAAGCAATACGAGGGCCGCCCGTATTCCATTTTTGAAACCGGCGGCACCACCGGGATGCCCAAGCAGCGCATCGGCTGGGACGACTACAAGCACGACTACGAAAGTTTCTCCGACACGCTCGATGACCGCGAATTTCCCAAGGGCGAGAACTGGTTGATGATGGGCCCGACGGGTCCGCGTCGCCTGCGCCTTGCCATCGAGCATCTCGCGAATCACCGGGGCGGCAGCTGCTACTTCGTCGACCTCGATCCGCGCTGGGTGAAGAAGTTGATTTCCCGCGGCGAGTTCGACCAGGCCAAGGGCTACATGGAGCACGTGATTGACCAGGCCCTGTTGATCATGAAGCACCGGGCGGTCAGTGCCCTGTTCACCACCCCCAAACTGCTCGAGGCCCTCAGCGAAAAAGTGTCCATCCCCGATGCCGGAATCAAGGGCGTTTTTTGCGGGGGCACCGAAATGAATCCGCAAAACGTCCGCTTTCTCATCGAGGAAGTTCTTGAAGGCGAGGTTGCGTTTAAGCCGGTTTACGGCAATACGCTCATGGGACTGGCGCACAGCAAGCCGCTGAAGGCCGAAGACGATTACGCCATCACCTACTACGCGCCCCAGCCCCGTGCGGTCACCCGCGTGGTCGACCCCGAAAATACCGTGGAGCTCGTGTCCTATGGCGCCTTCGGCCGGGTGGAGTTGACCACGTTGACCCGGGAACTCTTCATGCCGCGTTTCCTCGAGCGTGACGAAGCCATGCGCTGCGAGGGCACGGAGGGGTATCCGTGGGACGGGGCCGGGCAGGTTCGCCCCTTTGGCGCCCAGAAGAAGGCGATCGTCGAGGGCGTATATTAGGGTTTAACCCTTCGTGCCCCGTCTGCATCCCGCAGGATGGGTCGGTGCCGTGCTAGAAATCTTCCAACCGTTCCATCCGCGGATCCGGCGGCGGATTTTCTTTCCGCTCCATCCATTCCTCCAGGTTCCCGCTCAGCACGAGGTAAAACGAGAGAATCAGCCAGGCCGCCACGATCCCGAGCATGCTGAAAAAAAAGACCCGGCGCTTCCTCGCCCGGGCCTCGGGTGAGATCGGCCCGTGTTTGCGCTTCGTTCTGTTCGGCTTCGTAGACATGTGGGACTTAGAGATCTCTAGAAAACCCTCGTTCCGTGGTAGTTGCACGAAAAACCGGGGTTTTTCCCGTCATATTTCTTCCCAAAAATGCGAATATCTTTATAGATTGCGCCTTCCGATCATTAGGAAGACTTTTCCGCGCTTTTTCCGGGCATGGAAAAACCGGCTGAAAGCCTTCCCGCTTGTCCGAAGAAGCTGAAGTGTAGGTTCCCGGATAGCCAGGCGCGTTTAGGGATCGACGGATGGAATAATGAGTACAGTACACATACCCGCATTGCGATTTGGCGAGGCCTACCAGAGCCTTGATTTGAATGATGTCCCGGACTGCCGGACCGGGGAGGTTCTCGCCCGGACCAGCATGGTCAATGCCGGGCTCATTCGTCGCGACCTGAAAAAGGTCAAGCGGGCATACGACGCGCTCGGACAGAAAACCGTCGCCGAACTGGTCGAGATCTCCCGCAAGGCGGGCGAGCTCTTCATGGGAGGCACCCTGCCCCTCGGCGACGATACCCAGAGTGCTGAGCAGTACATCGAGAACCTCTCGGCGACCAGCGGCCTGCCCCAGGTCATGGTTCGCCAGAACATGGAGAAGATCCATTACGTGCTGGGCAACACCGACACCGTCCTCGCGGGCCTCTCGCGCGGGCTCGATCTCTCCGTGCTGGACAAGGGGATCGTCGAGCAGGACGGCATGGCTTACAGCTACTTTCCCACCTCGCATTCGCTCGGGGTTATCCTCCCCAGCAATTCGCCCGGCGTGAATTCCCTCTGGCTGCCTTCGCTCGCCCTGAAGGTTCCGGTGATCATGAAGCCGGGTCGCGAAGAGCCCTGGACGCCTTTCCGTCTCATGCAGGCTTTCATGGCCGCCGGTTGCCCGAAGGAGGCCTTCTGTTTTTACCCGACTACGCACGAGGGTTCGGGCGCGGTCCTGGAGATGACCGGACGCTCCATCCTCTTTGGCGACGCCAAGACCGTGCAAAAGTACGCGCAGGACGATTCGGTCTCCATTCACGGACCGGGTTTCAGCAAGGTGCTCATCGGGGAGGATCAAATCGATGACTATGAAGCGTACCTTGATGTGCTGGTCGCATCCATCGCGCGCGGGGGCGGCCGTTCCTGCATCAACGCCTCGGCGATTATCGTCCCGCGCAAGGGCCGGGAGCTCGCCGAGGCCCTGGCGAAAAAGCTGGCCGAAATTCAACCCAGGCCCCTCGACGATGAAAGCGCGGCGCTTTCCGCCTTCGCCAATCCAGCGGTCGCCGAGTCGATCAATGCTAGGATCGAAGCCGAGCTGCAGGGTTCCGGGGTAGAGGATATTACGGCACAGGTCCGCCAGGGTGAACGCCTGGTCCAGCTGAACGGAAGCACCTTTCTACAGCCGACGCTCTGCTATGCGGACACGATCGATCATCCGCTCGCCCGGGCGGAATACCTCTTTCCATATGCCTGCGTGGTGGAAGTTCCCCAGGACCAGATGCTGGAGCAGATCGGCCCCAGCCTGGTGGTCTCGGCCGTCACCGAAGATCGACATTTTATCGAGGCCCTGCTGGCATCTTCCGATATCCCCCGCTTGAATATCGGCCGCGTACCGACCGCCTTTGTCGAGTGGAACCAACCCCACGAAGGCAACTTGTTCGAGTTCCTGTACCACCGGAGGGCCATTCATGTCAGTCGGAGCGAAGACCTTGCCTGACCCGTCCGCCAGGTTGACCCTCGACCTGCTGCAGCGGCCCACCCGCCTGGTGCAGGGGGTGGGGGCGGTGGATCAAGCCGGAGCCTTGGCGAAGGAACTGGGCGCCACCAATGTCCTTATCGTCACCGATCCCGGCATCGTCGAGGCCGGGCATTTCGACCGGCTCGCCGATTCACTCACCATGGCGGGCATCCAGATCTTGACCTATGATAAAGTGCGCGAAAATCCCACGACCCGGGACGTTGATGACTGCCTGGATATGGCCAAGAGCGCGCCGATTAATTGTATCGTCGGCCTGGGCGGCGGCAGCAGCATGGATACCGCCAAGGGCTGCAACTTTCTGCTCACCAATGGGGGCCAGATGAAGGACTACTGGGGCAGGGGCAAAGCCCGGAAGGAGATGCTTCCGCTGATCGCGATTCCGACCACAGCGGGGACGGGGAGTGAATGCCAGTCCTTTGCCTTGATTGCCGATGAGATCTCCCACATGAAAATGGCTTGCGGGGATTTGCGTGCCGCCGCGAAGATCAGCATCCTCGATCCACTGCTCACCCTTTCCCAGCCCTTTCATGTCGCCGCGGTCACCGGCATCGATGCCTTGGCCCATGCCGTGGAGACCGCGGTGACCAATGCGCGAAACCCCGTCTCGCTTCTGTATGCACACAAGGCTTTTTCGCTTATCGTGAAGAACCTTTCCTGCATTGTCGACGATCCGACCAACGTGGAGAAGCGTGCGGACCTGCAACTGGGGGCCGCCCTGGCTGGCATGGCAATCGAGAACAGCATGCTGGGTGCCGCGCATTCCTGCGCCAACCCCTTAACTGCGCATTACAACACGGTGCACGGCCAGGCGGTAGGGGTGATGTTGCCGCACGTGATTCGATTTAACGGCGAAGATCCTGAAGCGGCCGCTCTCTACCATGCCCTGGCGGTGTCAGCTGACCTCTTGGGGGCCGGCGACGATACGGCCTCGGCGGTGCATGCCCTGGTCGAGCAGGTTGAGGTCCTGCTGGAAATGGTGAAACTGGAAAAGTCCCTCCGCGACCTGCAGGTAGAGCCGCACAAGATTCCCGAGTTGGCCCGGGAGGCCAGCCATCAATGGACCGCCATGTTCAACCCGCGTGAAATCGATATTACGCAATTTGAGGACCTGTTTCATGCGGCTCTGTAGGGGTTATTTTATCGGGGGCCTACTCCTGGGTATCGCCTGCAACGCGGTCGAACCGGGGGGCATAGCCGAGGCGGATCCGCCCGTGGGCGCCAGTGAGGAGAATTTCTACATGTACCGCGGCGGCCCGTCCCTCATCGGCATGGCCCCGGGGAAGTTGCCCGACAAGCTGGAACTCCTCTGGAGCTTCAAGACGGAATTTGAAGTCAAGTCCTCTGTCGCCATCGTTGGCGACAAGGCCGTGTTCGGTTCCGGGGACGAAAAGGTGTACTGCCTGGACAAAGACACCGGGAAAAAGATCTGGGACTTCAAGACGGAGGGCGAAGTGGAATCCTCGCCGCTGGTGCTGGACGGCGTTGTCTACGTGGGCTCCGGTGACGGATCGCTTTACGCGTTGAAACTGGGGACTGGCGAGAAATTATGGGCCTATGAAACCGACGACCGGATACTCGGGGCCGCCAATCACTATACCGGCAAGGATGGTGTGCTGCGTATCGTTGTCGGCAGCTACGACTTTTTTATCCGCTGCGTGGATGCCGACACCGGAAAGGTCATCTGGAGGTACGAGTCCGAGAATTTTATCAATGGGACCCCCTGTATCATGGCCAATAAGGCCGTGGTCGGTGGTTGCGACGAAATCGTGCATGTCGTGGATCTCGAGAACGGAAAATTGCTCAACGGCATTTCGATGGGCGCATACATTGCCGGCTCCCTGGCCGGGAAGGACGGGCACATTTACGTCGGTCACTACGGGGAAGTCGTGCAATGCGTCGATATCGTATCCGGTGCCGCGATCTGGACCTTCAAGGATGGCTCCTTTCCCTTCTACGCAACCCCGGCGCTGACCGATGATGTCGTCATCATCGGAGGTCGCGACAAGCGGGTGCACTGCCTCGACCGGGCAACGGGCGAGGAGCTCTGGCATTTTAAAACGCGTGGGCCGATCGACAGCTCGGCGGTCATCAGCGGCGACAAGGTCGTGGTGGGATCCGATGACGGATTTCTGTACATGCTGAGCCTGAAAACCGGTGAAGAAATCTGGTCTTTCGAAATTGGAGAGCCGGTGCAGGGCTCCCCCTCGGTGGCCGACGGGCACATATACATTGGCAGTCTTGACGGTTCGGTGTATGCTTTTGGGGAGAAAAAAGGCACGGAACCATGAGTACGCAAGCGAAAGATTCCTCCGATTACGAGTTGAAAGGCGCGACCGAGGTTGGGAATTTTTTCATTTCCAATTATCCCCCGTATTCCTTCTGGTCGCCCGACAAGGTGAACGAGATCCAGGACGCCATGGCGCGTTCGCCGGAGCCGGGCAATCCTCTCGGCATGTACCTGCACATTCCCTTCTGCCGCAAGCGTTGCCACTTCTGCTACTTCCGGGTGTATACCGGCGCGAAATCAGCCGAGATCAAGGATTACGTTGCGGCGGCGCTCAAGGAGCTGGACATGTACACCGCCCAGCCCTTCATTGGAAACCGCAAGCCCAGCTTCATCTATTTTGGTGGCGGAACCCCTTCGTTTCTGTCGACGGACATGCTGCGTGAACTGGTGGAGGCCATGGACAAACGTCTTTCCTGGAGTGATGCGAAGGAAATCGCCTTCGAGTGCGAGCCGGGCACCCTGACGGAAAAAAAGATCAAGGTCATCAAGGAGCTGGGGATCACCCGCTTGAGCCTGGGGGTCGAGAATCTCGACGATCATATCCTGGAGATCAATGGCCGGGCCCACCGCAGCCCGGAAATCGAGCGGGCCTACAAGACCGCGCAGGATGCGGGCTTCGAGCAGATCAACATCGACCTGATTGCGGGGATGCTTGAGGAGACCGAGGACAACTGGAAACGGACGGTTGAAAAGGCCATCGCCATGGATCCGGAAAGCATCACGGTCTACCAGATGGAAGTGCCTTACAACACCACGATCTACCAGCGGATGAAGGAGTCGGGCATGCTCAAGGCACCCGTCGCCAACTGGGAAACGAAACGCCGCTGGGTAACCTATGCCTACGAACAGATGGAGCAATCCGGTTACGAGGTGAAAAGCGCCTACACCGCGGTCAAGAAAGGGAAGAATGCAGAGTTCCTGTATCGCGACCTGCTCTGGAAGGGTGCCGACCTGCTTTCCCTCGGCGTGGCCTCCTTTGGCCATATCAACGGAACGCATTACCAGAACAACCATGACATCGATCCCTACCTGGCCCTGATTGGGAAGGATCAGTTCCCGATTTACCGGGCGCTGACCCCGACCGACGAAGAACGGTTGATTCGCGAGTTCATCCTGCATTTCAAACTCGGTTGGATTGATCCCGCGTACTACCGGGAAAAGTTCGGCGTGGATGTGCGCGAGCGTTTTTCCGAACAGCTGGGTCACATGAAAACGTGGGGCTTTATCGACCGGGATGACACGATTATCAGCGTGACGCGCCAGGGCCTGCTACAGATTGACGTCCTCCTCCATGAATTCTTTTTGCCCGAACATGTGAACCAGCGATATGCTTGAGAACTCCACCATCCAGGATATGGCCGGACTCGATCCACTCGCGTACTTTTATTCCCGCTCCGGGAACACGCCGCCCGAATTGCTAACGCTCGTTCGTGAAGAAATGCCGGAGCCCTATAAGGGCCTGCTGGTGCATGAAAACGACATGACCCCGACCCTGGAGTCGCACCACAAGCAGTCGATGTATCTCCACGTGATCGATCACGATCGCGACGAGAAAACCTGCGCACGCATGGTGGTGCTGATCGGTTCGGAGAACGAAAAGCCCGCCGAGTTTGGTGCCATTTGCATCAACCTGGAGCACCTGCCCGTACCGGTTGCGGACGCGGTAGTGCTCGGACATAAGCCGCTTGGCGGCTTGCTGGATTTTTTCGATATTGAACACCGAAGTTCCCCCAGGGCCTACTTCAAGGTCCGGGCAGATGACGTGATCAAGCAAGCGTTAAAGCTTGATCCGGAACGGGCATACGAACTCTGCGGCCGGAAGAACCAGTTGTGGTTGCTGGATGGCACGAAGCTGGCCGAAGTGGTGGAAATTCTGCCCCCCTAGGGCGGGCCAGGTACAGGACATGCATGATGGATGCTGAACAAGCCTTTGATGCCGTGATCGTTGGAGGGGGTCCCGCCGGGGCCGCGGCCGCGGCCCTGCTCGCCCAGAAGGGCCGGAACGTGGTCGTGTTGGAGAAGGACACCTTCCCCCGTTACCACATCGGCGAGTCGATGATCCCTTTCTGCTGGTATCCCCTTGAACGCATTGGGATGAATGAGAAACTGAAGGATGCGGGCTTTATCAAGAAGTTCAGTGTGCAATTCGTGAGCCAGGACGCCGGGTCCTCGGTACCGTTTTACTTTTCCAGGCATATGGACCACCCGTCGGCCCAGACCTGGCAGGTCGAACGCAGTTCCTTCGACAAGATGATGCTTTGCCATGCCTGCCAGAGCGGAGCCACGATCAAGAAAGGCGTCGCTGCGAAGGAGTTCATTACGGAAGCGGGTGCGACCAAGGGCGTGCGCGCCAGGATGCCCGATGGATCCATGCAGGACTTTCTCGCGCCGGTCACGATTGATGCGACCGGTCGCGACGGCCTGGCCTGTTCGCGCAACCGCTGGCGTATCCCCGACAAGAAACTCAAAAAAGTCGCTGTCTGGTCCTACTACAAAGGCGCGAAGCGCGATGCGGGCCTCGACGAAGGCGCGACTACCGTGGCCTATGTGGATGACAAGAACTGGTTCTGGTGGATTCCGCTCCGGAACGACCGGGTCAGCGTCGGCGTGGTCGGCGACAAGGACTATCTGTTCAGTGACGGTCGTGACCTGGAGAAGATCCTTGACCGGGAAGTCGAAAAAAATGCCTGGATCAAGGATCATGTGTCTACCGGTAAACGAGTCGAGCCCGTGCAGGCGACCGGGGACTATTCATATCGTTCGGAATACTGTGCCGCGGATGGCCTGGTGCTCACCGGTGACGCATTTTCCTTCCTCGATCCCGTGTTTTCTTCCGGCTTGTTCCTCGCCCTGTACAGCGGGGTCCTGGCCGCGGACGCTGTCGATGAGGCCTTGTCGGTAGGCGACTTCGGTGCCGCCCGTTTCACCGAATACGGCGAGAAGTTCCGGGGGGCCCTCGAGGCCATGCGCAAACTGGTCTATGCCTTCTACGATCCCAATTTCAGTTTTGGCGCGGTGCTTAAGAAGTATCCGCATCTGCGGGGTGACCTGACCGACTGCCTGATTGGCAACGTGGAGAAAGATTTTGACGCCCTGTTTGAAGCGGTAAGTGAGTTTGCGGACATCCCCGATCCCGTTCCGCACGGAAATCCGCATATCGCCCCGGCACCCGCGTGAAGTTTCACTTCCTGATTCCCGGAACAGGTAATTTCTTCTGTGGCACCTGCCTGCGGGATCATACCCTGGTTCGGGAGCTTTGCCGGCAAGGCCACGAGGTTACCGTGCTGGAAATGTACCTTCCGCACGTGCTGGAAGAGGGTGTGCATGCCCAGGGCCCCCTGTTCTTTGGCGGCATTAACTGTTACCTGCAGCAAAAGTTTCCGTTCTTCCGGAAAACCCCGCGCTTCATCGACCGCCTGTTCGACCACCGGGGGCTGATTCGTAATGCAATGAAGCATGAGGGCATGACCGATGCGCATGAACTCGCGGCGATGACCCTGTCGATGCAGCGCGGCGAAGATGGTTACCAGGCCAAGGAACTCGACCGCATGGTGAACTGGATCAAGGCGCAGCCACGAAAGCCGGATGTGGTCGTGTTGTCCAATGCCATGCTTAATGGTGTGGCGAGGAAGCTGAAGGCGGAACTCGGATGCAAGGTCGTCTGCACCTTGCAGGGTGAGGACTGCTTTATCGAGACGCTCGGTGAATACACCGATGATGTCTGGGAGATGTTGCATCAGAATTCCAAATACATCGACGTCTACCACGCGGTAAGTGTCTCGTATGCGGGAAAGATGAAGCGTTGCATGCGTATAACCGACGAGCAGGTGAGACTGGTGTATAATGGCATCCAGCTGGATGGTTACGGCCCGGCGGAAAAGGCCCCTGATCCGCCGGTGGTCGGTTTCCTTGCCCGCATGTGTGCGCCCAAGGGACTGGCATCCCTGGTGGACGCCTGGCTGGCACTCAAGCAGGATCCTGCACATGCCGCAGTCCGGCTACACCTCGGCGGAAGCAAGGTGAACCAGGATGTGAAATTCGTGGAAGGCTTGTTGGCAAAGATCAACGCCGCCGGCCATGGGAGCGATGTAAAAGTCTTCGCCAATATGTCCCGTGCAGAAAAGCAGGAATTCCTCCGTGGCTTGAGTTTCCTCTGCACACCTTCGCGTTACGATGAAGCGTTCGGCCTCTACGTACTCGAAGCCCTCGCGAGCGCGGTGCCCGTGGTGCTGCCCGATCGCGGCGCCTTTCCCGAGCTGGTCGAAGTTATCGGCGGCGGCTTGATCTGCCCGGTAGACGATCTCGCAGGGGGCTTTAAGCGGGCATTGGCTGATCTTCCCGGCCTCCGCGCGGAAGCGGCACAGGCCCGGTCGGTTGTAGGCCGGAAATTCAGCAGCCAGCACATGGCCGAGGCCTTTCTCCAGGCGATCGACTGAGACGGATCGCCGGGCTGCCCTCCGCAGGGGCCTGTATCGGCAGGATCTTTGCGTGGAATCGCCGCTTCGTTCGCCTCTCGCCCACAACCGGGAAAGGGCTCGCGGGCAGCAGCTATCCCGGGCACGGCCCACGCCTGGGAACCCTCGTGTATGCAGGCACCGATCTTTTTTGTTCTGTGGCGGATCCGGTATTCCCTGGAGGCCGGGTTCCTGCTAGGATCGGCTATGCCCGATTTTACAGGAAAGAAGGTGATCGTTACCGGGGCCGGGGTCGGCATCGGTCTTGAAATCTGCCGTCAATTTGCCGAATCAGGTGCCCAGGTGGGGCTGAACGACATCGATCCGGAGCGTGCGGACCAGGCCGCGTGTGCGCTGGGAGAGCGTGTTCAAGCCTTGCCCTTCGACGTGGCAGACCTCGAGGCGCTTCGGTCGGCCATGCAGGCATTTGGCTCCGTGGATATCCTGGTCGCGAACGCCGGCACCACCCACTACGGGCCTTTTATCGATTCCGACCCGGTCCTCTTCGACCGGGTGGTCAACGTGAACCTGCGCGGCAGCTATTTTTCCGCCCAGGCCGCGGCGCGCTCGATGATCGAGGCGGGAAAACCGGGGCGGATCGTGTTTATGTCCTCGGTTTGCGGGGTTAGGGCCCACGAGAATCTCAGCGCCTACGGGATGACCAAGGCGGGCATCCGTCATCTCGCCTCCTGCCTCGCGCTGGAGCTGGGCCCGCACGGAATCACGGTGAATGCCATTGGCGCGGGAGCGACGATCACCGAGCGCACCCTGGCGGACGATCCCAACTACGAGGAAAACTGGAATGCGGTCGCCGCTAACCGGCGTACGGCGTCGGTAGTGGATATCGCCCACGCTACGCTGTTTCTTGCCTCGGACGAAGCCCGGCACATCACGGGGGAAATCCTCATGGTTGATGGGGGCTGGACCATCCACAGTCCCTTGCCCCCGGCCCATCCGCAAGTGGATGGAAAGACCCCGGAGAGCGGAGAGGATTGAGCCGGCTTCGGCCTTGAACGCGGCCCGGTAGACGATGCTTCCGGTGGGGATTTTATTGCCCGGGAAAGAGGCACCCACCTTTCGCATAGACATGTCGTTCGGCTGTGTTATGATGCACCTCGTACCCAGAACTTTCAGTCAGAAGGAACCCGGATGGACCCCGAACTCGAACACGCCGATTACATGCGCCAGGTGATGGAGCTGGCCTGTCAGAATTTAAGACGTCCCTTTGCCGCGATTGTCGTTGACCCGGTGAACGGGGAGGTCGTGTCCGAGGGACTGAACAAGAGTTATCACAATCCGATCCTGCACGCCGAACTGGTGGCCATTACCGAAGCGGTCAAGAACTGTGAAGATCCCGACTGGAAGAGCTTTGTCCTCTACACGACCGCCGAGCCCAACGTCATGGCGATCTCCGGTATCCTGTGGACCGGTATCGGCAAGGTTGTTTACGGATCCTCCCTCGCGACCTTGCGTGAGCTGGGCTACCGGCATATTGAAATTCCCGCGGCCGAAGTCGTTGAACGCGCGGTCGACCTCGATTGTGAATTGGTCGGGGGCATCCGGGAAAGCGAGTGCGATGAGATCTTCGCCGCGGCCATGAAACTCGAAAAAGCCGGACTTTAGGCCGGTTGGCTGGGTGCGTATGGCTTCCATCGAAGAAAAGATCGCGCTCCTTCGTCGTGAGTACGCATCACGGGCCTTGCATAAGGCCGATCTCTCCGAGGATCCATTCAAACAGTTTCAGGTCTGGTTCGATGAGGCCCTCCATTCCGACCTGGCGGAGCCCAACGCGATGACCTTGTCCACGGCAGGTGCGGATGGCGATGTTTCCAGCCGGACCGTGTTGCTCAAGGATGTCGATGATGGTGGATTCATCTTTTTTACCAATTACACCAGCCGGAAGGGCCGGGACCTCGAGCTAAATCCGCAGGCCGCCCTCTTGTTTTTCTGGGCCGAACTGCAGCGACAGGTGATGGTCCAGGGCCGGGTGGAAAAGACCAGCCGGGAGCGCTCGGATGCGTATTTTCGCCGCCGGCCTTTCGAGGCGCAAGTGAGTGCCTGGGCATCGAGCCAGAGCGATGTGATTCCGGACCGGGCCCACCTGGAAGAGCGGTACATCGCGTTGGACAAACAATACCGGGAGCAGCAGGTTCCGCTCCCGGAGTGCTGGGGGGGGTACCGGGTTATTCCCGATCGGGTCGAATTCTGGCAGGGACGGACGAGTCGTTTGCATGACCGGATCGTGTTTCGCCGGGAGGGGGATGCCTGGATTAAAGAGCGGCTCTCGCCATAGACCCTCCGGGGGCCTTCCCTTTCGTGCGGCGTAGCGGATGCCCTGTCGACCGAGCTGAATGACCGGCCCGGTTTACCCTTCCCGGGTATTGCCAGGTCGCCCGACGACCGCAGACGATCGGGCGCGCCTCCCGACCTGGCGGCCGGCGATCAGCCCCGCAAGCCCGATTACCCCCGCCCCCGCCCAACTCAAGGTATCCATCCTTTCCCGCCAGAAGACCCAGGCGAAGAGGGCCGAGAAAATTACCGTGGCATAGCTGAAAGGCGCGACCTGGGATGCCGGGGCGAGCGAGTAGGCCTTGGTCAGCAACAATTGCCCGCTCGTGGCGGTGCACCCGAGCAGAATGACCCAGGGCCAAAGCGTCCGCGGCACGGCTTCCGGGTGAAGAATCGGGCCCAGGGCGGAAACGACGGTGCTGATGAGGCCGAAATAAAACACGATGCGGATGATGGGTTCCTCCGATGACAAACGGCGAATCGTTACCATCGCACCCGCCCCCAAAGCTCCACCGAGAATGACGATCAAGTGGCCCGGCAGGAAGGCCATCGATCCGGGCCTGATAACCAGCATGACACCGAGAAAGCCGACCGCGATGGCCAACAGGGAGGTGCTGGATGCCTTTTCCTTTAACCCCAGCCAGGCGATCAGCGGAATGAATAACGGAAGCGACTTGGAAAGGACGTCCACCTCGGCCAACGGAACGATACGGTACGCATAAAACCAGCAGTACATGGCACTGAGGCCGGTAGCGGCCCGAAGCAGGTGAAGAGCGCGCAGCTTGGTTCGTACGCCTTCTTTTCGATGGATGTACAGCCAGGGAACGAGGGTGAGAAGTCCGAAAAAATTTCGCAGGAAAACCACCGTCGGAGTCGCCAGGTCTGCGGAGAGCCGCTTGACGATTGCGCCCAGCATGGCGAAGAGAAGGGCAGACCCGATCATGCATAAAGCGCCGAGGGCCAGGTTTCTTGGGCGTTCGCTCAAAGGTGTTTCAGAACCGGGTGGCAATGGGTTTTCATACTTTGGCGTCTCCATGCAGGCAGGTGTGGATCAACTCCGCAAAGGTGTGCCCGATGCCGGGGGTTTTGGCCAGTTCGTCGACCCGGGCTTTCCGCAGCCGATCAACCGATCCGAAATGCTGAAGCAGCGCCAGCTTGCGTTTTTCACCAATGCCGGGGATTTCGTCGAGGGCCGAATCGCGAATCCGCTTTTCCCGGATCTTCCGGTGATAGGTGAGGGCAAAACGGTGGGCTTCGTCGCGAATGTTCGTCAACACCCGGAGTCCGGGGGAGTCCAGCGGCAGGCGGAGCGGATCGCTCTTGTTGGTGATGTCCCAATAGACCTCTTCGTAGCGTTTGGCGAGGCCGACGCTGGGCAGGTGGTGCAGGTCGAGCTTGTCCAGTTCGGCCCGCCCGGCGCGGAGTTGGGTGATGCCGCCGTCAAACACGATGAGATCGGGTAGCGGTTTGTTTTCATCCACCAGGCGCCTGTATCGACGACGCGTTGCCTCAGCCATCATCCCGGGATCGTCTGGACCGGAAACGGAGTTAATCCGAAACATCCGGTACCGGTTTTTCGCGGGGAGTCCGTCGATCGCGACCACCATGCTGGCGGTCGCGGAGGTGCCGGAAATATTCGAAATATCGAAGGTTTCGATCACGCGGGGGAGGGTAGGCAGCCGAAGGGCCTCCTGTAACTGTTTCAGCCCCTCAAGGGCTTCATCCGCCTTCGTGACGAGGCTTTTCAGCCCGCGCGCCCGTTGTTTTACCGCTCGGCGCAGTAGCAGCAGGGTGTCCCGGAGGACGGCCGCGCGTTCAAAATTCAACGCTTCGGCCTCCGCCTCCATCTCAGCCTGCAATTCCTTGAGAATATCCCCCCGTTCACCTTTTAGAAATGCCGTGGCCTCGTCGACGCGCTGGAGGTAGTCCCCCCGTGTAATCTGTCCGACGCAGGGCGCACAGCACTGACGTATAATGTCGTCCAGACAGTGCTTATAGGTCTGTTCGTTGGGTTCGCGTGGTGTGCATTGTCTCAATCCGAATCGTTTTTCGGCGAAGTTTTTGGCCGCGCGTGCGGAAGCCGCCGAGGCGTAGGGGCCGAAGTAGGTGGATGTATTATTTCGGCGGATGCGGCAGAGTTTCAGCACCGGCCAGGGATCGTTGCGATTCAAGCGCAACAATAAGAAACGCTTATCGTCCTTGAAGGAGGTGTTGTAGCGCGGGCGGTATTCCTTGATCATTCGCCCTTCGGTGAGGATGGCATCCGCATCGTTGCCCACGATCAGGAAGTCGAAATCATCAATCGACTTGATCAGACCCCGGATTTTGGCATCCGCACTGCGCAGGGTGCCACGCTGAAAATAGTTCCGCACGCGATTTCGAAGCGATTTGGCCTTCCCGATATAGATGACCTTGCCGTTCCGGTCGCGCATGAGGTAGACCCCCGGCTTGTCGGGAAGTTCATGAAGCTTCTTTTTTACCTTGTCTGATACGGCCACGCGCTACTATAACACTCCCCGTCTCGGGTGGCCAATGGGTAAACGAAAAGGAAGAGGCAGAAAGCCGGAAGGATAGATGTGATGACTTGGCGCTTGAGCAACTCGATATCCAGGATTGAATTAGATAATCGTCAACCTGGGAAGGTTCGTGGTTTGATCTGGTTGGTCGATCGGGACGAACCGGTGCTGCTCAATCTCATCGGCAACGCCCTGCGCGATGTCGCCGGCACACGAATCACGATTACCAATCCCTGCCCGGTCGCGGGGGATGATATCCACTTGGAGACGGAGCAAAATGGCGTTGCGGGTGATCTGACGGCTTCGCGAAAAGTACGCGTGTTCGACATCCCGGTGAAAGAAGCCTGTGAGCGCCGTGCGCAGGGTCTGGACGTGCCCGAGCATCTCGGCAATAGCGTTTACGTGGAATGGTTGAGTGTGGAAAACGGTCACGTGGTCATTGAAGGCACGGATTTCACTACCGCGATTTCAGCCTATGATTGGCACATGTCGCAGGAGGAGGAAGATGAGCAGCGCCGGAGGAGCGTCGAAGCGATCAACGATTGGAGGGGCGACCTGAAGCGGAAGATGCGTGCGGTTGGCATCGACGACGAAGCCCGCGAGCAGGGTTTGGGGGTCGCGGAGGATCTGCTGGAAGAGGATTTTTTCGACGAGGAATGCGATGATTCCTTTGAGGATTATCGTGTGATGAATGAGTATGAGTGGGAGCGGCATCTCAAGGAGTCGGACGAACTGACGAGCAAGTTCGGGAAGTTGATGGAAAAGCACATGGATCACCCCGACCGCGACCGGATCATCGCGAGTGAAATGGGATGGAGCTGGCTCGAAGAAGCACTCGAGGATGTCGAGGAGGATGGCTTTGAGGACGTGGAACTGTCCGGTGAAGACATCTGGCCCCTCGTGCCGAAGCGCGAATCCGAAGGGGTCGACTGGATTCGTAAGGATAATGGGGATGTGACCCATCCACTCACCGACCGGGCTTTTCATACGGCAATGGATATGTGGCATTATTGCAATGACCGCAAATTGCTCGGCGAAGATGGCGACGAAGACCTGCATCAGATGGTTTTCCAGGCACAAACCCTGTCGTCCAAGCTGGCGGGTGCCCTGAATGGCCTGGCCTATGACACCTACGTTGAAGGGGGTTTCATCGTGGCCTGCCTCAAGCGGGCCTTGACCTATTTCAATGAGGCGGCCTCCGCCATGGCCAAGGTGGAACAGAAAAACCTGATCGCACACCATCAACTGCTCAAGTTCCGCCGCAATCTCTACGAAATCCGCCAGGACATGCTTCGCCTGATGGACCGTTTCCGCCAAGAGCACTCTGAGTAGGCTCTCCTGCGCGGGGCCTCAAGCGCTCGTCCATATACCCATATGGCGGGTGTGGCCGGCATCTTCAGGCTTGGCCAGGCATGAATAAAGGTTCACATTTTTGGCGTAGCGGTTTACAAATGTGCTCATGTGGCTCGCTTGCAAACAAATGATCGCGATTGCCTGGCTGACCGCCCTGGAAACGGTTCGTCAGCCCATCTGTCTGATCCTGACCACCTCGGCGATCCTGTTCATTGGGGTTCTCCCGCTGGTGGTGAACTACACCTTTGGTGAAACGGGTAAGGTTATCCGCGACAGTGGACTCGCGGTTTTTCTGCTCATGGGTGTGTTGCTTAGCACCTACGCCGCCTGCCTGTCGATCACCCGGGAGATGAAAAGTGGGACGATTTCGGCCGTCCTGTCCAAGCCGGTGGACCGAACCCTGTTCCTCCTGGCCAAGTTCGCGGGGATCACCGGGATTATCCTGCTGTATTGCCTGCTGGTCGCGATGGCGGTCATTATGAGCGAGCGGACGGTAAGCGAGTTGTACGAAATCGATTTCTACTCCGCCGGTTCCCTGCTCATGGCACCGTTTGCAGCCTATCTGATCGCGGCCTTGATCAACTATTTCAGCGACCGAAATTTTGTTTCCAACGCCTTTGCTCTCCAGGTCATCTGCGTGATGCTGGCCTTCGTCTGGACCGGATTCATGGATCGCACCGGGGCCATGCAGGCCTTTGGCCTGCTCTATAATTGGAAGCTGATTCCCGCCGCAATGCTCCTGACGATGGCGCTTTTGACCTTGCTGGCGATCGCGGTCACCCTGGCGACCCGTCTGGACGCTGTACCCACCCTGGTCATTTGTTCCGTTGTCTTGATCGTTGGCCTGCTGAGTGACTATTTCTTTGGGCGTCATGCGGAGACCTCGTGGTGGGCGGAAATCTGTTACGCGGTGGTGCCGAACTGGCAGCACTTCTGGGTGGTCGATGGCCTGACCGGCGGGGGAGAGATCCAATGGAGCGTAGTCTGGGCGACGGGTCGTTACGCCCTATTGTATACGACCGGGGTACTCTGCCTGGCCGTAAGTTTGTTTAACTTTAGCGAGATTAAGTAGGATATGATGGAGGAAACATCGGATATCGTGTTGTCGGTCGAGGGCCTGCACAAGGTGTTTAAAGATTTCTGGGGTCGTCCGCGGGCCAAGGCGGTGAACGGTATTGATTTCGAGGTCAAGCGGGGTGAGGTCTTCGGCCTGCTGGGGCCGAATGGATCCGGAAAGAGCACGACGATCAAGATGCTGCTCGGCCTGCTCCACCCGACCCGGGGAAAAATTCAGGTGCTGGGTAAGCCGCCCCGCGATGTGCAATCCAAGGTTCGCATCGGCTATCTGCCCGAGGAATCCTACCTCTATCCGTATCTCACCGCCCGGGAGACCCTGGATTTCTATGGCCGCCTGTTCGACCTGAGCGGTCCGGAACGAAAGCAGCGCATCGACCAGCTGCTCGAAATGGTCGGCCTGCAGCACACCGGCCGCCGCACGATCAAGGAATTTTCCAAGGGGATGGCACGCCGGATCGGGCTCGCCCAGGCCTTGATCAACAATCCGGAAATTGTGATCCTCGATGAACCGACCTCCGGGCTTGATCCCATTGGAACCCGGCAGGTGAAGGATCTGATTCAAACCCTCGCCGAACGGGGGAAGACGGTTTTTCTGAGCTCACATCTTCTCGCGGATGTGGAGGATGTCTGTGATCGCATTGCCATTCTTTACGCTGGCCAAGTGCAAGCCGAGGGTTCGATCGTG
>JAYGFS010000496.1:0-3797 GCA_046581765.1 Verrucomicrobiota bacterium
GAACCTCGACATCCGATACATCCGCACTGGAAGCGTTGCTGAGAACCAGATTGAATTGGGGTCCTGAGGTTTGGCAGGCAACTAAAGACACCCCCATAAAAAGGGCTAACATAGCGTTCTTCTGCATAATCAATCTCCTCCAGACCCCGTTATAGCAGGTCACGGCTACAGATGTATAGCCTTGGGTGAGAAGGAAAATCTTCCTCCCGATACGCCTGGCCTTCGTCTTCGCCCCCGCCCAGGAACCCGGGAGGAAGGCTGCCAGAGCGGTATTCCTCCTGCTCGACCCCGGGCAATCGGCGGCTGACACAGCCGTACGAGGACATGATTACGGTCTAGTAATACCAGCGAAGGCCGATATCAAAGGAGAAATTCGCCGACGAAGCCGCATCTTTTTTGTCGTCATAGGTGTCTCCCGAACTCCCGTCCAGGCCCAGCGTCGCCACCAATGCCAGGTTGTCGCGCAGGAAATACTTCGCCCCGGCATACATCCCGAATTCGAGACCCACTTCATCGCCGCTGAAGTTTTCCAGGTAGCCCAGCCCGATCACGCCACCCACCATGGGGACCAAGTAAGACCTGCCGCGGTCGAAATTGTATTCCACATAGCCCCGGAGTCCGATCCGGGTGATGAAGTCGTTATCCTGAAATTCGAAAAGGCCGCCCAGCTCCACCAGGGGCTTGACAAACACGCCGTAGCCACCCTTGAGGTCCAGATTGGTCCCCGCCAGCGAGGTAGCATTCAGGCCCCCGGTGAGGGAAATCGACCGCACACCCTCGCCGATAGTCAATTCCTGGGCATTGGCCCAGCCAAGCACCAGGGTCAAACTCACAAAGATTCCAACCAGCTTATTTTTCATCATAATACTCTTTCTTCTTTTGGCTTCCCTAATCGGGTGGCCGATGAGATTCACGCTGAAAGGGCCTCCAGGAAAGGCCGGTTTCCCTTACAGCATCATTCAGCCTAGTTGAGCAGGCTACTACCTTCACCGTGCAGATCCCGTACCGCCTGCTTGACGCGGTCCTTCAATCCGGCCCTACCCGCCTTCAGGTAAGACCGTGGATCGTACACTTTCTTGTTACCAACTTCACCACCTATCTTCAATACACCATCGTAGTTCTTCATGATGTGATCCACCACCGGACGCGTGAAGGCGTACTGCGTGTCGGTATCGACGTTCATCTTCACCACGCCATAGGCGAGCGTCTCAGCGATCTCTTCCTCGCTGGAACCGGAGCCGCCATGGAAGACCAGGTTCAGCGGGTTGATATCGGTGCCGAACTTTTCCGCGACCGCTTCCTGACCGTTCTTCAGGATCTCGGGGGTCAGCTTGACGTTTCCCGGCTTGTAAACACCGTGCACATTGCCGAAGGTGGCCGCATAGAGGAAGGGGTGGACGTCGTTCAAGGCTTCATACACGTCGCACATCTCATCGGGCGTGGTGTAAAGTTTCTCGGCTTTAACCTGCGAGTTGTCGATGCCATCTTCTTCACCACCAACCACGCCGGTTTCCACTTCAATCAACATGTTACTGGCGGCCAGGCGCCTGGCGTACTGGACGCCCAGCTCAAGGTTCTCAGCGAGCGGCAACTCAGAGCCGTCGAACATGTGGCTGTTGAATAGCGGCTTTTTCCCATTCTTGACCCGTTCTTCGCTCCAGGTGATCAACGGATCCATGAAGGACCCCAACTTGGCCTTGATGCAGTGATCGGTATGGAGGACGACAAGAACGTTATATTTTTCCGCAAGCGCATGGGCGATTTCGGCCAGGATCTTCGCCCCGAGCGGGGCATCGTCCAGACTGCCGGTCGCGTGTGCACCACCACCGGTGGATACCTGCACCATGCCATCGGTCTCGAGTTCAGCAAAGGCTTCGATTGCACCGGTGAGACCTTCGATGTTCACAATGTTTATCGCCGGGTAGGCAAACTTCCTCGCCTTCGCGTTCGCGATCATCTCCAAATACTGCTCTGTTGTTGCAATTGGCATCGTGCTTTTCTCTCAATGGATGGTGGTTGATTGCCGCTTGATGGTGGGCGACAAAAACGCGGGTACGTTAGTCCAGCAGACCCTTGTGTCAATGCGGTTTTGCCCCTGCAGGCACCTCAAAGCCTTTATTCCAAGTGTTTACCGGCCAAAACGGCTTCGTACACCCGGATGGTCCCATCGACCGTACCCTCCATAGAAAAGCGTTCGAGTGCCGATTGGCGAGCCCTCGCGATTTTTTCCCGAACCCTGTCACCTCCGGATGCGATTTCCTGCAGGTGGCTGACCGCCTGGGCCGGCGAACCGTCCTTCACCACCCAGCCATGGCCGTCGAGCGATTCCACCGAGCCCGGTGTATCCACAGCAATCACGGGCTTTTCCAGGGCCATCGCCTCGCGAACCGTCACCGAGGCCCCCTCCATTTGCGAGGGGAAAAAGAGCAGATCGAGTGACTTTAACACGCGCGTACCATCGGACCGAAATCCCAGGAGATGCACGCGGTCGTGCAGACCGAGCCTTTCAATCGCGACCTCAAGCTTCGTCCGTTCGCGGCCCTCACCCGCGAGCACCCAGGTGATATTCATTCCGGCCGCTTTCGCCGCGTGCGCAACATTGATCATGAAGCGCCAGTTTTTCTTTTCCGACAACTTGCCCAGGCCGCCGGCGAGCAGACCGTCCCCGGCCAAGGCCCGGAGTGCTGGATCCGGCTCCACCGTTTCCAGGGCCTGGAGATCCAATCCACTGGGGACCACGTGCACCCGTTCGATGGGATAATCAGACTGACGCAAAACATCCTTTACGGTTTCAGAGATCGCGAGGATCGCGGCGATGTTCGCGGGCGCGTACTTGCGGCGAGAAAACCAGTTCATCCGCAACGGCGATGCAATACGGCGGGAAAGGACCGCGGGCACCCCCGCATGGCGGGCCGCCCGGGCAACCAAATCCACGGCTCCTGAATCGTGCATATGTACCAGGTCCGGACGCAGCCGTCTCAACAGCGGAGCGATCTTCATGCCGGAGGCCACCTTCAAACCCGCTTCTTCACCCCGCACGCACAGGGGACGGCCCAAACGACCGCAGAGCGTAACCTTCCAGCCCCGATCACGCAACCCGAGCATAAGATGCAGGACCTGGTATTCGCCGCCGCCCCATTCCGTGTTTGTGTTCACATGCAAAATGTGCCGTTGCCTTGTCGATGCCATGTCGGCGGAGTTTACCCCAAGTTGCACCCCCAGGCAATGAAAGCCCGCTGATCAGGCACCCTTGACCCACAGGTTTCGCGGCGGTACATTTCTCCCGGCATGAAACGGCACTTTCTCCTCGCCGGGTTCCCGGCGCAAGCACCGGATTTACCTGCCCGTGCATCCGCTATTTACCTGCCCGTGCATCCGCCACGCGGCGACAAACCCCTGATCATGGACGCAAACAGCCGGGGCAGGCAGCGAATCGCCCTCCTTTTTTACCTGTTGCCAATCCAATAGAATCTGTTTTAACTCCTCACCATCAGCTGGTTAAACCATGATTGAAGTTGAATGCCCCACCTGCGACCAGAAATTCGCGATCGATGACAGCCAACTCGGCACGACCGTTGCCTGTCCACATTGCCAGCAACCCGTGGATATGTCCGGTGACCTGGAAGATGAATTGGCCGCGCCGGCGCCGGTTGTCCACGGGCCGCAGAGGAAGAAAATCATCATTCAAAAAAGGGGAGGAACCTTCCAGGCTCCCACGCAAGTACAGGCCCCGCCTCAACCGGTGGCACCCGGGGGGCATCCCAGTGGAGGCTCGCGCCAACCGGTCGCACCCCAGC
>JAYGFS010000015.1:0-4081 GCA_046581765.1 Verrucomicrobiota bacterium
ATCGTATCCGGCGGGTACCGAACATCGTCGTCGACGGTGATCAACAGGGTATCCGGCCCCGTTTCGACTTCGAGTACCGGCAGGATCTTCATCACCGGTCCCGGGTCATCGGCCCGGCGCAGAAGGGTCACCCGTGACGCATCGCCCAGCCAATCCGGGAGCACGTAAACATCACGGTTGCGATAGCGCTCCGGCAGGTTGAGGTACACGGCGTCGGGCGGAATGGGCTGGTTAAATAATGCATCCAGCACCAGGGGCAGATGCTGCATGCGCCGGGGCGAGCTTGTCAGGCTTAGGACCGTGCGCGTCATGAGGCGACCGTATCACGGATAACAAGGGGGTGCAGCCCTCCAGGATGCCTGCGTTTACCGGATGATACCCGGCCTTACTGGGTCTTCCCCTCGGTCAGCTTCATGAACACCGTTTCCATATCCATGGCCTCCGGCTGAAACATGTGCACCCGGGCATTCATCCCGTGGATTTTGTCCAGGAGTTCACAGGGGGCCAGGATATCTTCTTTGATGTACACCGCCACGCGGTCGGCTTCCTGTTCCGCCTTGCTTACGCCGGGAATTGCCCGGATCTGGTCAAGGATGCCATCCGCTTGTTCAACCAACTGTACATGAACCAGGCGTTTGAGGCTCAAGGCCTGGTAAATATCGTCCAGGGAACCGGTGGCGATCAGCTTGCCCTGCTCGACGATCCCGATCCGGGTGCAGTATTCCGAGAGCTCGTGCAGGATATGACTGGAGATGAGGATGGTTTTGCCCATGTTCATCAATTCTTTCAGCAGTTCGCGAATTTCAATCCGGGCACGCGGATCCAATCCACTCGCCGGCTCATCGAGCAGCAGGAGTTCCGGGTCGTGCAGGAGGACCCGGGCCAGTCCCAGGCGTTGTTTCATCCCGCGGGACAAGGCCTCGACAGGCGAATCAATCTTCTCCTCCAGGTTTGTCAGGGCCAGGACATCCTTCACCAGCCCCTCGCGCTTGTTCCGGTCGATTCGATAAGCGGCGGCAAAGAAATGCAGGTACTCGCGTGCGGTCAGGTCCTCGTACACGCCAAAAACGTCGGGCATGTAGCCGATCATTTTTCGCACCGCCTGGGGGTCCTTGCTAACATTGATCCCACCCACGCAGGCGGTCCCCTTGTACGGCTTCTTCAGGGTGGCGAGCACCTTGATGGTGGAGGTCTTCCCCGCGCCATTCGGCCCGATGAACCCAAAAACCGAGCCCTTGGGTACCTGCAGGGAAAGGTCTTTGACCGCGTCGAAGGTCCCGTAGCGCACCCACAAGTTTTGGATATCGACAAAATTCATGATTCGTCTCCCTGGTATAAACATCGGTACAGGATGAGCTCGCCGTTCCGTTCCTCGATTGCGGTAATGACATAGGCCTCCAGATCCGTCCAATCCAGCAGGCCCATGTCTTCAAAATTGCCGGCGCCATTGGGCGAGACGGCGCTGGCCACTGCAAACCAGCCGGCCTTGTCCCGGGTGCTGAGCTGTGCGATAACCTGGTAGGGAAGCAGCGCTTTCCGGTCCACGGCATCCGGCCTGAGCAGCCTTTGGCTTTCGAAGTCCTCAAAGTCCTCGAAGTCCTCAATTTCCTGCCGGTTCCATAGCAGTATCACCTGGCCGTTAAAGCTTTTCCGGGCCTGCTCGCAACGGGCCTCGGGACCCTTTATCCGGGTGAGCTCCTTCCAGAAGGTAGGGGGCCTCAGGCCCTCTCCGTCGAATTGCATTTCCCGTAACAGGGTGGGGGTCCATTGCTTGACCGTATGATGGAACACATAGGCCCCGGGCAAGCGACCGGTATAGGTTTCGGCCTCGCCTTCAACGTTGCTCATGCCTGCGTAATCGTGGAAAAAATCCGATACGCCCTCCTGCTTCACCAGCGAAATCAACCCGCCCTCACCCTTTTCTGCTATCTGCTTGTGCCGGGCGGTGAAATACATGGTCAGCCTGTTCTGCCGGAGCACGCGGCCATCCGTATCCACGTCGACCACCCGCAGGGTCTTGTAGTGGTCATGGGTGCCCATGAAGTACTCGGCCATCTTGATCATGAAAACCGTGAACAGGATCGACATGAACGGGAAAAGTATCCAGGTGTATTTCCGTTTCCTGAATTTTCCGAGCACGGTGTAGTCGAGTGGGCCAATCACGAGCACGAAGACCAGCAGGACCAGGAAGATGGCCCAGGCGGGCACCAGTCGCAGATCCTCGGGGAGAAGGTGTTCCCCCAGCACTTGGCCGGTATGGCCGTTCCGCGGGGCGTAGCCACCTAGACCATCTTTATAGGCTATTGGACGCGGATTCTTCGTTACCCTCCAGGTTCCGTTTTTCACCAGATGACGCGCCTGCATTTCCCGGAACATGTACAGGTGGGCGACGGTCTTCCTCCAGTTGATTTCTTCCCCCGGATCGGCGATTTCAGTGGTGTCCGCCCCTGGAGGAGGAAAGACCACCGCGATGCGTCCAAGGCCCGGGCGATCGCGGCGATGGCCCGGTGTCGCGGCTTGATCCCGCTCCCCAATCAAGCCCTGTTCATTCAGGGTGAAGGCTCCACCGGCCAATCCGTTCAAGAAGGCGAGGTGCACATCCTTTACCGATGTGCTGGGTATGACCAATACGCTGCCACCGGCCTTCACCCAGGTGGAGATCGCTTCGAGTTGCTTTCCCGGCGTGTGGGAGAATCCGTTTCCGGCCAGGATCAACAGGTCGTAGGGGCAATATTCCATGGCCTGGACGCCGAGCGAGCCCGGCGGGATATACGCGATGCTCGTGTCGACACCGCTGCCGCCATTGGCCTTCTCCGGATCGTAGTGCTGCAGGGTCAGGGTTCGTTGAAGTGCGCGCATTCCGGGGTAGGAGCCGAAGGCCGGATGTGCGGTCGCGATGGTGACATTGCGCAGGGCTTCTGTCGGCAACGGAAAGGGGAAAGTACCCAGCTCAATAGGTTCTTTATCTTTCGTCAACAGGGTGCAGTGGGCATTCGCCCGGGCATTGGAATCTTGCATGGTCGCCGCCGGGAGCATGAATCGGAAGCTGATTTCACCCGATGAAATAGCCAGTTCCGGGCTCTCCCAAGTCGCGAGGGGGCCGTCCCTTTCGCGCAGGTCGATCCGCAGGCGACCCTCGACCACTTTGCCTGGTTCGAGTCCGCTGAAGGTCACCTCGATGCCGATCGGCGCGTTGCTGCGGGGCTTGGGCACATCGGGAAACAGCGCCAGTTGGAGGCCGGTCTTCTTTTCACGGGCTTTCCGGTCCACCCATTGGGCCTGCGTGGCAGAGGCCAGGATGATCGTTCCAAGCAAGACCCGTATTCGTTTCGCCGACCCGCTCATGTACTCCCGGCACTGCGCGGAACCCAGCCCCCGGGTTTCCGTTGATAGAACCCCCACTCGATTAGCAAGAGCACGAAGGCGAGCAGGGTCATCAGCGGCCACAAATTGCGATCGGTTTTTTTCTTCCCGGGGTTGGCCTCCACCGAAAGCTGGTTAAACACCAGCTTCTCCACGCCGGTCAAGCGGGTCTCCAGCGGGCTCAGCAGGCCCAGGTGCACCATCCGTATCGTCTGACCGTTTTCCGCCACCACATAGGTGCCCACCTTGGGTGCCGGCACCCCGTTGAGTAATCCCGATTCGTTGCTCTGGCGATCCTGCTGACCGCCCGGCCCCGTGATGTGAAAAGTCCCTGAAGGGTTTGTCTGCAGGGGTGGCAAGACGCCGGTGCGGTGCGCCCGCACCTCGTGCATGCCGAGCTGATTGTTCGCCAGCTCCTTGAGATTGGTCAAGAGGATCGGGAATCCAATCCGGAAGGGCAGGGTGGAATAATCGGTGTGGAAAAGCAGAAAATACGCCCGTTGCGATTCCGAAACGCGGCGCACGAGCAAGGGGCCCTGCGAACCGTGCACGAGAATACTGAAATCACGCTTCTCGATATCGACCTCGCTGATCCCCTCCTTGTATGCGGATTTATTCTGGATCACGAGGTCCGTCAAATTCACGTGTTGCAATAGAGGATCGTTGCGCTCCCAGTCGACCACATCGCTCACGCCTTCACCGGCATCGATCAAGTCAG
>JAYGFS010000058.1:0-3047 GCA_046581765.1 Verrucomicrobiota bacterium
CATGAGACCGCTACCCGGCAACCGTACCCATCCGCAGCCAACACCTGGCCCGCGTGCCTGGTGCCGCCCCGCTCACCGCATTGCGATGGGAAATCCAAGGATCAAGACGATCCACCAGAGGATGCCCCCCCCGATTCGACAGAGGAGCCAGAAGTACAGGAAGCTCAAGCCGAAGCGGACGGCGGTATAGAGCAATAACCCGTAGAATGGCGCATGCCCGTCCAGGACCGAGAAGAGGCCGAACACGAAGCAGACAACGGTGTAGATACCCGAGCAGAGGAGGGGCTTTTCGCTTGCCAGCAACAACTTGAGAAGCGCCAGGAGTATGACGATGTTTATCAGTATCAAGATTTCGCCCTTTCATTGGCGGATAACGAAACACACCCTTGCCCGGACCATAACACAGGTACGCGGACAAGGCCAAGCTCTCCCGCAATGGGGCGGACGGTATGGCGGGGCGGGTTATTCCTGCAGGTACACCCGGAATGGAAACACCTTCTCGAGCATCCTTTGGTATTTTTTCGTATGGTACAGCTCGTGCAGCTGGATCTTGGCCCGGTACATGGCGACCGCGGGCGCGTCACCCCGGCTCAAGTGGGAGAAGAAAAACCTGATCGTCTTCGTCGAGGAGTCCCCGGCCTCGTTGCTCACCAGCGGGGCCACGAGGCACGCGTTTCCCTGCTCCCGGAGCGCAGCCAGGAGCGGGTAGGATGCGCCCATCTGGCAGGAGTCGAGATAGACGATCCTGCTGCCCAGGCGGGCCAGGTCCCCGGCAAAGAGGCGCTCCTTGTTCAGGTCCATATTCGCCCCGCGTTTCTCCACGGCCCCGTGGAGGCTGAGCAGGGTGATGTCCTTCGGCGGGATGGCCCGGAACCGCTCGAGATCCAGGTCCTTCATGTCGTAGTACGTGGTCCCGGGGAGGATCTCCTGCAGGAACGCGACCCCCCGGTCGGGATCCGCACTGGGATCCGACACGGCCAGTCCGCTCCAGTCCGGCGAGAAGGCACCCTCCCGTGGCCGCCGCCTGGCCGTGCTGTAGCTAACCGGCTTCTGGAGGAAAAGCGGCCGGCCCTTGAAGTCGACCAGGTCAAAGGCGTACTGGATCGTGTGCTCGTCGATAATGAACTGGACCTGCTCCGCCGCATCCAGGAGCGCCGCGACCGGGCCGTAGAACGGCTGCTCGTAGCGGCCCAGGCGCTCGCGAACCACCGCCCGGGTTGCCTGGGCCTTATCGAGCTTGCGATACAGCTTCGTGAAATCCCGCCTGAGTTTTTCCGGCGTCTCGCTGACCGTGTAGGACTTCTGCTCGGCCCCGAAGACCGCGTGCATGCGCACCCTCCCGGCGCCTTCCTCGAGTGCCAGGTACAGCGTCCGGTCCGGTCCCCCGCCTTCATCCGCCCGGGTGACGCGCGCGCCGGTCGCCGCGAACAGGAGCAGGAGGATAGCGATAGCGCATCCGGGCTGTCTCGATTGCTTCACCTTCTCATCCATCACGGCAAGATCCCGTCTCCCGGGAGCACGCACACCACGCGACACAGGCCACACGGTTTATGGGCACCCGGTCTTGGGAAGAACCCCGGAGCCGGATCGTGCGCCAGTATCCGCCGCTTGGCAATGAAAACATCGATGCCAAACCTGGCGGGACCCGCTGGACAAACCGGAAGGAGCGCACCGGCCTTTCCGGACCCGCGATAGGACCCGATGGCGCTTGTGTAGCGACCGGCCCTTCACCTAAAGTGAGCGGATGAAGACATCCTCCCTATTCCCCATTCTCCCGGCGATGCTACCCCTGCTCCTGGCCGGAGCCCATGCCGCGGAGGTCCTCCTCCCGCGTGGGGGGACGACCGAGTGGCGGTACCTCGACGATGCCGCGGGTCCGGGTAAGGGATGGCGGACCAGCCCCTTTGACGACGCCGGGTGGAAGCAGGGCAAGGCCCCGCTGGGCTATGGCGAGCGGGACCTCGGCACCACCTTGTCCTTTGGGGACGACGAGGCGAACAAGCACATGGCCGTGTATTTCCGGACCACCTTCAAGGTCGAGGACGGGGCAGGGGAAAAGTTCGAGGCGCTCGGGATCCGCCTGCGTCGCGATGACGGCGCGGTCGTTTACATCAACGGCCGGGAGGCCATCCGCAGCAACATGGAGGCGGGCAGGCTGGCGCCCGGGACGCCGGCCTCGATCGCGGTGGGTCCCGATGATGAAGGTCAGTACCACGGCTACGTGGTTCCCATCGACCTGTTGGCGAAATCGGGCGTGAACACGGTGGCGGTGGAGGTACACCAGGCCAACCCCAGCAGCAGCGACCTCTATCTCGACCTCGAGATAAGCGGCCTGCTGCCGGGCGAGGCCCCGAAGCGGGACTTCCTCCGCGACGGCCTCACCGCGCTGAGGCAGGGCAACTACGCGGAGGGCACGCGGCTGCTCGAGCAGTTTCCCCGGGATCATCCCGACTATGCCCGGACCATGGCCATGCTCGCCCTCGACGTCTACAGCCAGGGGCTTGGGCGCGCGACGGATGGACTGGCCTTCGCGAAGAAGGCCTACGAGGCCGCGCCGACGGACCGGCAGGTGGTGCGTTCCTACATCAAGACCCACGTCCTTTCCGGGGTGCTCTTCGACCCGGCAACCATCGCCCGGGAGCGGAGCAAAACCGTTGCCGCCGAACACAGGTTCCTCGTCACAAAGCCGGACCTGAGGGACTCGGCGCTCATTCCCCGCAAGGCGCTGGAAGAGGACCTTGCCTACCTTGAGCAGGTGTTGGTGACCTGTTTCTCCTACCTGGAGTTGCGCCCGGTGGATTACCGCGGGGCCCTCGATGCCATCCATGGTTCCCTCGCAGAAGAGACCCCCCTCAACCAGTTCCGCCTGCAGGTGGCCAAGCTGATCAGCCTCTTCTGCGACGGGCACGCCAGGCTTACCACCCCGCATGCCGAATACATGCCCCGGGGCTATGCCCCCTACGTGGCCGGGAGTTACGAGGGCCGGGTCTATCTCTCCGACGGGGAGGCCTTCCTCGACCAAAAACATCCCTACGTGAAGGCCATCG
>JAYGFS010000166.1:0-3041 GCA_046581765.1 Verrucomicrobiota bacterium
TGAGGATGGCGTTGAAGTTCGTGCTGCCGGTGTTCCCGGTAAAGGCCCCGAGGGTGCTGTCGTATTCGGCATTGGCGGTCACGGCGGCGGCCAGGTCGGTGGTGTTGATCGGCCGGTCCGCGAACAGGATCGTCTCCAGTCCGCCGACGTTGACCGACAGGTTGCTCGTTCCCCAGGAGCCGGCGTGGACCAGGCTTCCCGCCAGGTTGATGTCGTTTACGCTGGTGGTGGGGGTGGGCGTTCCCCAGGTCACCGGTGCCGCCTGATGGATGGCAGGAAGCATCCCGAGGGCACCGGTAATCAGTACCCGGCCCAGTGTGCGGGATGGATGGAACGACAGCGGCATAAAGCCTGAGCGATTTTTCATAATGTACCCCTTAGCTTGATGTGCCCAAAGTAATAAGGGCCGTGAGACCGTCTTCCATCATAAGCGTTATAAACGAACCCGGTCAAGGACGTGCGAGGCCGTATTGCCTGAAATCCGCGGATATAGCCCTTGCGAATAGCCTGTCGTGCGGCTCAGTTGCGCGGATAAACCGGTGGGACGGCCCTAACGGACCCGTGTCGGCATGGTTGTAATTCCCTGTTTGCTGGCTATGCTGCGGCACGGTGAAGCATCGATACCTTTTTCTTATCTGTGTCGGGGCAATTTCAGGCGCGATCGGCCGGGTGTCCTGGCGGCGGAAGATGGGCAGCTCCCGCGAATAAGCGGTAGAATTCGATTACGCTCCCCGGGGTGGATGTGTAACCTGTGGGGCAATGAGTACGCCGGGTTCCCCTTTGAACTATTGCGCCCACGTGGAGAAGCACCTGCTTTTCCCGGGCTGCACGGCCCTCGCCGCGGCCTTGCTGGTATCCATCCTCCCGTCCGCCCTGGCGGGTGGCGTTCCTCCCGCGCCCATTGTCCCGGAACACGAGCAAGCCCTGCTGGGAACGAATCGGGACCAGATACCGGGTCTCGGCTGGCTGGACATCGGGCATACCGGCGAAACCCGCAACCTCGCCACCACGGAATCCGTGGGGGATGGTGCGGCCATGATGGTCTATGCCCCGCGGGGGGATAGCGGCCGGATCCTGGCCTACAACAGCGAGGTGGTCTTTTCCCGCGAGCGCAACGACTATAAAACATGGAAGGGCCTCTCCTTCTGGTATCGCGGGGATGGTACGGACGCGACCGGCGTCATGGCCTGGGGCGAACAGGTGGAGCACCTTTACCGCTTTCCACTCAAGACCCTGGGTTGGTCGAAGGTCTTTGTGCCCTGGGTCGCCTTCGGCCCTGAATTTTCAACCGAGGAAACGCATTCCAACCTGGTCTTGAAGATCGAAATGCCGTCCGGGGATACGCATGATTATGTGCTCGATCACGTACGCTTCTTCGAGGGGGAGGCGATACAGGAGGAGACCCCGCCCCAGGAACCGGTTTCCCTGTGGCCGACCCGCCTGGTCCGCCCCCGCTATGGTTTCGTGTTGGAGCCGAAGGACCTGAACCTGGAAACATCCAAGGGGATCAGCTTCTGGGTCAAGCCGGGCGGTACCACGGCCCTGGGTTCGCTCGCGTGGTGGGGGGCCACGGAAGAACGTTATTTTTTCCCCCTGGACCAGAAGCACTGGCAGTTGATCAACGTGCCCTGGGAGAAGATGCCAAGCCGGCCCCGGCACATCGCGGCCGAGCGTCAACACCTTATTTTCTCGGTTCAGCAGCCGACGGTAGACGGCCACTACTTCATCATTGACCGCCTGCACCTGTACAAGAAGAAGATTATCGAGGCGGTCACGCCCACCGGTCGCGCAGATGAACCGGGTGCTGCGCTCGCCCTGGATTTCACCGAGCGCTCCGAGCAACTGAAGCCCATATGGGAAAAGGTAAAAAAGCGGGAAAACATGAACCTGGTGCTCATTGGCGATGCCATTTGTATCGGGGCCAACCTGGACTACATGAGGGCGAAGAAAAACCTCTTTTTCGAGGCCGGATTCGGCGTGCGGGTGATGATCACGATTCCCCGGCACTTCGACTATAAACAGCGCTCATACCTGCTGGAAATGTTTGATGCCCGCAGCGGCGCCTGGGAGCAGCTAAGCGGACCAAAGCCTATCCGCTCGGGGTTTTATGCGGTCGTCCTCGGTACGCACGGGATCAACAGCGAGCTGACGCCGAGTGGGTTGGAACGCGTGCGGAGTTACCGGCCCGACGTCGTGGTGATGCAGCCGGGAATATACGATGTCCTGTACGGAACCCCGGAGACCTTTGAGAACAAGCTGGACACCTTTGTCAAGGCATTGAAGGAGGCTGAGATTCTGGTCGTGCTGGGAACCCAGACCCCGGTAGTTGACGTCCAACCCAGCGAGTTTATTGACGGAAAGTCTTATTGGGAGCACGGCAAGGCCTATGCCGAGATTTGCCGAAAGATCGCCAGGCGTTACCGGATTCCCCTGGTCGACGTGAGGCAGGCATTTGAGTCCCGCGGCCCCCAGTGCCTCGGGGATCTGTATGCCGACACGATTTATCCCAATCGACACGGCCACCGGCAAATTGGGCTGATGTATTTCTCCATGCTCACCGGCGTGAACCAACCGCTCTGGGGTCATGTCCCCCCGGGGGATCAGTTACGTGAGCCGTACCGGCCCCGCATTCGTCCCGTGGAGTAGGGAGGATGAACCTTGGTCGATCGACGAGGCACGGTTATGCCCGCGAAATAGGGCGGGCCTATCAATGCATTTGATACATTCTAATCATGCTGATCCATGCCGGGAGACCGCCTTTTCCCCGCATTCAATGGGGGTGGCGAAGAGGCCGTCCCGGAGTCTCGCCGAAATAAAAATGCATGGGCCGCGGGGTTGTTTCCTCCGTTTTTTATGGGGTTCGGAAATAATTAAGCTGTTTGCCCTATCCAAATCGAAATACACAGGTGTAGGATGAATTAATTAATTTAAATTTTTTTCCAAGGAAGAGATGTACAACAAAACAACAAAGCGCCGGGGTTTTACCCTGCTGGAAATCCTGGCCGTGGTCTCCATCGTTATCGTGCTGCTCGGCTTGGTGA
>JAYGFS010000018.1:0-17962 GCA_046581765.1 Verrucomicrobiota bacterium
GCAGCCGCTTCAGCGGAATCGGTGGCGGACACGACGAACGTGAACAGACCCTCAACGCCCTGCTCGTTGAAATGGACGGCTTTGATACCCAGGAAGGGGTCATCATCGTCGCCGCGACCAACCGGCCGGATGTGTTGGACAATGCGTTGTTGCGCCCCGGTCGATTTGATCGCCAGATCATGGTCGATTTACCTTCGCTCAATGGACGAACCGAGATCCTGAAGATTCACGCCAAGAAGATTAAGCTGAAGGAAAACGTTAACTTGGAGCAGTTGGCTCGCGGCACCCCGGGCTTCTCGGGTGCGGACCTGGCCAACCTGGTGAACGAAGCCGCCCTGTATGCCGCTCGTCGCGGTGCCGAGTCGGTCGATATTGCGGATCTTGAAGAAGCGCGTGACAAGGTGCGGATGGGGCCCGAGCGACGCAGTCGCATGATGGACGAGCACGAAAAGAAGCTGACCGCCTACCACGAAGCAGGCCATGCGCTTGTTTTTGCCGAGCTTGAACATGCGGAACCGGTACACAAGGTCACCATTATCCCGCGCGGCGCCGCGCTAGGCTTGACCGTGCAACTTCCGGAAAAGGATGCGTACACCCAGAGCAAGAAGAAGCTCGAAGCGATGCTGATCGGCTTGATGGGCGGGCGGGCCGCAGAAGAAATTGCGATGGATGATATCACGACCGGGGCCTCCAGCGATATCGATCGCGCGACGAGCATCGCCCGCTCCATGGTTTGCCAGTTCGGCATGAACGACAGGCTGGGACCCCAGTCCTTTCACGCAAACGAAGAGCACCTCTGGCTCGGTCGAGAGGTCAGCAAGACCGAGGGCTTCAGCGAGCAGACGGCCATGGTTATCGATGAGGAAATTTCTTCCATCCTTCGACAAAGTTATGCCGAAGCGATCCGGATTCTCACCGAGAAGCGGACTGAACTCGACACCATGTGTCAATTGCTGCTTGAACGCGAGACGATCAATGGGTGCGAGGTCACCGAGATCCTGAAGTACAATCGCATTCTCTCCCCGGAAGAGCGCGCAGAGTTGGAACCGGAATCGAAGGAAGAGCCCCCGCCTCCGTTCAGCGGGGATGCGGTTCTGGTTGATGAACCGGAATCCGGGGACGTCAAGCAGAACAAACGGCTTACAGACGAAGGGGATACTCCCATCCCCGATCCTTCACCCGCCTGATGTCATCGAGCGACTGTGCCCTGGATCTGCCTCGGAGAATCTTCGATTGGTCCTGTGTGCAGCATCGTTTGCGTCTGGGCGAGCGCACGCTCATCATGGGTGTTCTCAACGTGACCCCCGATTCTTTCTCGGACGGTGGATGTTTCAAGGATGAGGCGCGGGCGGTCACCCGGGCCATGGAGATGATCGAGGAAGGGGCGGACCTTATTGACGTGGGCGGGGAATCCACTCGTCCTGGAGCGGATGCGGTTGATGCAGATGAAGAACGGCGCCGGGTTATTCCCGTGATTGAGCAGATTTGCCAGCAAAGCGAGGTGCCGGTTTCGATCGATACCACCAAGGCCGAGGTCGCCAAGGCCGCGCTTGGGGCGGGTGCCTGCATTGTCAATGATGTCTCTGGTGCAGGAGATCCTGCGATGGCGAGCCTGGTGGCCCAAACCGGGGCGGGACTGGTGCTCATGCATATGCAGGGTACGCCCCGGACCATGCAGACGGCCCCGGAATACCAGGATGTTACCCGCGATGTTGTGGGATTCCTGGATGATCGCATCGCCTCCGTCGTTCGCCTGGGGCTTGGCCGGGAGCAGTTATGTGTGGACCCGGGCATTGGGTTTGGCAAGACACTCTCGCACAATCTGGAACTTCTCACCCAATTGGCCGCCTTCCACGCACTGGGCCGGCCGGTTCTGGTCGGTTTGTCGAGAAAGAGCTTTCTCGGGCAGCTCACCGGGCGTGAAGTCGGCGATCGCCTTGCCGGGAGCCTGGCGGGTCTCGTCTACGCCATCACCCGCGGGGCGCACATTCTTCGTGTACATGACGTAAAGGAATCTTGCGACACGGCCCGGATTGCCGATATATTGGTATCAGCTGAGCACGACCGTGAATAACTGGATTCCCATGTTAACGGAAGCGCAAACCCGGGTACTGGAAATCCTGATACTCTGGAGCTTCCTGTATTACCTATTGCGCCTCCTGCGCGGCACCCGCGGGGCTGCGGTGATGACCGGCCTGATCGTTTTCATGGTGACCCTGCTTGCGATTACGCAGTTGCTCAACCTGTACACCCTCAGCTGGCTCTTCCGGCAATTCTCCGTTTACCTGGGTATCGCTTTTATTATCATCTTCCAGCCTGAGATCCGCCGCGCCCTGGCTGAACTGGGTCGCCAGAACGTCTTCTCGTCCCACGCGAGCCAGAAGAACCTCATCGACGATGTTGTGCAGGCGGTCACGATCTTGTCCGATGGTAAAATCGGCGCCTTGGTCTGCATCGAACGCAAGATCGGGACGCGGCCTATTCAAGAAACCGGCGTGCGCCTGGACAGCGAGGTCAGTTCTGAATTGCTTTCCAGTATCTTTTTCCCCCGGACTCCGCTCCATGATGGCGGAGTCATCATCCATGGGAATCGCATTGTCTCCGCCGGTTGCGTATTTCCCTTGAGCCAGAACCGGCAGTCCGGCCGTTCCCTGGGTACCCGGCATCGTGCAGCCCTGGGGATCACCGAGGATACCGATGCGGTGGTGGTTGTCGTGTCGGAGGAAACGGGCAACATTTCGTTCGCCTACCGGGGTCGTTTAAGCCGGGGTCTGGAACCGGAGAAACTCCGCAGGTTGCTGACCTCGATTCTTTCTCGCGACACGAGCAAAAAGGATGCGGAACCATCCTCGAGCACATCGGATAACATGGAGTCGCTGGACGACATCGAGCAGGGGGCGGAAACATGATGCGACGCATCTTTCTCGACCACATCTGGATGAAGGTTAATTCACTGGTGCTGGCAATCTTGACCTGGCACGTGGTCAACCAGTTTACCAGCAACGAAAAGACGTTTCGGGATATTCCCCTTGAGATCCTCGTCGAAGAGGGTTGGGCGATCCGGGATCTCTCCATCGATAATTTTGAGATCGCTTTTCGTGGCTCCCGCGAAGATGTAGCCGCCCTGGAATCCTCCCAAATCAAGGTGCAGGTCGATTTGCGGGAAAAACTGCCGGGCGAGGTACAGGTTGTCACCTTGACCCCCAAGCACGTTCTCTTTCCGGGGGCTGCGCGACCGTACAAGATCGTGCCCAGCGTGGTCACGGTTCGCCTTGACCAGATCGGGTCGAAAGTCGTTACGGTCAAGGCCAACGTCATCACCGGGAGTCTTCAGGAGGGGTATAGGCTGGAGGGGGTCACCTGCAAACCGAAGACGGTTAAGATTTTTGGTTCGCGGAAGCGCCTGGAAGAGGTGACGTCTATCCAGACCGAGCCGATCGACCTCAGCAGTTGGATCAATTCCTTCTCCCAACGTGTCCCCTTGCTCTCGCCGAGCGAGGAATGGGTGGACCGTATCGAGCCGAACCGGGTGGAAGCCGAAGTGGTGATCTTCAGCCGGAACCTGGAGCGGGACTTTTCGGCGATCCCGATAAACCTGCTTCAAGGCTCCGCAGCCCCGCCCCTGGATCGTTTACCTGAGCCGATGGAAATCAAGTTGAAGGTTGAGGGGCGAGAAGGTCTGGTTGCCTCCTTGGAGGCCTCGCGGTTTAAGGCCTTCGTCGGTCCCATTCCGCTGGACGATCCTCCCGATACGACCTACGCCGTGGAGGTTTACGCGCCTGAAGGCGTTACGATTCTTGAAATCACGCCCGCTCGGATTTCGCTGGTCCCCAAGGATAAAGAGGATCGCCCGGAATGAAGGATCGTTTTCTTTTTGTCCTGCTCCTCGTCGGTTTCCCGGCCGCCGTGATCCGGGCCCAGGTGGGCGACGCCAAGCCCTTTTCCCGTGCGCCCGAGGCTACCATTACCGCACCCAGTGTGCGCTCGATCGATGATGTTCAGGTTGAAACACCCCTTAATATCCGACAGATCGTTGCGGGTATCGACGCCAAGCCCTTGCCTGAGATCGAGATGCGCCTGCCCAAGGAGCTGAGTATGACGCGGGAACAGATCGCGCGTGAACAGTTGCGGCTTAAGGGGAGTACCTTGCTGAATAACCAGTCATACGAAAAGGCAATCGAAGCTTTTCAGGGTATCCTGGCCATAGATCCCCAGGACAAGCATGCACGGTTCGGCCTGGCGACCGCGCTGGTGGAGACCAAGATGTATGTCCCGGCGATCAAGCTTTTTGGCGAGCTTATCGAGGAATTTCCGAACGACTATTTTGCCAAGAACAACCTGGCCTGGCTGTATGCAACGTCGAAGCATCCTGAATTCCGGGACGGCGACATGGCCGTGCGGCTGGCCCAGGATGCGCTCATCCTTGCCCCCGCCGATTACCATGTCTGGAGCACCTTGGCCGAAGGGTATTACCTTTCGGGCAATTTCGATAAAAGTTTACGCGCCGCGAAAGTGGCCCTGGCGCTCGGTGAACGGGACCAACGCGCCGCGAGCAGCCTGATCACCGAGTACAAGGCCCAGGTCAGGAAGTGCAGGAAATACGCCCAGGCCATGTCGATCATCGAGTAGGGTGGGCCGGGACGAGCCGTAGCGGGCGTGGGAACCGGGTTCGTATCCTGCAGTCAGTGGCCGCCTCCGGGTACCGCTACCTGCTTCCCGGTGGAGAAAAGCCTAGGCCCGCAAATTTTCCGGGATCCACTTTTCCGGATCTTCCCCACGCATGATCGATTCTACGATTGCCTGGGCTTCACGGGGAAAGTCTGACCGGACAAACCACTGGAGGTACTGGATGTCCCTGTGTACCAGGTCAGCTACGACTTTATCCTGGTATTTGCCGAAATTGATCACGACCTTTCCTTTGCGTACTTTCAGGCGTCCGCGTTTATCCAGCCAGTTGGGGTCCCGTGCGTTGCAGTAGGCGTCAATCCCATCCAGGTCCTGAGGCAGGTCGTCGTAGCGGAGGAATTGCCCAGCGATCACCCGGGCCGTCGCCCGCGTGTCCGCCATCGCGGTGTGTGCATCCTCCAGGTTTTCGTCACAGTAGAAGCGAAGCGCGGCCGTCAGGTTGCGCGGCTCCCGCAGATGAAAGATCCTTTGTGCGTCGATCACCCGGGCCTGGTCGATGTCGAGACACATGCCCGCGCGGACAAATTCTTCCTGGAGCATGGGGATGTCGTAGAAGATCACGCTGAATCCCCCGAGATCACAGCCTTCGAATACGCGTTGCACGTCGGGTGCGATGTCCTTGAAAAGTGGCGCCCCAGCAACATCTGCATCGCTTATGCCGTGAATCCTTGAGCTCTCTTCCGGTATCGGCCGCCCAGGATTCACCCGAAACTGGTAGGTCTCCTCTGTTCCATCCGGCATGATCTTGAGGATGGCGAGATCGATGATGCGGTCCGTTTTGCGGTTCGTTCCCGTCGATTCGATATCAAAAATAGCGAGGGGTCGCTCCAAAGTCAGGTGGTCTGTCAGCCGCATGAATAGCTCATTTATGTAAGGTTTCTGATTGTAGATTATTCCCAGCAGCGATACATCCTTTGCGGGAATGGTTTTTAGCACTGAACCGTGACCACGCTGGTAACATATGCTTACACGCTAGAACCTGATAAAAAAGCAAGAATGGAACGGAAACGATGAACACAAGCCTGATTTATTATGCCCTGGGATCCAGTATCCTCGCCCTGGGATTTGCCTTCTTCAAGGCGACCTGGGTAAATAGGCAGGATCCTGGTAATGAAACGATGCAGGAACTGGGCAAGGCTATCCGCGAGGGCGCCATGGCCTTCCTGTCCCGCGAATACCGGGTGCTGGCATTGTTTGTGGTGGTCATCGCCGGTCTCCTGCTCCTGGGCTATCCGGGCGCACAGAAGCTCATCGCCCTCTCCTTCGTGGTGGGTGCTATTTGCTCAGGCCTGTCGGGGTTTTTCGGGATGTGGGTCGCAACCGCCGCGAACACCCGGACAACCAACGGGGCGCGCAACAGCCTGGGCGAGGCCTTGCAGGTCGCTTTTTCCGGTGGCGCGGTGATGGGGATGTGCGTGGTGGGCCTGGCCCTGGCTGGTCTATCGGCCTTGCTTATTGTCTACGGGCACTTTTTTGAAACCGATGTGGCTACGGTAAAAAACACGATTCTGCCTATCATGGCGGGTTTCTCACTGGGTGCGAGCTCGATCGCCCTGTTCGCCCGGGTAGGTGGCGGGATCTTCACCAAGGCGGCGGATGTAGGCGCCGACCTGGTAGGCAAGGTCGAAGCGGGTATTCCCGAGGACGACCTGCGCAATCCCGCAACGATCGCGGACAACGTCGGGGATAACGTGGGCGACGTGGCCGGCATGGGGGCCGACCTTTTTGAATCGTATGTCGGGTCCATTATTGGTGCCATGGTGCTCGGCGCCGCCGCGGGCGAATTGAGCCTGGTCACCCTGCCTCTCGTGCTTGCGGCAAGTGGTATTCTCGTATCCATCGTGGGTACATTCTTTGTGCGTGTTCCGGAGGGGGGCAATCCGCAGATGGCGCTGAACGTGGGGACCTTTGGCGCGGCGGGCGTGATGACCGTTCTCACCTGGCCCATCGTCCAGAAGCTGGCTCCCGCGACGTTCACCCTTGGCGGGACGGAATATTCCAGTACGGGCATTTTCTGGTCCACGATCATCGGCCTCGGTGCCGGGGTCGCGATCGGCGTGCTCACCGAGTACTTCACCGCGGAGAACCGCCGCCCCGTCGGCAAGATCGCCCAGGCCTCCCAAACCGGGCACGCGACGAATATCATCGCCGGCCTGGGAACGGGCATGATGTCTACCGCCCTGCCGGTGATCTGTATCGCGGGGGCCATCGCAGCATCGTCGCACCTGGCCGGTCTGTATGGAATCGCGATTGCGGCCCTGGGCATGCTGGCCACCACGGGCATACAATTGGCGGTGGATGCCTATGGGCCCATCGCGGATAATGCGGGAGGTATCGCGCAAATGTCCAAGTTGGAACCGGAAGTTCGCGAGCGAACCGATAAATTGGATGCCGTCGGCAACACCACTGCGGCCATCGGGAAAGGCTTCGCCATCGGCTCTGCGGCCCTTACCGCGCTGGCCCTGTTCGCTGCTTTCCGTGAGACGATCAACGCCACCCGGGCCGCTAATGGTGAACCCGCGATGTTGATCGACCTGACCGATCCGACCGTTATGGCTGGGCTGTTCATCGGCGCCATGCTGCCGTATTTGTTTTCCGCACTGGCCATGGGGGCAGTCGGTCGCGCGGCGATCTCGATGATCAATGAGGTGCGGCGTCAGTTCAAGGAGATTCCCGGCATCATGGAAGGCGAAGCGCGTCCCGATTACGCGCGCTGTGTCGATATTTCCACCCGGGCCGCCATCCACGAAATGGTTGCCCCGGGCCTGCTTGCCATCTGCACGCCGGTAATGGTGGGCTTGGTCTTTGGTGCAGAAATGCTCGGGGGTTTACTCGCCGGCGTCACGGTTTCCGGGGTCATGCTCGCCCTGTTCATGTCCAACGCCGGCGGTGCCTGGGACAATGCCAAGAAGCATATCGAGGGGGGCCGTTTTGGCGGCAAGGGTTCGGATGCCCACATGGCATCGATTACGGGGGACACCGTTGGCGATCCCTTCAAGGACACCGCGGGTCCTTCGCTGAACATTCTCATCAAGCTGATGAGCGTGGTCGCCCTGGTGCTGGCGCCCTTGTTGAGCTGAGCCCCTTGAAGCGCATCGTCCGTACAGCCGGTGCCGAAGGTCACGCGTAGCTCGTGCCGGGGTCTGTGCGAAGTTACCTAGTTTCTTTGTCAAATGTCGATCCTGCGTGTATGGTGTAAGCGTGCCTAAACGCTTGTTGATCGCCATTCTCGCATGCTTCCCCTGCAGCTCCCAGCTTACCCACGCGGTGTCGGATAGCGTCGTCGTCTTCAACGAGATCATGTACAATGCACCGGGTCCGGATGCGGGCCAGGAGTGGATCGAGCTGCACAACCAGATGGCCGTGAATATCGACCTCTCGCGTTGGCGGATCTCCGGTGGGGTGGATTACACCTTTCCCGAGGGGACCCTGATCGCAGGCGGCGGCTACCTCGTGGTGTCGAACTTCTCCGGGAACCTGGACAACGGGGGTGAAACCATTCGCCTGCGCAATGCCGCCGGCCGGATCATGGACGAGTTGTCGTATGGCGATGACGGCGATTGGCCGGTCGCCGCGGACGGACTCGGTCCGAGCCTGGCCAAGGTGCTCGAGGGCCGGGATGGCGTCGCGGACAATTGGCGGGCGAGTACCTTGATCGGAGGCCTGCCGGGCGCGCCCAATTTCCCCGGGGTGGGGCAGGCGACCATCACCCCACTCATAAGCCCTCAAACGCCCTGGCGCTACCGGGATGACCAGGTGGATCTCGGCAGTGCCTGGCGGGGCACGGGTTTCAACGACAGCACCTGGTTGGCCGGGACCGGGCCCTTTGATTCGGCGAGCTCCGGTCCGGGCGATCTAACCGTGACCAACGCGCTCGTCCAGCGTTACCGGGCCGATGACATAATTGGCCTGGCCAGCGGCGATATCATCAGCGGCTGGAACGATACCGCCCTGGGTGACGGTATAGCCCAACACACCACCGCGAATGGAAACCCGCAATATTTCGACAACGTGGTCGAGGGACACGCCGTGGTGCGATTCGATGGCCTTACGGATGAATGCCGGGCCGCGCAGACTCCGGGGATCAATCCTACAGACAGCTTCGTCTATTTAATGGTCCTGCGTGCGAACGGGGTCCAGGACGATGGAGGCATAAATTCGGGTTCAGGCGACTACATGTTCGACCGGGCGCTGATCCCGAGTGGGAATCCGCTGGTCTCCCTGAAGGCCGTCGGAGGGCGTTTTGGCTACCAAACCCGCTACGATAACGGCTCGGGCCTGGGCGGACCGGTCTCCAGCAGCGCCATCTCCCTCACGGATTTTCAACTGCTCACCCTGCGGCGAAACCGGCCGGCCAGCCGCTTTGAGATCTGGGTCGACGGGGTCCTGGAAGGCACCTCCCCGGACAACGGGTCTGCCCTCACCGCCCCGGCCATGAATATCGGCCGGCACGCGACGATCACGGAGAATGGTTTCAAGGGTGATGTCGCGGAGTTGCTCATGTACAGGGATGTCCTGAGCAGTGATGATCTCGATGCGGTTTTTGCCTATCTGGGCGGGCGCTATGGGCTGGGCGATTTCGGTTCCACCGCGATTTCCGCGGCCGCGACGACGGTCTATTTTCGAGCCAGCTTCGATTTTACCGGCAGCGTGGACCTGGCCACGCTGGAACTCGTCCCGGAGATTCTCGACGGGGCCGTGATCTACCTGAACGGCGTGGAAATCTATCGTTATAACCTGCCGGCCGGCCCGGTTGGATACGATACCCCCGCGCTTGGCGACCTGACCGACCCCGCCTTGCCCGGCCGTTTCGACTTGCCGGCCGCGGATCTATTGACCGGGAGCAATGTCGTCGCGGTTGAGGTCCACAAGGCGATTTCCGGAACGCGACACTTCTTCGACCTGGTCCTGGAGGCCAGGGAAGAGAGTCCCGATCCGCGCCTGCCACCGGTGCTGGCGTTAAACGAGATCAGTGCCGCGACGAGCAGCAACGGGTTCATTGAGCTGGTCAACCTGTCCGGAGCGGAGCTCGACCTGGATGGCTACGTGCTCTCGACTGAAAACGACCCGGCACGGGAGGTGGTGTTCAGCAACCAGACCCTCTCGGCCGGGGCGGTACTTGCGATCTCAACCAATGGCGTACAAGCCGGGGAGAAAGTGCTGGTACTGTCACCCAACCGCCAACGCGTCCTCGATGCACGTGTCGCGACCAATCGATTGCGTGGGCGCTCATCGGTATTTCCGGGCCGTTGGCTCTTTCCCGATAACCCGACACCCGGCCTCACGAATTCCTTCGCCTTCCATACCGATATCGTGATCAATGAGATCCTGTACCACGGATCTCCGATCCGCGAGGGAACCAACTTTATCGAGTCCGCCGAGGAATGGATCGAGCTCAGCAACCGTGGCGGGACCGCGGTCGACCTGTCCGGGTGGGAACTGGACGGTGGCGTGCGGTACACCTTTCCCACCGGCCAGGTTCTCGCGGCCGGAAGCTACCTCGTCATCAGCAATTTTTCCGGGTCGCTCTCCAACCGTGGCGAGCTGATCGCGCTTCGGGATGCGGCCAACAACCCGGCCGACGAGGTGCATTATCATGATGACGGGGCCTGGCCCTACGCCGCCGACGGTGGAGGCGTCTCGCTCGAGTTGCGCAATCCCTGGGCCGATAACGCCCGGGCCGAATCATGGCAGGGCTCGGACAGCTCCGGCCAAACATCCTGGAGCAATTACACCTTTCGCAGTGTCGTCTCGGCCAGTGCGGTCGGACCCGATGCCCAGTGGCGCGATTTTGTTATCGGCCTCCTCGACTCGGGTGAAGTGCTCCTGGATGACTTGTCCGTGGTGGCGGACCCGGATGGAGCGGCGGTTCAACTGATCGAAAACGGCAGCTTCAGCACCGGCCTGAGTTCCTGGCGCCCACGCGGAAATCATCGCCACTGTGAAGTGGTCCCCGATCCGGATGCTCCCGGCAACCCGGTCCTGCGCCTGCTCGCCCTCGGCCCGACCGAGCATATGCACAACCAATTGGATACCACCCTGGCTAACGGGGAATCCGTAAATAACGGGACGATCTACGAGATATCCTTTCGCGCGCGCTGGGTCGAGGGTTCCAACCAGGTGTTGACCCGCCTGTACTTCAATCGTTTCCCGAAACGGCACCTGGTCGAGGTGCCCGGACAAGCCGGAACGCCCGGTGCCATTAACTCCCGGTACATGGCCAACACCGGTCCGACCTGGAGCCATTTTCAGCACGACCCGGTGGTTCCGGACGCGGGCGAACCGGTGATGGTGTCGGCCGAGGTGAGGGATCCGGCTGGCGTCGACCCGGCAAGCCTGCTGCTTTGGTACCGCGTGGGAAGCGGTGCCTGGAATTCCGTCTCCATGCAAGCGGTGACGAATGCCCGGTACCGGGCTGCGATTCCCGGCCAGGCCGCCGCCAGCGTGGTTCAGTTTTATGCCGACGGAGCGGATAACCTCGGCCTCGCCTCAAGCTTTCCGGCCCCCGGAGCGGATGGCCGGGCCCTGTACAAGGTCCAGGACGGGCAGGCATCCCAGAATGGCCTGCATACCCTGCGGATCATGATGACGCCGGAGGACCTCGCCTTCCAGTTGACGAATATTCATCTCATGAGCAACGAGCATTTAGGGTGCACGGTGATCTACCGGGAAAGCGAGGTGTATTACGACGTGGGCATCCGCCTGAAAAGCAGCGAGCGCGGGCGGGTGAGCGATAATCGCATTGGCTTCAAGCTGCGATTTCAGCCGGACCGCCTATTCCGGGGTATCCACCGGGCGTTTGCGATCGACCGCTCGGAGGGCCAGACCGTGGGCCAGCGGGAAATCCTCCAGGATCACCTGCTGAATCACGCGGGCATGGTCCCTTCACGGTACAATGACCTGGTCAAGCTCATCGCGCCGAGTCCCAATCACACCAGTACCGCCATGCTCCAGCTTGCCCGGTATGGAAATGTTTTCCTCGACGGTCAGTTCAGCGATGGCGGCGATGGCGGCCTCTTTGAATACGAGCTGATTTATTACCCCCGAAACGCGGATGCGAACGGGTACAAAACACCGCAAGGTGATGGGGTGGTTGGCACGAGGCTTCGAGACCTGGGAGATGACCCGGAAAACTATCGGTGGAACTTCCTGATCAAGAACAACCGCGCCCGCGACGATTATCACCGCCTGATCGAGTACGTCCGCACCTTTGACCTCTCCGGGGTGGCCTTTACCCAGCAGGCGGATGCCCTTATCGATACCGACCAGTGGTTGCGCGCCATGGCCATGGCGGTCCTCACGGGTTCAGGGGATTCGTACCCGGCCAACAGCTCGCACAATGGCATGTTCTATTTCCGGCCTTCGGATGGGAAGGCCCTGTACTTTCCACACGATATGGACTTTTCCTACAGCACCACGCGATCGATTTTTCAAAACCAGGATTTAAGCAGTTTTGTGAACGCCGACCCGAAGTACCGGCGGCGCTATCTCGGCTACCTCGATGATCTCATGGACACCACCTGGAACACGGGCTACATGCAGGCCTGGGCCGACCACTACGGCCAGTTACTGGCCGGACAAGCCTTCAGCTCACACCTGGCCTTTATCGGGGCCCGTGCCGCGAGTGCGCGCAGCCAACTGGAGAGCAATGTCGCCCCGGTCAGCTTCGCCATCACCTCGAACGGGGGAAGCGACTTCGGGGTGAGTGCGGCAAGCTATACCCTGGAAGGGGATGCCTGGGTGGATATTCGCACGATCCAACGTGCAGGTGATCCCGTGCCCCTGGACATAAGCTGGGTTGACAAGGACTCCTGGGCGATCGAGTTCCCGCTCCTGCCGGGTGCAAACCTGATCCAGCTCGAGGGCTTTGACTACCAGGGTCAACTTGCGGTCACGGACAGCATAACCCTATCCAACACCGGCAACCTGTATCCCGCCGGCCCGGGGAACCTCGTCGTTTCGGAGATCATGTACCATCCCGCCGGCACGAACGACACCGAGTACCTCGAGCTGCAGAATATTAGCTTACATCCCATAGACATCAGTGATGTCGCGGTCTCGGAGGCCGTGGCATTTACCTTCGCAGGTACTGCGCTGAGTACGCTCGGTCCAGGAGAAACGGTCTTGGTTGTCCGCAACCAGGCGGCCTTTGAACAGGTTTATGGACCGGGTTTGCCGATAGCTGGCGTGTTCGGTCCGCAATCCCTGGCAAACGAGGGGGAACGCCTGCGCATCAGTGGAACCGGCGGACAGACCATCCGGGACTTTCGCTACGACGACGACATCCCCTGGCCCACTTTGCCGGATGGTTTCGGTTACTCGCTGGAGCTCCACGCACCTGCCGGCAACCCCGATCACAGCCTGGCAAGCAGCTGGCGCGCGGGTATCACGCCCGGTGGCACGCCGGGTCGCCTTGCCGGCGACCCCCGCTCGGAGTGGGACGAGCGCTTTTTCACCCCGCTTGAACAGGTGGATCCTGCGATCTCCGGGGGGGTGGCCGACCCGGATGCCGATGGCCTGAGCAATGACCTGGAGTACATGCTCGGAAACGATCCCCGCTCCTCCGCCAGCGCACGCCTGCCCACCTGGCGCTTCGACCGCCACTCGCCTCTCGTCGACCTTCGTTTCAGCCGGCTGCCGGGGGCGAGAGACCTGAGCTTTGCCGTGCGTGGATCCATCGATTTACTGAGCTGGTTTTTCGTGCCGGCTATGGTCGTGGGTTCCCCATCCCCCCAGGCCGACGGCAGCCAGGAAGAAACCTGGCAGCTCAACTATGCCCCTCCCTTCGGATCAAACGAGTTGATCTACCTGCGACTCGAGGCTTCAGCTCCCTGACCCGGCACCATCCCGGTTCCGGCTGCCCGCATCCGGCACCGGATAATCTTGTTGAACGTCTTCCATGCCGTATACTGTCAGCGCGTGAGCGTATGAAATCACGGATCATTTTTGGTATATTATTCAGTTACGCAGGGGCGCTCTATGCGACCCCTGAAGAGGTCCTTGTGCTCGCGAACCAAAGCAGCCCCAAGTCCATGGAGCTGGCCCGCTATTACCTCAAGCAGCGCGGCATTCCGGCGGGCAACCTGATCGCGTTGCCGATGTCCGACCGGGAACGCATCAGCCGGGCCGACTATATCGAACAGATCCAGGTTCCACTCCTCAAGGTGCTGCGCGATAAAAAATTTATCAGCCAACGTCCCCGGGCCAATATTTTCAAGGGGGAGCGCCGGATTCACTGGGCAACCAGCGAGATGCATTTCCGTTACCTGGTGTCCATGTACGGCGTGCCGGTCCGTATCAACAGCACGAAGTCCAAGCCCCTTCAGGCCATTCAAAACCGCACGGGTTACACCAGCCAGATGTTGCGCCGCGATGGGGCCGCGGTAGATTCGGAACTCGCCTGCCTGCTCCTGGAAAAGTATGATCGTTCCGGCATTTATGTGAACCCTTTTTACGACGGGCTGGTCATCAACAATCCGGTAAATGGGCTCTTTTTCATCCTGGCCACCCGCCTGGATGGCCCTGCACCGCAACAGGTGCGCGACATGATTGATCAATCGATCGAGCATGATCGCTACGGCCTGCTTGGCGGTGCTTATTTCGATATCCTCGGGGCATACCCACGGGGCAACTATTGGATCCTGGAGTCCTATGAGCGTTTCAAACGCGAAGGCTTCGAGTGTTACAAGAATGCGAACGACAACACGTGGGGCAGCGAGTATCCCATGTATAAGCCGGTCGTGTACCTTGGATGGTATGCCGAGCATGTGAACGGCCCGTTTACGGTCGAGGGCTTTAAAATGATGCCGGGGGCCATCGCCTATCACCTGCACTCCTTCAGCGGGATGAAGCTGCGTACGGACAGTGAATACTGGGCCGGTCCGCTCATCGCCCGTGGCGCGTCCGCGACGATGGGCTGTGTAGACGAACCGTATCTCGACCAGACACCCAACCTCCTGATCTTCTCGGACCGGCTGCTCCGGGGATATAACCTGGCGGACAGCATGTACATGTCCATGAAGGCGCTTTCCTGGCAGATGACCCTGATCGGAGATCCACTGTATCAACCGATGAAGTTCAGCCTTGAGGAGACGATTCAACACCTGGAAGCGGATAAGCATCCGGACCTGGATTGGGCGTATATTCGGATCATCAATCGCCTTGTCCGGGGCACCCAATTTAACATTGCCATGGATTATTGCCGGGCCAAGATCAGGCAGACGGGCAGTTTCCTGCTTCGGGAGAAACTCGCCGATCTGTATGCGGCCAACAACCTGATGACGGATGCGAAGTCGGAGTTCCTCAAGCTGATGCGCGAAGCCACCGATCCCGGATTCGTTGTCCGCTGTGCGGCCAAGTCCATTTACCTGGCCAAGCTGCTGCAACGGCAAGAGGAAGCGGACACGATCAAGGCGGAGGCCCTGAGCCTGCTCAAGGGGCATCCGACCGAAAAATGGTTGGACCAGATAACCGTGCCGCAGGTGCCCCGGACCCCCGATGCAGGTAATTGATTCGCATCTGCATTTTGACAGCTTCCATGCGGAAGGCGAGGTCGAGGGCCTGATTTCACGTGCGGCCGAGGCCGGGGTGTCGCCCCTCGTTGCCATTGGGGGTAGCGATGAAGCCAATCGCCTGGCGGTCGAGCTTGCCCGTGCATATCCGGACCAGGTGTATGGCGTTGTGGGCTACGATCGCGATGAAGCGGGAAAGGTGCACGACCTGGAGGCCTTGCTCGATCTCGCCCGGGGGGAGGGGGTCGTGGGCATTGGCGAAACCGGCCTGGACTATCACTATTCGGCGGACAGTGCCGAGGCCCAGCGGCGCTTGTTTGTGGACAACCTGGATATCGCCGCCGGGCTGGGCAAACCGGTGGTCGTCCACAGTCGCGAGGCCGATGAGGATACCCTGAGGCTGCTTGCGGACTACGCGGCCCGCTGGCCTCGCACGGATGCCGCGCCCGGTGTCCTGCATTGTTTTACCGGCAGCCTGTCTTTTGCCCGGCGCTTAATCGACCTGGGCTTCATGATCAGCTTCAGCGGGATTGTTACGTTTAAGAACGCCGATGCCCTGCGCGAAGTGGCTGCGGAGGTGCCCGACGAGCGCCTGTTGATCGAAACCGATTCCCCCTACCTGGCCCCCGTACCGTACCGGGGTAAGCGCAACGAGCCCGCCTACGTGCTCGAGGTCGCCCGCCTGCTCGCGGAGCTCCGCGGATGTGAACTCGAAACCCTGGCCGCGTATACCACCGCCAACGCCTTGCGATTTTTCAGCCGTTAGGCGGCTCCCGCCGGGATGACCCGCAGGCGCAGGATGGTCCCGGAGGTATGTGCTTCCAGATACTTCATGGGATTAGGTTGATGCCGCTTATGGGATGGGGTAGGCATGGTTTTATGGGCGATCTGTTTATTTTCAAGTTAATCTCCGGCCAACCCGGCGATCTCTGGTCGTATTGCAGCCGCGTGGGCATCGTCATGTTCTCGATCTGCCTGCACGAATACGGTCACGCGGCCATGGCGTTTAAGCTGGGCGATGACACGGCGGCCCGCGAGGGGCATCTCTCGCTTAATCCATTGATACAGATGAAAAGTGGGTCGCTCTTTTTCCTGTTTATCGCGGGGCTGGCCTGGGGAATGGTGCCGGTCGACCCCTCGGTGCTTCGGCGTCACAAGTACGGGGAAGTGCTGGTGGCTTTTGCCGGTCCCGCCATGAATTTGATCCTGTTCCTGGTCAGCGGAATCGCGGTGACCATCATCACGCTCACGGGCATCGAAACGGAATATGTCACGAAGCTGCTGTGGCAGGTGAGTTGGCTAAACGCCGCCTTGTTCCTGTTGAACATGCTGCCTATACCCACCCTGGATGGATGGCATATCTATGAACACTGGGTGCCGTCGATGCGCGGTATCGATCCGGCCATGGCCAGCCAGATCGCCTTTTTTGCTATCCTGGCCATCCTGTTCACCCCTCTGAATGCCATCATCTGGCACGGGGCAAGTGGGATGGTAGGTGTCCTGGTGAACGGCTGCGTGCAACTCAGCGGGTTGTTTGGCTGATCCGGGAGACCGCGTGCATCAGGGCATCGTCTCGAGTAACTTGTCGATCACCGTCTGCGCCGTCATCCCCTCGGCTTCTGCCCGGTAGTTCACCAGGATCCGGTGACGAAGGACGGGGGTGGCGAGGGCGCGGATATCTTCTTTCGTGACGTGCGTGCGCCCATCCAGCAGGACCTTCGCCTTGGCTCCAAGTACGAGATACTGCGCGGCACGTAGACCCGCTCCCCAGCTTACCCATTCCTTCACGAAGTCAGCCGCATCCGTATTCCCCGGTCGTGAAGCCGCGGCCAGGCGAACCGCATAGCGCACGATCTCCTCCGCGATCGGCACCTTGCGTACCACGGCATGAAATTGCTGGACGTCCTCCCCGGTGAGAATGGGTTTCAGTGCCTCCGTTTCCCGGGCCGTGGTCTGGGCAACCACGGCAACTTCATCGTCCTCGTCCAGGTAGTCGACGAAAATGTTGAACATGAATCGGTCCAGCTGGGCTTCCGGGAGGGGATAGGTACCCTCCATTTCAATGGGATTCTGCGTGGCGAGCACAAAGAAGGGTTCCTCAAGCACATGTCGCGTACCCGCGATGGTCACCTGGTGTTCCTGCATGGCCTCGAGCAGTGCGGCCTGCGTCTTGGGGGGTGTCCGGTTAATCTCGTCGGCGAGGACCATGTTGGCGAAGAGCGGGCCGGGTACAAACTTCATCTGCCGCCCGTGTTCACCTTCCTCGAGGATTTCAGTTCCGGTGATGTCCGCCGGCATCAGGTCGGGGGTGAACTGGATCCGTTGAAAGCTCAGGTGAAACAGTTCCGCAATGGTCTTGATCAGCAGGGTCTTCGCCAGGCCGGGTGCCCCGGTGAGCAGGGCATGTCCGCCGGAAAGCAGCACCAGCAGGATTTGATTGATGACCTCCTCCTGCCCGATGATCACCTTGCCTAACTCGGTGCGGATTTTGTTGTGGGTTTCGGCAATTTTTTCGACCGCTTGCCGATCCAGTGCATAGGTTTCTTCAAATTCACTCACAGCGATCCTTTCGTTTCAAAATCGAAGCCGTGCACCGTACGGCACGCCGCACTGAATTAATGGGTCATGGCCCAGAAAACGATATTTATTCCCATGGGAAAGGCTTTCTTCTCAGAAAATTCCTTGAAATACCAATGGTTTTCGCCCTCGCGTTCCCACCCATCGCCCAGGTCGGTGTTGTGGCAGATGATCGACATCATCCGGCC
>JAYGFS010000237.1:0-3501 GCA_046581765.1 Verrucomicrobiota bacterium
CTGTCGGGGTGCTGGGCGGAGGACGTAGCGATCCAGTCCAGGTCGGCCAGGGGAGGGTCGTTTCGTGCCGCGATACGCGTGCCGTTCAGGTAGGCTACATACCCGTCGTCATAGCGCATATTCAGGGTGAGCGTGCCCACCGCGTCCAGGGTGGCCTGGTCCGGGATGCTGAAGGGGATGCGGACGAAGCAGGTGGCGTTCACCCCCGACATTTCTGAAACATCCACCTGGATCAAGCTGGCGTAATCCGCGGGAAAGGTTTCATATCCCACGCCGTTCGCCCCGCTTTTCCACGAGGCGATATTGGCAGGATCGGCCACCTGAATCCAGCTGTTGCCCAGGGTGGCGCCCCCATTGCCAAAGGTGGGCGCCAGGGCCCGGACGTTGGTGCTCTCATCGATCAGGTCGACGCTGGGTTGGGTAACCGCGTTCATCGGATCTTCCCCGTTGCGCGTGTAGTACAAGACGCCCGGGCTTCCAGGGGACGTCATGCTCAGGGTGAAGCCTGTGTCGAAGCGCCCGCTGTTATGGCTGAACGTGGGGGCCGCTACCGATGGATACAGCCCGATGGTTTGAAACTGACTCAGCACCTCGGTGGTCCGGAAGGTGAGAAAGGTGTCGTGCACCCAGTCGACTGCCGGGCGCCACTGATCGTCCTTGGTATAGACCGTGGTCCGGGGGGAGCCCCAAGCCTCAAGTCCCCAGCGTGCAGATTCGGCAATCATTGGAAGTTCAGCCTGGTTGACCAGGCTGGTCCAGCTCAACTTCAGGCGCGTGCTGGTGAACGGGCCATCGTTAAAACAGTGTTTGTGGAGGCGATCGCCGAAGCGAACGCGAAAGGCGGGATGACTGCGCAGGGCGTCGTAGATCTGGCCGGGCGAATTTGTATCGTCCACCAGGGTGAGGTTGTTCTCGTATCCCCGGGAGGCAGCGAAAGGAATCCCCATCGACATTTCAGCATCCCAGCAGTAGAAGCGGAAGGGCTGGGTGCCATTGCGGGATTTTCGGGCCGCGTACCAGTTTTTGTTGTGAAACCATGTGATATCGTCCCCATTGCGCGACATCGGGCCGAGCCAATCTTCGTCGCTGCTCCAAATCCGGTGTATCATGGAATCAATAAAGTTATCGAGGTCGATATATTCCTGGACCTGTGCGTAGGCTGCGTCGGAACTCGTCGGCGAGGCGGTCCGGCTCATCAATTCGTTCCAGGCGCTCAAGTCCCCGTCCTCTGCATCGCCCCCGTGCTTGATCACATCCCAGTCCAGTTTCTCGCCCCCGTGGTAGTCCGCATAATAGTCGGCGTGCGGCAGTTCCTGGAGGTCGTAAAAGCCCCAGTACGCCCCGTTGAGATACACGTGCACGAGTTTTCCCCGGGGGGAAGGCTGATCCATGGCGAGCTGGACCTGGTGGAGGAATTCATTGCGGATATAGGAGGCCTGGTCCCAGCTCGACTTGAAGGTCCAGGCATCATGCCCGCCCGCACGCAGGAGCAGGCGCTTGAAGCTCTTTACCGGCGAGTCTGGATACAGGTCATGATTCAGTCGATTGTCGCCGTATTCTGCCCGAAAATACAGGCGGAGGGATTTCTTGGGATGGCTACGTGCATTGCCCCCGTGGATGCGGACGCCGCCCGCGATATGAAAGGTGTCTTCAGGGTCGTTCGGGTTGAAGTATTCGATGTGAACCGCCCGTTCAGAGGTGTCTCCGCTGAGATGTGGATTCTCATAGATGCCATTGATGCCGAAGAGATCGCTATCCGTGAATTGCAGGGAGACGACGGGTAAGGAGCGAAGAGCTGTATCGATCTGGCCGGTGTAACGGGGATCGTTTATAATATCATCTTTTATCTCTGCCTGGTTAATGACATCCGACGGGAAGATATAGCTTTGTGCATCGACGTTCGTCGACTTCCAGCCGCCGCGGTAAGCCATGGCGCGAATCGTTGTCGTCTGGTTGATGAAGATCGGGGAGACATAGACGAAGCCCAAGCTTTCACTCGGCGGACTTCCGTCGGTTGTATAGCGGACGGTTACGTTGGGTGTACTGGAGGTAATGCTCAGGAAAAAACTGGCCGTGTGAAAACCGCGTATGGTGGAGAACTGGGTATCCTTGACAAAATCGATGACCCCGGCGTTGTTTAGGGCTCCGGGGCTCGGTGTTTCAAAAAAGCCGAGCGACCCGCCGCCCGACAGGCGTCCATAGGAAATGTTGCGTCGTTGCTCGGGGTAGGGGTCGATCGCGCTGACCAGGCTCGTACCATCCGGTGCGGTGAGGATGATGGACTCGCCACTGTTCTGGAGGGAAAAATTCGTGTGCAGCTCGCCGGTGGGATCACGGCGGTCCTTTCCCGAGGCGTAGACCAGCAGGTAGCTGTTCGCCAACATGACGGTATTCGAAGCAAATGCCCATTGGGTCAGGTTGGTGTCATCGGACAGGTAGTAGCCTGCCAGGTCGAGGCTGCCCGGCCCGGGGTGGTAGATCTCGATCCAGTCCGGGGAGTCATTGTCGGCATCGAGAAAGAGCCGGTCGTTTTCGGTCAGGATCTCATTGATCACCGGGGCGGCACGAATCCCGTGGTTGAGAAGTGCGCAGAACAGGATGGAGATGATGGGGCGCATAAGCCACCTAATATAGGGATTAGCGATTAAAAAATCAATGGGTGAAAACGCCTCGGGGGATACCTTCAGGGAAGGCCCGGAACTCGCGGGGCTTCAGTAATCCTTGCCGTTCAGGCTGTCGATCACGGATTGCTGCCAGGTCGTCAAGGCCTTCTTCATTCCTGCTGCGCGTTCGGCCTGCTCCCGGACCAGATCGGATGTTTCCCCCATGTCATCGTTCAGGTGGTACAGCTCCCAGCTCACCTTTCCCTTTTTTACCATGCGATGGAGCTTGTAATCCCCGCTGATCCAGGCCGCATGTCCGGGCAGGACTTTCGATTCGTATTGCTTCTTGATCCTGCCCGCATCCAGGCGCAGTCGTTCCGGTTGCTCAGGTTCCGCACCGGCCGCTTGCGCCTTGAGTAGTTCAGCCATCCACTCATTGCTCGGCGTGCGTATCCCGTTGCCGGGGTAACTCCAGAAGCCCATTCCCTTCTCGCGGTGCTCCTGTTTGCCGTCGAGCAGGGCGACCAGGCTGATGCCATCCATGGGAATGTCAGGTCGTTTAACCCCCACGATCTCAAGCAGGGTCGGAAAGATGTCGGTCGTATTACATCGCATCCTGGTGACCATCGGTTTTTTGATTCGTGCGGGCCATTCCAGGAGGGCCGGCACACGCAGTCCGCCCTCGTACACCGAACCTTTCTTGCCCCGTCCGCCGCTCGACTCGACTTTCAGCCCACCGTTGTCACTGCAGTACCAGAGAAGGGTGTTATCCCGAATACCCAGGGGGCCCAGCGCGTCGCGGAGTTTGCCAAAGGCGGTATCCATGCCGGATATTTCTCCGTAGAAATTTTTCTGGGCATCCGGGTATTTCGCGTACTTGGCCGCTTCTTTTTTTGAA
>JAYGFS010000253.1:0-4289 GCA_046581765.1 Verrucomicrobiota bacterium
GAGCCGGTAGTGCTGGAGGATTTCAGGTCGCAACGCGAGATCCATGTTGGAAGCGTATTCCAAGGCGTACCCATTGCTTTCCGCCCATGCCACGAAGGGCTCTTCCCATTTGTTGAAGAGACTGCGAGGCGGTCGGTTGAAGGAGACCCGATGCCCCTGGAGCTTGGCCCGGCCATGGAAGCTGTAAAGTCCGGACCCGCCCCAATTGTTGTAGGCGTTGTAGGTGTTCACGGATAACTGGAGGAGAATTTTTGATGTGCTGCCCGGATGGGCCGCCCGGAGGATGAAATAGCAACTGCCCTCGGCGGTCCGTCGATTGCGATGAACGAATTTTCCGCCGCGGTCCTCCACCCTCAACGAAACTTCGTAGTACCCGCTTTTCCAGTCGGCCGGTAGCGTCATCTTGAAGCCAACGGGCCATTTGCAGCCATGCGAGGAGGCATTCTCGGGAATTTTGTGTTCGGCGCCGCGGATGCCGGATTTGGAAAATACGGTTTCCGTCTTGGCTCCGTGCCGCTTGATCTGAATCTCGAACTGCCGGGCGCTGGTGGAGGTATGCAGCTGGAGTTCCTCCCCGGGAGCGTAACTGAGCAGACCCGAATAGCCTTCGATGAACAGGGAACGCGGTTCGTCGGCGCCAAGGTTGGAGAGACAGGTGAGCAACAGGCCTGGGAGTAGAATTGCTTTTTTCATGGGTCGGTCATTGAGGGTTTTTAGCAGGGGTGGTTGCCGTTTGAATGAAGGTGATGAGGTCAGCGAGTTTTTGCGGGTCCAGGGCGCCTTCCAACCCTTCAGGCATGGCGGAACGCCCCGTGTTTTGCATGCCCTTGATTTGAGAGCGCAGGAGCTGCTGCCTGGAGCCGTCCATGGCCTGGAGGGTGATGGTGTTTGCTGACTCGCCATGAATCATGCCGGCGGTTGCGGATCCGTCGATCAAGGTAATGACGTAGAGCAGAAACTTGTCCTCGACGGCTCGATTGGGGTCAAGGATGGCCGTCAGCATGGAGGGCGTGGACTTGTCGCTCAGGGCCGCCAGGTCGGCTCCGAGGGAGACCCCGATGCCGTCGAGCTTGTGACATGCCGAGCAAAGAACCTTAAAATGTTCCCGTCCCGCCCGCGAATGTCCTTTCAGCTTGAGTGCGGCCGCGAATGATTGCACCACGGCCTGCCGATTCGCGTTAATGGCTTTTCTGAACACGTCCTTTGCTTTTTTGCTCACGGAGCCGTTCCGATGCTTGAGGAATTGATCGCGGGAGGAGGCGTCGATCGAGGCAGGGGCAACATCTCCGCTTGCCACTTGATCCAGGAAATACAAGCACCCGTCCTCGCTGCCCAGGCATTGCCCGATCATGGTGGCGTGGAGCTTTGGACTGACGCGGGACCAGTGTTTCAGGATTTCCTTGAATCGTTGAAGTTTCGCGAGGCGTCGAACCGCGGCCTGGGCGACCTCGGGCCTTGTTTGGGGAGACAACAGGGAGCGCAGGAAGGCGACGTCCTCCTCGAGCATGGTGGGCGAGCGGCCCAGCAGGGCCATCGCGGCAATTCGGTTTTGGGTGGTGAGGGAAGTATCTTCCACCTTGGCCCGGGTCCTCGCCATTAATCTTGATTGGGATTGCAAGGCCGATCTCAGCGCAGGTGAGGCCTTTTGGGCAAAGCTTGCCAGGTCAAGGTTGCGCCTGTCCAGGGTTGCCAGCATGGAGACATAGGCATCGTGGCGTATGGAGTTGTCGGGTTTTCCGATGGACAGGAGCCGAGCGGTTCCCGATTCGTTGCCGGTGGCGATGGTGGTTGCGAACAGGGGATCGAGAAGGGGAAGAACGTCTTCGGCATTCGCATGGGCGATGGTTTCGATCACCATGTTCAAGTGTGGGACCAGCGAACTCATGACGGCGGCCCGGTGGTAAGGAGATGAGTCGGCCAAGGCTGAGCGGGCCAAACTCCGTCCCGCTTCCTTCGCGGTGATTTCCCCGAGGGCCAAGGCCGCCTGAAAACGGACCTTGGCATGGTGGGAGACGGCCAATTCAGCGATTTGCCGAATCAGCTTCGGGCTTGCATTGGCTGGACTCACGAATCGGAGGGCATGGGCCTGCACGTCGGGCTCCTTCGTGGCAAGGGCCAACTGGATGTCCTCTGCCGCAAGCCTCCCCAGCCCATCAAGCAGGCTCAGGAAATGCATTTTTCCCAAGTTGGAGGCTTCTTTCTGCCAGCCCTTGAGGTCAGCGGCCCGCGGTTTCCTCCACAACAACAACTGGTGAGCCATGTCGCGTGTCCAACCGTTTCCGGACGAAAGTTTCTTCACCAGTTCCTTGCTTGGGAGACTGGCCAAGTTCTCGTGGACGGCAGGGCCCGTTTCCTTGCTCACCACGCGATAGATTCGGCCGCGATCGCTTCCCGCCCGCAGGTTGATGACTTTTTGCCAATTTTCCGGGATCCACTTTGGATGCTCGATCACGTAGCGGTGCATGTCCACCACCCAGAGGGCTCCATCTGGTCCGGTTACGCTGGAGACTGGACGAAACCATGGGTCCGTCGAGGTGAGGAATTCGGACTCGGTTTCGTCCTCACCACGACGACCGTGGAAGGTGATGCCTTTCCGTGAGAGCACTTGGCGGTGGACCAGGTTGTGGACAGGTTCGCAAATGAAGGCGTTGCCGTAGAAGGACGAGCCGAGCCGGTGGTCTCTCATCAGGCTGGTTCCGCATGCCGAGGTGACGTGGCTGGCTGAAACCGGGTTGTTGTAGCGAGGAGCGGGCTTGCTCGAGGGGAAAACCCTTGGCGCCCTTGGATTCTCAGGTACCTGGTGGACCGCACTCGGGTATATGACGTGAGGGTTTCGAACGAGCTTCTCGTTGGGAAGGACGTATTGCCAGAGGGGCGTTGCATTATTGTTGCCGAACCAATTGCCAAAGTCGTCCCGTGTTCGCCCGTACTGGGTCATGCCGGAGCTTAGCTTCATTTCGCCGCTGTCCGGGCGAATTTTCAGATCGAATGAACCCAGGTTCAGTTTTTCACCCGTCTGCAAGGATTCCAGTTTGCCCCCGCTGTCTCCGTTGGCGATATGGAGCCAGTTGTCCAGTCCCCAGACCAAGCCATTGACGCGATGCTGCTGGTTGCCTTCGCCGAACCCGCGAAACAGGGTCTTGCGTTGGTCGGCTTTTCCATCCCCATCGGTATCCTCCGCGTAGATTAGATCCGGGGCGCCAATGACCAAGACCCCATTCCTCCAAGCTTTAACCCCGGTCGGGAAATTGAGGTCCTCGAGGAACAGGGTCGAGGTGTCATATCGCCCATCGCCGTCACGGTCCTCCAGGCATCGCACGCGCCCGCCCGGCTTGCCCTTGCCGTCCATTCCCAGGGGATAGTCAGCCATCTCCACCACCCACAGTTTACCGTCGGGCCCAAAGTCCAGGTTGATGGGATCCATCACCAGCGGCTCGGCCGCCACCAACTCGATGCCCAGCCCGGGCTTCGTTTGGAAGGAAGCAATCGATTCCTCCAAGGTGATTGGCCGGGGCATTTTGAATCCTTTGGGAACGTTGGTTTTTTCCCAAGCAGCTTGAACAAGGGGACCGGCGATGAGTGCGAACAGCAAAAACAAGCGATACATGGCAGGGCTCTATTTCAGTGCTTTTTCAAACAGCAGATAAACGCCTTCCCCGTTCCATCGGTGTCCGCCCTTGAATTTGTCGAAAACAAGCTGAGGAGGGCAAAAGCACGGGGTGACTTCATGCCGCCAACCTGCCAGCCCACGGCCCGAAAGGCAAAGCGAATCGGGGACAGGGGTGGAACCGGTGGCGGCCCGTGAATAGCCCTGCCCCATGCTTGACCGCCGCCGCCCGCCCGCTAGGCTTAGGCGCGTGAAACGAGCAATCACGGTTCTGTGGCGGGCACCGGGCCCGGGCGGCCGAATCCCCCGGGGGATCCTGCGGTGAGCGGGATCATCGGCCACTCGATGTACGCCCTGCTGGGCCTGCGCGCGGCGGAGGCGCAGGGCCTGCCCATCGTCCGGGTGCTGGCACGACACCTGCCCAGTTATCTCTGCGGCGGATACCTCGGCTGCGACGTGGGCACGGTCCCCGCGGCCCTTTGCCAGGATACCGGCCAACCCGTGGGTTACGGGGCGATGAAGGTCCCCCGCAGCCCCTTGACCGGGGGACGGGTGAAACCCTGGACACTGGCCCTCGGGGACCGGGACATCACCCCGCGCGAAATCCATGATCGCTTTTACGGCCGCGCCCACCTGGCCTTCGGCTGGACCGGGGCCGACACCGCGCTCGCCGTCCCCTGGG
>JAYGFS010000254.1:0-2355 GCA_046581765.1 Verrucomicrobiota bacterium
AATGGCCTGCGGGCGGTTGCGTTGCCACGAATGCCGGAGAATCCAGCCATTGCAGAGCAGGAAGATACCGAGCAGGATCCACCGCAGGCTGGATGATCCGTCATCCTGTCCGAAGAGATGCGCCACGGTGGTGAACAGGCAGTCGAGGTAGGGAATCTCCTTTGGGATAACCGCGTGCAGGTGCCGGTAAAAGAGGAGGTACACCGCGGCAAAACTGCCCAGCGGGATAAACAGGATGCGCAGGGCCTGGGCCAGGGCCGCCTGCCGGTCTTTCGCTTGCAGGGCCTTTGCGAGGACGGAGAGTGCCGCTCCGCCGAGGAAGAAAATAAACGTCGCCTGGGCCAGCGCGCCCAGGACACAGCACAGGGCGAAGAGGAGGATGCGCTTGCCATTTGGCCGGCTCGGATCCGGCAGGCAGCGCCAGGCGGCATAGGCGAAGAAGACGAGGGGCGCGTAGCCCCGGGCTTCACTGGCCAGGATGATCATGGCGTAGGATCCGCCGATAAACAGCAGTTCAGTATGGCGGATGCGGGGGTCCTTTTGCCAACCGATCAGGACAAGCAGTCCACAACCGGTCAGGAGGGAGAGCAGGCGATAGGGTATCCAGCCGTCCTGGGGGTAAACCGCGTACATCCAGCAGGTATTCAGCAGGTGGTTGTTGGGAAAGCGGAAGCGGGTGAAGATTTCCCCGAAGCCGTTCAGCTGCTCCAGGCTGTTGAGTACCCATATTTCATCCAGCCAGAAGTCCGTGCTAATTCCGTAGACCCGGATGGCCAGCAGTCCGGCCAGGAGGCTCCCGAAGATCCAGGATGTGCGGTGGGATGAATTCATGCCGGGTGAGTATGCGAAGGGGCCGGGGAGCGTTTCAACAGTTTCCGGATGATTTTGAACCCAAATACAGCTTCCCGGTGTCTGATTGGAGTTAAGTCTTGCACCCGGAGCGGGTAACAACTTAAACAAGCGCCCTTCAATCGATGTCATATGCTCAAATCACTGCCTTTAGCCTCGCCGCACTCATGCTCGGCGTGTTCGTCTTTGTCCTGGTAGGCAAAGAGCGGGCCCAGCGGGCCCTGGAAGCGTTCCCCCGCAATAAACTGGCGGGCCAGATCCTGACCGGAATCGCCCTGTTGTGGTTCGGATGGCTTCTGCACAAATTGAATTTCGGCCGCTTTGCGCATTTGAAGCGAGGCGTTTACGTCGGTATCCCGGTCATGTTTTACCTGCTCATAACCCACCTGCACGAGCTGCTTGCGGTGCGGGCGATAGCGGGGATCATGTTGCTTGCCGGTGTGCCCATGCTGGACGCGATACGCTGGGAGCCTTCGCCGTTCCGGTTGGTGATCACGATTGCGGTCTACATCATGATCGTAAAGGCCATGTTCCTCGTGGTGGCCCCTTACCGTTGGCGGCAAGGCTTGAAATGGAGACGCGCCCATCCCCTCCGTGAAAAAGCCTTTACCGCGATGTACGGCCTATCCGGTGCCGCCTTCCTGGCCATCGGCCTCTTCGTGTTTTAGCTCGCCATGCGCACGGTCAAGATCCTGGTCCTGCGCGGTGGTGCCATCGGCGATTTTATCCTCACCTTGCCGGTGTTCCAGGCCCTGCTCGCCGAGTGGCCCCAGGCGGAGATCGAATGCGTGGGATATCCCCGCACGACCGACTTGGCGCTCGCCGGGGGACTCATCCGGCGCGCCCACGCGCTCGACGGATCAGGGATGACCAGGCTCTTCGTCCCAGAGACCTGTTTCCCGCCCGCCGATCAAGCGTATTACCGCTCGTTTGACTTTATCATCTCCTATCTCTACGACCCCGATGAGCTCCTGCGCGGCAACCTAGTTGCCAACGGGGCGAGAGAGGTCCTGTATGGTGGCCACGCCCGGGAAGACGTGACTCCGCATGCGACGGAGTTTCTCATGAAGCCGCTGGAGGCCTACGCGATCTATCCTGAGTATCCCGTGCCCGAGTTGAATCTCGGTGCGGTCGAACGCGAACCGTGCCTGGTGATTCATCCCGGCAGCGGAAGCCCGATGAAGAACTGGCCGCTTGAAAAATTCATCGAGCTCGCCCACCGGGTAGGCGAACAGATGCCCGTGCGCTTTAATCTTGGCGAGGCGGAGCAAGCGCTGGAGGCCGCCTTGCTTGCGGCCTTGCCGGAGGCTTCGCTGATCCGGGAAGATGCCCTGCTTGATACCGCCCGGGCGATCAACCGGGCCACCCATTTTCTCGGTAACGATACCGGGATTACCCATCTCGCCGCAGCACTGGGCCTGGACGTAACGGTCCTTTTCGGCCCGAGCGACCCACGGACCTGGGCCCCCCGGGGGAAAGGCCGGGTGACCGTGTTGGACCGGATGG
>JAYGFS010000320.1:0-11964 GCA_046581765.1 Verrucomicrobiota bacterium
AGAGCGTCTGGAGGGACACGTTGGAGAGGGAAACGTTGACACCGTGGATAAAGGTACCCCCGTTCATGTTCGCAATGATGACGATTTCCCCACTGTTGTTATTGAAGAGGTCGCCTATGCCATCCAGGTCATCATCGGCGCAGAGCGCGATACCCTCAACAGCGGTGAGCCCCGTGATTGCCGTTGTGAAGTCCAGGATGAGGTCGTTATCCGCGCGAACAACCAGGGATCCGCCAGCCTGGATGGTAGAGCCCAGGCGGATGTCCCCCGAAGACTGGAGCAGGACATTATCGAACGTGTTGATGGACGAGCCGGACGTGGATATGATTCCGGCACTCTTGACGTTTACCGTATCGGTATTCCGGATGGTTGCGTCATTCAGCCGCAGGTCGCCGGTGCCGTTCAGGTCGCTGTCGGCATCGATGGACAGGGAGCCGTTTGAACCCAGCTCAAAGAGCGAGGTGTCAAGGGTGACCCCTGCGTTTGCCGTGAGCTGCACGTGGAGGCTGCTTGCCGACACGGGTTGGATGCCGGTCCCCGTGGCGAAGGAGATTGTATCGTCGGCCAGGAGGCGGAGGGTATGCCCATCCGACCCGAAGTCGTAGGTGATGGTATTATTTACTTGAATCTGCCCCCCGCCGGAAAATGCGGATGCCGTACTGATCGTGAGATCTCCGAGGTTGAGGTGATCGCTGATAGTGGCGGTTGAAATGGAGGAGTTGGCACCACTGGGTATCCACTGGATGGGGGGGTTGTTGCCCGTCGTGAAGCTGCCCCCGGTAACAACCTGGCCCCCGATAATGATGTCGGTTGGGTCGATCAGGACGTGGCCCGGGGCACCGTCCGTGCGGCTGACGTCGGCGACAGTCCCCAACTCGATGTGTTGAATGCCGGAGATTTCAACCTGTCCGCCGTCCCCGGAAACCGTGCCGCCCCGGGCGGCAATACGCGCGCCCTCCGGCACGCGGGTGTTGCCCTCGCTGAAGATCATGATCGCCCCACCGGCACCCCTTTCACCGGCGTTTGCCGACAGGATGCTATTCTCCGTCAGTACCAGGGTGTCCCGGGCCAGCAGGTCGATCGTGCCGCCGTCGCTCAACCCGCCATCGGCATAGATTGCACCCGCCTGGGCAATGCGATGGGCGGCCACCGAGACCGTGCCGCCGGCATCCCCACTGGCATGGACTTCACCGGTGTTGAACACATCGCCTGCCTCGAGTTCTTCGGTTGCCTTCGCCAGGGCATCCGGCAGGGCTTCACCGTCCCCGTCAATGGCAGGTGTTCCTTCCCCCGTGCCTTCCGCTACGACGGGAGCCCCCTCTTCGCTTCCCGGTCCCTCCGCACGTGCAGGGGGAATGATCTCTTCGCCATCGATGACCAGGTGGATCTCACCACCCGCGACCTCGTCGATCTTGATCGATTGCTGACCCGCTGCGAGGGCGACTTTCCGCGCATGAATCGCGCCGTCATTACGGACGGTTCCGCCGACGAGGTAGGCGAAGTCGGCGGAGATGTTCCCCTGGTTGACGACCCCGCCGCCACTCCCCGAGAAGGTGAGTTGGTCATCCAGGAAATCACGGTCCGAGAGCTGCATGGACGAGGCGACCAAGCCGTGAACATCAACCCGCGCGGAAGGCGTGAAAAGAATGCCGTTGGGATTGACCAGGAAGACGTTTCCATTCGCCTGCATCAGGCCGGCGATCGTGCTCGCGCCTCCCCCGACGACCCGGTTCAGGATGGCGGAGGAGCTGGAAGGCTGTTGAAAGCGAACCGTCTCGTTTCCCGCGATGTTGAATCGTTGGTAATCAACGATCGCCTTGCTGGAATGCTGGATCACCCGGAGTTCGTTGCCGTTTCGCTCAAAGTGGACGGATCCATTGGCGACCTGTTCACCCTGGGGCAAAGCCCATAGGCTTCCCGCAAGGGGAAAGATCGTAATCAGGACGGACGCCAGGCGCCCACGGACATTCATAGTACTGGATAATGGCATAAAACCACCCCCGTGGTGTTGTTAATAGCTGCTTGATGCTAAGGGATTGCCCTGTTTTCCACAAGTCTTATACGCAGGGGACCCGGTATCGCCTAGAAGGAGTTGTGTAAGACCGTGCAAACCATGCTTGCTTGTAAGTATAGCCCATAGGGCCTCGTATAGTTGAAATTCGTGCATATCATGCCATTTCTCCCAGCTATTTGGCCCTATTTTGCCCAGCGTTTAACCGGGCCAAGTGATGCACGGGGTGGCGTTGCGCACCATACGGGCGATCGCGGTGAATCCGCGGTTGTCTCCCGATCGACCGTGGAGAGGGGCTATTCCAACCAGACCTTGGCACGGTACACGGTGGTGTCGGGTTGGGCGGGCGTGGCGTTGGTGTAGGCAATGAGCTGGTCGTTGCCCTCGAGGGAGATAAAACCCGGAATCCCCACCCAGCCGCCCCCGGGCCAGTTGCTCATGCATTCCAGGGTATAGAAGCGGCTGAGGCCGGAATAATCCACTCCGCTCGTCTGGCGGCCAAGGAAAGAAACCGCCACGGCGGGTTGATAATTTTCAACCAGCAGGGCCAGCAGGTCCGTGCCGTCCTCGGGATTCGACCCCGTTACGTATTCGGTGAGGGCATTGGCCAAATCCAGGTCGAGGTCGCTCCCCGCATCCGCAGCATCCAGGGTGTCTAACTGGTACCGCGATTCCCAGGTGTCGGGCAGGCCGTCCGCATCGCTGTCGATCCCCAGGCACGTACCCGGTGAGCCCGCGGGGTCGCCGGTCGTCCAGTTGATCGGGTCGTTGCCGTAGGCTCCCATCTGGATGCGGGCGAGTCCCGGCCCCGTCCCGTCCGCGGCGAGCGGCCAGGGATCGGCCTCCCCGTATTCCACCCGATCCATACGGATGCTTGGCACGACGTTGGTACCGGGCTCCGGCGTTCCCGGGCGAGAGAGCTTGAGGTCCTCCCCGGCGTTATTCAGGCTGCCGCTGAAGGGGCCGAGGACCGGCACGCCGGCCGTGAGTCCGTGCAGGGCCCGAAAGGTCGTGGGGTTGGTCGCACAGACAAACAGGCATTCGTGCGCCTGGATCGTGATGCCGGGAGGGAAGCTGTAATCGACCGCATCCGACAGCTGCCAGGTGTTCGTCGGGAAGGCCGGATCAAACAAGGGGACCGGATCCCCGGACGTGTTGTACAACTTGATGTACTCGGCCATGCCATCCAGCGGGTGGTACATCACCTCACTGAACACGACGGGTCCCACCCGCGGGCCACTGTTTGCTGCGCCCGGGGTCGAGCTGCGCATGGCCACGAAATCCACCTTCCCGTCGCTGCGGGGATGCCGCCCGATGGTGGTCTCCTTCTCAGATGCCCCGAAACTTTCCGATGCCAGGTAGCCGCTCAGGGTTCCCCCGGGCAAGGCGGAACAGAGGTATACGTCCTCGCCGAGTTCGCTCAAGCCGAAGGGCTGGGCAGTTGACGCATGTCGAAAGTGATTGCTGGCATCAAATACCTGGTAGGCGCCCGCGGGGAGTATGGTGCTGTCGGGCACCCGGAATTTGCTCAGGCTGGAAAAGCTGTCACTGAGGTACCAGCCGCTGATATCGATGTCCTCACCCGAGCGGTTCTCCAGCTCGATCCAGTCGCCCACGGGAGAGGCATCCGTGTGGGTGAGCACCTCGTTGATCACGATGGCACCGGGCAGGGGCAGTTCTCCCGGGTCGGCTTCTCCCGGGGTGCCGTTGTAGGGGTCGCTTGCGCGCCAGCCCGACTTTTTACTCCACATCGCGGGATCCGCAAGTTCATTTCGAAGGGTCAGGGAAAACCCGCCGCCATCGGTCTGGGGGTACCAGCCATCCTTGTAGGTAAAGCGTTGAATATCGCCAAAGGTGCCGTGCACCAGGGCGATCTCCTCCCCGCTGTTGTCGAGGCTGCCGGCGACAAAGGGTCCGAGTACCTGGATCAGGTTGGTGTTGTAGAACGTCGCAAATAGGTCCGGATCCTTGGCGACCACCAGGAATTCCCCGGCCGCGAGCTGGCCGGCAGGGAAGCTGAACGAGATGCCTTCAAACGACAGTGAGCCGAGCTCGACACTGTTCGTGCCGATATTTTTTAGCTCAATGTATTCCGCATCGGGGTGAACGGCGGGATGGTACATGATTTCGGTAACGACCAGCGGCGGCATGTCCGACAGGTAGGTACTCTCCGCCAGCGGGCTCCACTCGGCACCGTCGAGTACGCGGGCCTTCACATCCCGCGACCGGTCCAGGGTGATCGGCCCGCTGTACATCGTGCCTGCGACGGCTCCACCGGGGGCCCGGGGGTCGCTCTCGTCGAGGGTATAATAAATGGTACCCGTGGTATTCGAATGGCTGATCGCCACCTGAAAACCCGGCGGAACCTCACCGCCGGGGGTGACGAAGTCCGGCGCGAGGGTATCCGGCCACAGGTTCTGGCCTTGCAACTGGGTAAAGTAGGGGGCCCCTCGATTGGTGAGCCAGTTCTCAATCCCGGCTCCGTTGATCCCTCCGCCCTTGATCTCCAGGCGAATGGGGGAGAAGCGGTCCTTGAGATACGTGTACTCGTACCAGAGGCGCACGTCGCTCATCGCGCCTCCGTTGAAGAAATGCTTATAGACCCGGTCGGCGTACAGGAGGCGCCATTCCGGGCTCTGCACCAGTTCCTGGTAGTACTTGGGGATGTCGTTGGATTTATTCAACAGGTCGGTGACAAAGGGATTATAGGTCAGCGGGTTTCGAGATCCGCGTCCCAGGCCGCCCTCGGCATCCCAGATGTACCAGCCGTAGCGGCCGGTCGAAGAATTTTCGCGGGCGGCGTACCAGTTGTTCTGGGGCCAGTCCCAGGTGCAGCCATAGGTGTTGACGATCAGGTAATCCGCGAAGTTAACCGGATCGATGTACGTGATCATTTGCTCATAATCCGCAAGATTGCTTAAGTCCGTACTCCCAAAATCACGAAAGGCCCGGGCCTCGTCCCAGAAGGTCCGGGTGCCGTTGCTCAGGCCCCCATGGTTCATGATGTCCCACTCGAAGGGGCTGTTGTACGCATCCTGGAAAAAAGCCTCCACGTAGCGGGCGGCAGGGTTATAGTAGGATTTGTATTCCCCGTTGTAATAGAGGTTGGCGATCACGCCGGGGCTGCCCGGTTGACCGCAGTTGATAAAGAGCCTGCGCATCAGCTCGTCTTTAATGAACGGGTTGTTGTAATCGTTCTTGCCGCCGCGCAGGCGTATTCCGTCAAAGGACGTGATGGCCCAATTGGGCATCAGGGGATACTCAAATCGTCCAGCTCCATAGACCTTGCGGAAGAACATGTTGAACTGGGGCTTATCCTTGTGGGCATTACCGTCCCAGCGGTCATCGAGATCTGATTGTTTCAGGATATAACGCGGGCGGGTATAATTACTCCCGGATATGCGCAGTCCGGCATCCACCTGGATCCACTCATTGCTTGGCCCGTTGATTACCTCAAAGGATACCTGGCGCTCCCAGGGTCGGCCCCGTTGCATGGGCACATTGTAGTCGTCCGGGCCGGTCGCGTTCCATTTCCCGGAGATGTACTGCCCACCGACGATGGCGGCCACCCCGTGCGGCGCGTACATGACCTGAGGCTCGTGGCCGGTGAGGATGATGGCCGGTTGATTCTGGAGTGCTGCCGCCTGGTCGAGCAGATAGGTCCGGGTGGTGGTTTTTGAGGGTATGGCTCCCGCCTTGAATGCGCGCGCGCGGAGGGAGGTACTGTTGTTGAGCGTAAGCGGCCCGGCGACCAGGGTGCCATTGGTCGTGTCGGGAATGCTGCCATCCGTGGTGTAGTAGATAGCGGCACTTACATCGTTAACCGTCACGGTCACAACGAGCGGGGAGTCGTAAAAACCGGGATCAGGATTGAGTTGCGGCTTTTTCACGATCTCCGTGAAACTCGGTCCCGAATTGGCCTCGCCCGGGGTGGCCGACGTGAAAAAGCGATAGGCACTGGCCCCGCTATCCCAACCGTAGGAATAGAAAAGGTGCTGGTCGGGATAGGTACCGCCGACCTCGGAAACCAGTTGCCCGGCAGGGTTGAAAAGGGCGAGGGGCTCGCCGTCCAGGTCCAGCTTGAAGTTGGTGTGCAGGTACCCGGAAACAGGATTTGCAAGGTCACGCGCGGTACAGAAAACGACGTGATGCTCGCCGGGGTCCAGGGTGATGTCGGGGAAGGTCCACTTATCCGGCCGGTCGGCATTATCACTCAAGGTCCAACCGGACAGGTTAACCGCGGAACCGCTGGTATTGACCAGTTCCACCCAGTCGGGGAAGTCGGTGACCAGGTCCTCCTCCTGGTCTTCGGGTGCAGGCGAGGGCTCACTGGTGCCGATAAAGTAGTTCCAGTCATCCGTGTGCGTGACCAGCACTTCCGGAATCGACCCGCTCAGGCTGAGGTCCGCGATGATGACCAGGTCACTGCTGGAAATGGTGGTGTTGTGTACCTGGATCGCAAGCACGTTTTCGCCCTCGACGAGGTGGCCGGAGGGAATGAAGACCGTTTCCGCAAGGCCGCTCTCATGGCTGCCGGTGGTGTTCGCATCGTGCGGGATGAAATCGCCCGGCAAACCCAGGTTGCTGCTGCGGGTAATTTCAACCCCGTTGAGGTAGGCGATGTACCCGTCATCATAATCCACCGTATATTCGAGGTTTTCCGGGGAGGCCGCGGCTGCCGCCGAAACGATAAAGGACTGGCGGACGTAGAGGGAATTTGAAATCGAGCGGATTTCATCCTTCAGGTCCGTCGCTATGACAATGTTATTTTCGTAGCCGAGGGGTCCCGGGCCGCTGGGCCAGGCCGTGTCGTTAAAGCCCACCTGGCCCCATTCAACCTGGAGCGCGGCAGCATCGAGGAAGGCGCTGTCGAAAAAACCGCCCGAGGGCTCGATGAGCCCGACGAAGTATTTCCACGTGTCACCTGCGTTAACCAGGGCCATGTCAGGCGAGGTTATTTTCAGGTTTGCGACCAGGGACAAATCGTTGTCCGTGGCATCCTCGTTATGCACCTGGATGGCGAGGAGGTTGTCACCGCTGAGCAAATGCTCGCGGGCCATCCCGAGCATAAAGATTTCCGGCGTTCCCGCCTCGTGCGCATTGTAGGCGATCTGGTCACGATACACGAAGGCACCCGGTGCCCCGAGATTCTTACGCGCGATTTCTTTGCCGTTGAGGTACGCGACGAATCCGTCATCGTAGTCCACGGAGAGTTCGAGTGGATCGTTGCGCCCGGCATTTGCTGCGGAAACGGTAAAGACCTTCCGGATGTACACCGACGGGGAAATACCCTGCATCGCGGTGTTGAGGAGGGTGCTGTCATCGCCGTCCCCAAAGCCGAATCCGCCGGGGCCTTCCGGCCAGAAATCATGGGTGTAAGCGAGTTGATACCAGGTTGGGCCGGTACCAATACGGGCGACTCCATCCTGCCAGTTCAACAGGCGGTCAGAGCGCCCCGCGGAAAGCTCGTTGATTCGGACTTGTGCGAAAGTCGGGCTCGCGAAAAGGAGGGCCAGGGCCGCCCGGGTCGTGATCTCATAAAAAATGGACTGCATGGTTAAAACAATACGTCAATTCAGTGCTTTGTTTCAATATATTGCCGGGTTCCGCATGGCGGCAGCCAAGCAGAACGCACCGGCATGCGCTGGCTATTATGCATCAATTATTCCGAAAATCAGCCATATCAACGCATCGTGCAGGACAAATAAACGCGAGAAAATAAGTTGTAACCCCCTACAAACGAAGAGCTTGTCCGGGAGAACCCGGTTCACTTGCCATAACCCGGCTTGGGCAGGCCGTCATCGCCGAGGCCATCGACGGTCCAGAGCAGGCCGCGGGTAACCAGGTCAATGTAGGTGGGGTGGGACATGGTCTCGTTGTGGTGGCCCAGGGTCGTGCCGAAGGTTTTACCTTTCCCGAAGGTGTTGACCCAGATCACGGGATGATCCTTCTTGGTGTCTGAACCGTAGGCCTTTGCGAGGGGGGTGCAATGGTCCCAGACCTTCTCGATCTTATAAAGCTCCGCGTTCGGCGTTTTCCACTTGAGCGGGAAGGCCGCCATCACGGGATGCTCCTGCTTGAGGTTCACGACCTCCACCGGACGATGCTTTTCGTGGCTGAAGCTGGACACGCCGAGCATCTTGCGCCATTCGTCGGTCTTCGCGTTGCGGTAGCTGTGGGTCGAGCAGTGCAGGGTCACGCAGGCGAGGCCATCCTTGTGGGCCCGCGTGATATTCTCGATGAATTTCACATCCGTGACGCCGCCAAAGCACTCATTATGTACGATGACGTCGTAGCCTTTGTACCAGTCCGCTTTCTCGTAGATGCTGACACGGTGGTTGCGGTTTTTACTCTGGTTGACGATGGTCCACTCGACGTTGGCGCGTTCACTGATGCCCTCGGAGACGATGTTGACCTGGTTGTTGTAGTCGTGGCAGCAACCGCCGGCGACCATGAGGGCCTTGATGACTTTTTTCTCCTCGGCCCCGGTGACGGAGGCGAAAAGGGCGACGAGTAGGACGATTATCTTTTTCATGAGCTTCTCCTGCATGTGCGTATGCTGGCAGTTCGGCCAGGGATTGCAACGTGGATTCCCTATTGGAAGCCCGTCTCCGGCAAGCGCAGCTATTGGGCTATCGGTTTTCCATACACTTCCAGGTTGTGAATGGACCAGTACTTGCCGTTCGATTTTCCATGTTGGTTGATGCGGACATAGCGGGTGGTGATGCCGGGCAGGAGAATCTCGGTTACCGCGCTTCTGCCCTTTCCGGAAGCGACCGGCTCGCTCCACTTCTTGCCATCATCCGACACGTGAAGGGTCCAGTCACGCGGGTAATCTAGCGGCGACTTGCTGGAGTCCAGGATCACGGTATCGAGCTTGAGCGGCTTCTTCATGTCGAAGCTGAACCACATGCCCGGCCGCTGGGTCATCGCGGTGTCCCAGCGGGAAGAGATGTCCGCATCGACGGCCGCCTTAGCTCCGTTGCCGTTGTGGCTTGAGGTGAAGATCCAGGATTGCATGGCCTGCCGGGGCACCGGCATCTCGGCCAGGATCTCGTCGCTCTGCCACATGAGTTTGCGATCCGCGATGGACTTTCGCACCATCGCGATATCCCCGGCACTTACGGCATCCCCCTTGTTGCCGAAGGATCCGCGGGCATAGGTCAGTACCGAGGCCAGGAATTCGTCGTCAAAGGACTCCAGGGGAAGCATGGGCCCGGGATAGGTTTTCCCGTCCAGTTCGCCCGTCATGCCCTTGAGCACGATCTTGATGGGGATACTTTTGTTCTTCGACAGCAGCCGGGGTGAATTCTTCAGCGTTGGTCCGAGGGTCTGGCCCTTCTGGCCCTCCATCGGGGTGCCGAGGCCGTTGGCTGCGTGGCAGGCCACGCAGAGGGTTTCGTAGTTGGCTTTCCCTTTCCCCATCAAGGCGGATTGCTGCATGGTGCGCTTTGCCTGGGCAATCCGACCCTGGTAGCTCCGGCCGAGCTGCTGAAGGATAACGTTGTCTGGATGCCGGGCGAGTACCGCTTCCATGACTTTCAGGCTGGCATCCGGCTGCGCACGCAGGAGCGAAAGGGTACTCTGGATAACCACCTGTGGGTCCGGGTCCTCGATGCCCTTCAGCATGTCGGCGGCCAGGCCGGTTTCGCCCTTGAGCGTGGCCTCCTCGCTGACGCGGATGGCTCCGCCGCGCACGCGCGGGTCGGGATCCTTCATCGCGGCCTTGAGCAGGTCGGTATCGAATGTTCCCAGGCCCTCGAGTGACCATAAGGCGTGCAAACGAGCCAGGGGACTTTTTCCGGAACGTACCAGCGACTTCAGTGCCGGGACAACCGAGGCGTCCCCCCGGACGACCAGGAGTTTCTGGGCCGTGTCGCGCCACCAGCCATTGGGATGCTCCAGGGCCTGCACCAGTTCCGCGCCGGAAGCATCCAGCAGCTTCGGCTTCGGGCCCCGCTTCGTGGTCTCGTGCATCAGCCGGTAAATACGGCCGCGCTGGACGTTTTTATCCAGGCCGTAGTTCTCGACCACCCCCCGCAGGTACGAGCCCCTTCGCACCCAGTTGCCCTCCTGGATAATCCCACGGTACATGTCGACGATGTACAGGCAGCCATCGGGACCGGTCGCCATGTTCAGGGGCCGGAAATTCGCATCGTCCGAACGGATGAACTCCGTGCCCGGCGTTGCATTCGACAGCACGACCTTGCCGTTCTCGTAGCTCACCTTGGCCAGCCGGATCAGGCGACCCACCGGCTCGGGGATGAACAACTGGCCATAGAGCTCGGCCGGGAGGCGATCGCCCCGGTAGATATGCTGGCCCGCGCAGCCGGTAAAATTATTCAGCGTATTCTCCTCTTTGCGGTAACGCCGATGGCCGCCCTGCACATCCGGGATGTGCACGATGGGAAAGACTTCCCGGAAGCCGGGGGCCTCTTCGCCCGGGGCCTGTATCTTGCCGTAAATAATCGGCTGTTGAAAATCCATGGCCGGGCGTTCACCACCCCCGGTGGAATAATAACAACGCCCGATGTCATCGTGGGTAAGACCCCACTGGCCCGACCCGTGCGGCGTGTCCTCGGAGATGATGTGATCGCCGTTCCAGCGATAGCGCTTGCGCGTGTAGGTGACATACATCCAGTTGTCGATGTTCCAGATGAGACCGCTCGGCTGGTGCTCCAGGTTTCCGCCGCGCTTGCCGCCCGTGTAGACACTCGTTTTCTTGTCGGCCACCCCGTCGCCGTCGCTGTCCTCGTACATATTCAGGTCAAAGGTGTTGGTCTCGCGGATGATCACGCGATGATCGATGCACTGGATCATGCGCGGAAGGACCAGCTTGTCGATGAAGACCGTTCGCTTGTCCATGCGGCCGTCGTCGTCCGTATCCTCCAGGCGCAGGATCCTCGAAACCGGGTTGTGGGCGCCGCTCCCGTCAATATCCTGCATGTAGGTCAGGAATTCCGCCACGTACATGACCCCGTTGCCATCCCAGGCGATGACTGCCGGCTCGTTGACCATGGGCTCCGCTGCGACCAACTCCAGGCGATACCCCTCTGGCACCTGGATATGTTTCAGGGCCTCCCCGGGCTCGTAGGTCCGGCTGTGCTTGTCGAACAGTGCCTGGTCAAAAGGCGCGGTCCAGGCCTGCAGAACGAGGAGACCGAGGATGACTGAAGCTAAGGCGCTCTTCATAATTCTTCCGGTAAGGAGATTCGCTATACGTGGAGAAAATGTGCAGGAGTTTGATAGGAGATTTCTGGTCAAAACCAAGAACAAACCGTGCGGTATGCCGGACTGCAGTTGTGCCGAGCCGGAGGAGGTCGACCGGATCACGGATGCTGCCAGGCCAATCCTACGCTGACCCGTCTTCGGCTCCGTGCAGTGGCGCCCGGTCTTCCGCGAACCACGCACCCTGTTTAATCAGCCATTGCCGCATCGTGTCATAGCGTTGATGTGTGCCACCTTCCATAAACTTCAGGGCCTGTGGATCCTCGTCCCCCCAGGGCATATGCTGCAAACGACTGGCGAGCTGAATGGTGAAGCGGGGGACACCCCTCGACGCGAGGTGGTTGGACAGGACCAGGTCATCGTTGAAACGAAAGGCTTCGGGTTGTGAGGCCAGGCTAAGGTGCAGGCGATCGATGTCGAAATGCCGCCGTCGGTAGGCACAGGCCCCGTAGCCTTGCAGGACGTGACAGGGCACATGGTTGCCTCGTACAGGTTCCAGGTCTCGGCCGGCACCCCTAAAGTTAAACCCCCTGCTGCCGAAAGCGGCTTCCGGGTGTGCTTCGGCCGCGGCTTGCAATACCGGGATCGTATCCGGCGGGTACCGAACATCGTCGTCGACGGTGATCAACAGGGTATCCGGCCCCGTTTCGACTTCGAGTACCGGCAGGATCTTCATCACCGGTCCCGGGTCATCGGCCCGGCGCAGAAGGGTCACCCGTGACGCA
>JAYGFS010000431.1:0-1902 GCA_046581765.1 Verrucomicrobiota bacterium
AGCAGCAGGCAAAGCCGGGAAATGAACGGTCCTGCGCGCATGGGCAATCTCAGGTCCACAGGTCTGAAACGACGCCCGTGCTGTCGGCGTAGGCATCCATTTCCAGCCCCATGAGCTTGGCGAGTGACAGCCACATGTTGGCGTTCAGGGTGCCGCTCTTGCACTGCACGAAGCGTCCCTGCTTGACCTGGCCCTGTCCCCTCCCCGCCACGACCAGCGGCAGGTCATAATACTGGTGGGTTGCGCCATCCCCGAGACCCGCACCGTAAGTGACCAGGGAATTGTCCAGCAACGAGCTGCCATCGGCCTCCTTGAGGGCCTTCATCCGGGAGAGGATATAGGCGTATTGTTCCATGTGAAAGATATCGATCTTCTGCACCTTCTTGTACCCCTCCCCCTTTTGATTATGGGTCATGTTGTGATGCTGGACCGGCTTGTCAAATACGCCTTCATACAGCAGGGTTGCATCCCACCTTTCCGGACCGATCATGAAGGTGCAGACATTCGTGATGCCCATCTGCAGGGCCAGGAGCATCAGGTCAGCCTGCAGCTTGATATAGGTACCCCGGGGGAGAATCTCGTCGGTCGGCTGCCGGATGTCGGCTGCCGTGACCATTTTTTCCAGTCGCGCGATCCGGATTTCAATGTCACGGATCATCTCCATGAAGGACTCGAGGGTTTCCCGGTCATCCCGGCCCAGCTTCCGCGAGAGGTCGCGGGCATCCGCGAGCATCAGGTCGGTGACCTCGTTGATATGGGTTCGATAACTGTCCGCCAGGAAAAGGCGGTTGTACAGTTTCCTGGGGTCCCGGATGGAGGGGGCGATCTTGCCCGGACCGTACCAGGATATGTTGTTGAAGTAGATGGACTCCTTGGGCGCCCGGAAACCGTTGCAGCTGATTTCCAGGGTCTTGAACACGGTCCCGCGACCCACCTCGTCCCCGATAACCTGGTCCAGGCTCCGGCCGTTCGGATACCGTTCGCCTTGTGCAGCGGCCTGCACGGGCGAGAGACTGGTCAGGTAGCACGACGCGCCCTGCGCATGCACATCCTGGCCGTTCTTGTAGGTTCGGTCCAACCCGGTCACCAGGGTGATGTCCCCGCTATGCTCGGCCATGGGCTGCATGGTCGAGGTCAACTCCAGCGGGTAGATCCCCGGGCTGTTCTGGATACGCTTATCGTTCTTGGTCTTGTCCGCGTTAAACCCGCCCACGAAACCGGGCAAGACGCCCTCCTCCTCGCCCGGGAAGAAGCAACGGCGCACGAGGCCGTTAGGGACGTACACAATTACCAGTTTCTTATCCGGCTTAAGCCCTTTCCAGGGATGATCCGCGATGGAATCCAGGAAAGGAAGGGCCATCACCGCCCCGTTGACCCGGAGAAATTTTCGTCGGTTAATATTCATTCCGTCAGCACCTTGTCAGGTCTCCTGTCTCGTCGGGCCGCCAGCACCCACTCCCCCGGCCATAGCGGACCTGCACGATGCCAAAACGTCACATGTATTTTTCATACATTCAACCCGCTAATGGACTCAGCGCCTTATCCCTGCCCAAAAGTCCCCGGAATTTCGCCTATTTATGAAGGCATAAAAAATGACGCAAAGACCCATTCCCATGCGCATCCCGACTGGCGGAGAGCATGCATTTGTAGTAGGTAAAGGAGGATCCACTCAACCGGTCCCGGAGTCGAACCATGAAGCCCTGTTCAGCCTGCCTTTTCGCCGTCCTCCTGCACGCCTCCGTGTCGGCAGCCCCGCCCAATATCGTTTTACTGCTCGCCGACGACCTGGGCTATGGCGACCTCGGCTGCTATGGTCATCCGCAGGCGCGAACCCCGGTAATCGACCGCCTCGCCCGCGACGGCGTCCGTTTCACCCAGCATTACGCCAATGGACCGGAGTGC
>JAYGFS010000053.1:0-10178 GCA_046581765.1 Verrucomicrobiota bacterium
GCGAACTGAGGAATCCCCTCCGCAATCGGGTAGCTATTTCCGCAGGCCGTGCAGGAGACCTCCTCCTCGGACAATGACACATCCGCCCGGCAATCCGGGCAGCAGAGTGCATCAGCGATTGCCTGAATCAGGTCCAGGCCCTCCAGCTTCGTATGGTTCAACACCGGCACCGGGGAACAGTAGTCCGAATCCTGCTTTAGGTACAAATGCAAAATCTTCCGCTTTTCTCAAGCATGCCGGCTGGCTGAAATTCGGATGGCAAGGTATCCGCCGGGCCGTGCATCGACCACAGGGCAATCGGGACCTAGGACTCTTCTGCCAGCCAGGCGGCTGGACCGTCATCGGTGTCGAGTTGGTTCTCGCGCTTGAGGCGCAGGTATTCGTCTTCCAGGTCGTTAAACACGTCAAAGGTCTCCCGGGTGCTGTCAAAGCCATCAAAGGCATGATCGGGCGTCGCCTTCGGTGCAATCATATCCGGGTCATTGAGGTCGGCATCGGTGATCCCTGAAATCACGCTGGTTTCGCTGGCGAGGCGGACCCGGTGCAGGCTGGTATGTAAGTGCTCCAGGCGCTCCTCTCCCTTTGCGCTGAGCGATGCCATTGTTTCCCGGGCCTCGTCGTCCAAGTGCTCACTCTCATTCCACTCTTCGCGCAGCTCCGCGGCCAGGTCCCGCACCCGGTCCAACTCGTTCTGGAAGGCCGGTCGGGTTGAATCGTTGACCTCCAACAACACGTCCGAGAGATGCTGCATGCGATTTTCCAGCTGCAGGGTCTTGGTATGAAAAATCAGGGCTTCGTAGCTGGCCATCGCACGCTGCAGGGTTTTCACCGCTTCCGCATGGGTCATCTCTGCTTCCGGATGGTGATCGCGTGAGCTGCCCGCCTTCAGGTCATCCATGATCTTCTGTAGCTGCTGCCACTTCTGCCGGATCGTCTGCATGCGGCGCTCAGAGGTCTGCAGTACCTTCTGGTGAAAATTGAGCCCCGCATCCCCCAGTAGTTTCTCTACACGGGCGCTGAACAGGCTTTGCCTGAGGAAACGATGGCCGGCAAGGCCGCCGGCCACGGCGAGCACGACTGCGGGGATCACCGGGCCCGTGGCATAGAGCAAGCCCCCCAAGGCACCCGCGAACACGCCTATCCCGATATGCCCTCCCCGGTCGGTATCCTTAAACCATGCCCGGGCCACCAGGCCACCGAAGAGCCCGGTACTGATCACGGTGGCAGGAATCCCAAGTATATCCCAACCCTTGCTCCAGAGCCAGGCATTCAGCCCGGCGAATGCCAGGGCCCCCAGGGTTCCGAACACCCCTCCCATCAACAGGTGCTGGGCGATTCGATACTTTTTATAGACCCTGCGATTCTCGAGCGGGTACGGCCAGCCGCAGCTCGGGCAACGCGGCGCGTCCGGCCGGGTCAACCAGAAGCCACAGTTGCGGCAGGTCTGGCGGTTGAACGCTTCCAGACTGGAAAAATCTCGTTTCATGAATCTCTGCCAAGCGATCGCGATGAACGGTTCAATTCGACCTCACCCCGAATCCCGAGAGCGGGTGAGCTCCACGGCCACGCTGCGCGCAAATCGCAGTGCGCCCGGCTTGTCGATGCACACGGTTGAACAAAGCACCCGCGGATGATCAAGCGTAAGCGACACGATGGCCCCGGCCATGCTTTCCAGCAGCTTAAAGCTGCTGGGTTCCACCAGGTCGATGATTTCCTTGGTGATGGCCTTGTAATCCACGGCATCGGCGATGTCATCCGACTGGGCGGCTGCGCGATGGCTCTCGCAGTCAAGGGTAACGTTTATAATGACGTCCTGCATCTTCTCCCGTTCATGGGGGAATATCCCGATGATACAGCGTAAAGCCAGGTCACGAATATAGATGCGGTCCATGTTACAACCCCAATTGATAATTCCTCTACAAAGGTATATACTCGGGTCTATGCAATTGCGAATGAAAATGTTACCCGTCGCGCTGGCAGGACTCCTGTTCCAGGTCGACAGCACGGCACGGGCCCGGGACCAGGTGGTGATCATCCCAATCAACAATGTCATCACCAAGACCACCCTGTACATGGTGCGCAAGGGGGTGAGCCAGGCGATCGAGGACGAAGTCGCGGCGATCATTTTTCACATGGACACCCCGGGTGGACAACTGGCCGCGACCGAGGAGATCGTGAACAACATTATCGACATCCCGATCCCCACCTATACCCTCGTCGACCGCAATGCCATTTCGGCCGGCGCAATCATCGCCCTGGCCACGGACCATATCTACATGGTCCCCGGCTCCAGGATCGGTGACGCCCTTCCCATGATGGGTGGCCCGATGGGGTACCAGACAATGGACGAACGCGCGATCAAGAAGGTCACCGCCCCCGTGGACGCCATGATGCGCTCGATCGCGGAGCGCAAGGGTCGCAACGTGGACGTCGCCCGCGCGATGATCCGTCACGACATGGAGGTGAAGATCGGCGACCTTGTTATCTGGGAAGGCGGCGAAGCCCTCACCATGACCGACACCGAAGCCGCACGCACCTACGGGGACCCGCCCAAGCCACTCCTTTCGGAAGGAACGGTAAAGGGCCTCGACGAGCTCCTGGAAAAACTTGAACTCGGCGAAGCCGAGAAAGTCGAACTCGAGGTCAACTGGGCCGAGCAGACCGCCAAATTCATCAGCAACCTTTCCCCTTTTCTTATCATGGTCGGCCTCGTCGGTTTGTTTATCGAGATGAACAGCCCCGGGATCTCCTGGGCCGGTCTGGTAGCCGTGTTTTGCTTTGCCCTTTTCTTTCTCGGCCATTACGTGGCCGGACTTGCGGGCTCGGAAGAGATCCTGGTGTTCCTGCTGGGTGTCATCCTCATCGGTCTTGAACTCTTTGTCATCCCCGGCTTCGGCATTGCCGGATTCTCGGGTATTGTTCTCATGATCGGCTCGCTGTTCATGGCCATGGTCCAACGCTACCCGGGCATCGATAAGCAATTTATCCCCCGCCTGGAAGACTTCAGCGATCTGCACGGTCCCATGATGGCCCTGTCCACCGCCATCATCGGCTCGGGTATTGGCGTCGGACTCGCGGGGAAATTTCTACCTAAGTCACGGGGATTTAACCGGCGGATGGTCCTCCAGGCTTCAAGCGACAAGGCCAGCGGGTACGTCGCAGCGAAAGACGAGAGCGCCTTGCTTGGAAAAAGGGGTTGTACCATCAGTGCTTTACGACCGGGTGGCCGTGTCAATATCGATGGCCGCCCGGTGGACGTGGTCAGCGTTGGGGACTTCATCGACGCCGGGATCGAGGTCCAGGTGGAGCGTATTGAAGGCATGCGCATCGTGGTCGGTCCGGTTACGGCTGACAAATGAACCTTGTAACCCCTGCGGGCTTAGGATAGCCCTCATCCATGGAGTACGCGGACATCCTATTCTGGTCGTTGGCCTTCGCAGGCTTTGCGCTCATCGGGGTTGAAGTGCTCGTGCCCGGCGGGATCCTCGGCGTCCTTGGCTTTCTCTCGCTGGTCGGCGCATCCGTGATCAGCTTCCAGGTTTTCGGGGCAACGGGCGGGGTCATGGCTACCGCGATCCTATTCATCAGCTCGGTCAGCTTCCTCACCGGATGGCTGTACATTTTTCCCCGTACCCGCATCGGCAAAACCATGACCTTGCAGATGGATGGGTCCAGCTGGAAAGCCTCCCCCAGTGACCAGGAGCTCCTCGGTCAGGAAGGCATCGCCATGAGCAACCTGGTGCCCGCAGGCGTGGCGATGATCCAGGACAAGCGGACCGATGTCGTCGCAGAGAGCACCTTCGTCGACAAGGGCAGCCCCATAAAAGTGATCGAAGTCTCGGGCAACCGGGTCGTCGTCCGAGAACTCGACTGATGCGACACCTGTTCATCCTCATTCTCTTCTCGTGCCTCCCTGCCCAGGCCACGAGCCTCATCACGACCAACGTGTACAGGCTTCCGGCCGACGAGGTCCTTGAGCACGAACTCTGGCTGAATGCACAGGAAATCATCATCGACGGCGTCGTGAGTAACGACTTCTTCTTTCTCGGGAACGACATCACGATCAATGGCCAGATGCACGACGAGGTCTGGGGCCTGTCCAATAACAGTTTTTACCTGAACGGGGAATGCAAGGATGACCTACGGGTGTTCGCCAAGAAGTCCCTGGTGATCAATGGCCTGGTACAGGACGACATCATGGCCATGGCGGACACGATCCTGATCGACACCAACGCAATCGTTTCGGGCTCCATCACCCTTAAAGGCCGGACGATCGTGATCAAGGGCCAGATAAAGGGCGAGGTACGTGCCAGCGCAAGCGAAGCCCTGACCCTGCACGCCGAGATCGGAAAAAACGTCGTGCTGGATGCCCCGGAGATCCTGCTGATCCCCGGCACCCGGATCGAGGGGGATCTCATATATGCATCCCGCGCGGAGCTGGTCCCCGTAGACGGCGTGTACGTCGGTGGCCAGGTGGAAAAAATGGAGAAGGTCGATCCGATTTATGAAGGCACCCTGAGGAAACTGGGCTTCCTGGTTAAGGTCCTGGTCTTCGGAACGACCTTCTTCGCTGGCATTGTGTTTCTGCGCGTCTTCCCGGCTTTCTCCCAGGCCGGCCCGATCATCATCCGAAGCTATCGCGGACCATCCATGTTAAGTGGCGGGCTTTCCCTCATTTTCATCACGGCCTCGATCTTTCTCGCCATGGCCAGTGTCATCGGCATCCCGTTCAGCCTGCTGCTCGCCGCCATCCTCATGTTGCTGGTCACCTTCGGCATGGTTCTCGTCGGTTACACAATCGGGCTGGCGGTAATGCGCCTGCAAAACCAGGAAAAAGTCCCCTTCCTCTCCCAGATTTCTGCGCTCTTTCTAGGCACCGCCATCATCTTCCTGGCCTCGACCGTCCCCTTAATGATCGGCCCAGCCATTTCAATGATTGTGAATTTTCTCGGGGCAGGTACACTTTTGATCATGATCAAGCAGTCACAAACCGGCAGTGGGGAACTGATCCCAACCACCCCGTCGGCACCCGATACAGGGGATTAAACAAAACAACAGGAGACCACCATGCCTACACCTATCCTCGCAAGCCTATGGGAAAATCTCGGGGGCGCCTTGACCGTCATCGCCGCACTGGCGGTGCTGGTCCTCGTGGCCATCATCGGGTCCTTTTTCAGTACCTGGATTCGAGCCGTCACATCCAACGCCCGCGTGACCTTCCTGAACCTGATCGCAATGAAACTGCGCCGCGTGTCGCCAAAACTCATTGTCGATGCCCGGATCAAGGCCGTGAAAGCCGGGCTGGACATGCCCACGGACAAACTGGAGGGCCATTTTCTCGCCGGCGGAGACGTGACGCGGGTGGTACGCGCCCTGATCGCCGCCGACAAGGCGGGTATACCCCTGGAGTTTGAACAGGCGGCCGCAATCGACCTCGCGGGCCGGGACGTGTTCGACGCGGTTCGAACCAGCGTGAATCCCATGGTCATCGACTGCCCGGACCCTACCAAGGGCAATCCCATGCTCGACGCGGTGTCCAAGGACGGCATTCGCCTGCTGGTCAAAGCGCGGGTGACCGTTCGCGCCAACCTCGATCGACTTGTTGGCGGTGCCACGGAAGAGACGATCATTGCCCGGGTGGGCCAGGGCATTGTCAGCGCCATCGGCTCCTCCGATACCTACAAGGAAGTCCTCGAGAACCCGGACCACATCAGCAAAAAGGTCCTGGACTCCAGCCTCGATTCGCAGACCGCCTTTGAAATCGTCTCCATCGATATCGCGGATATAAGCATCGCCGGCGTAGGTGGGGCCCGCGAAGTCGCCAACGTGGGTGCCCTGCTGGAAACCGAGCGTGCGGAAGCCGACAAGAAGCTTCGCCAGGCGGAAGCCGAGGGCCGACGCGCCATGGCCATCGCGACCGAGCAGGAAATGCGGGCACGGGTCCAGGAGATGCAGAGCCGCGTGATCGAGGCCCAGGCGGAGGTGCCGAAGGCCATCGCCGCCGCGTTCACCTCGGGCAACCTGGGCATCATGGATTTTTATCGCATGCAGAACGTGCTGGCCGATACCGCGATGCGTGAATCGATCGCGGATGGCGACGAGGAAAAATAGTCGTGAGCGGCTGCTGGCACATCCTCGCCCAGGCGGAACAACCCCCTGGTGGGACAGGCGAATCACTGAGGCCCCTGCTCACCTGGTTGGTCTTTATGGTCATCTGGGTGATCTTCCAGCTCAAGCAGCGACAGAAGAAAAAGCTCTCAGCGCAGCCAGTACCGCGACAGAAGGGGCAGGGGCCGCCGCAGGGGCCAGAACAAGCATCGACCAAGCCGATAGAGGCCGAGCTGCGCAATTTCATGAACGAATTGCTGGGTAGGGGATCCCCTCGCGACACAGGCCCGACCCCCACCCGTCCCCCGCACCGTTCCCACGCACGAGCACAGGCGCACCGGGACACGGTTGATTCAGACGTTGAACTTTTCGGCAGCGACCTCCGGGAGGTGCAAGATCCGCCTGCAACCCGGGGCCAGCGACCACCTCCCCTGCCCCAGCCCGAGCCGGTCATAACCTTTGACCCCGCACCTGAAGCACAGGACGATATCTTCGATGAAGAAAAGGTCTATGGCGGGCTGGAAGACATTCCCGACATTACCGACATCGTCGACATCGAGTACGCGCTCGAGGGCGCGGCCATCTCCGACTCACAAAACCTGATTAACCCCAGCAACTTCATCATCGACCTGGCTTCCCTGTCCGTGCCGATCATGAGCACGCAAATGATTTCCCAGCGCCCGGTGCGGACAAAGTCGAGCCGGCCCCGCTTGACCACGCGGAAAGCCTTCCGCAGTGCCGTCATCGGCCACTTGGTCCTGGGGCCTCCAACCGCCCTGTCGGAGGATGTCTTCCGGTCGAATCCCGGCAACTTGTAGCGTACCCGAAACAGGGGGACCTATTCCTCTTTCGCGCCGCCCAGCGTCACGCTGATCTTATACGCATTTTGCAAGTGCGCGTGGGCCCGGCTGGCATTCCCGCTCTTGGGATAGACCCGGCAGGTCTGTTGAAAGGCCTTGATCGCCTTTTCCTTCTCCCCGGCCTGCTCGTAGGTATAGCCGATCTGGATCTGGGCATTGGAGGCCGCCCCCTCGTAGCTCTTCGACTGGTTGTAAAGCACCAGCGCTTCTTTCCACTGCTTCAAATGGCGATGGCAACTGGCCATGCGAAAGTACGCCTCGGGATAATTGTCGCACTGGCGATAGGTGTTGATCGCCTCCTTGTAGCGCTTCGAGTCCCCGTAACACTCGGCGATTGCCCACTGGTATGTACCGGCGTTATCCCCGTCCTGGACCAGGAGGTTCCGGTAAATCTTGATGGCATTGTCGTATTTCCCCTCCTCCCGGAACATGCGGGCGATCAAGCCCTGCCCATTGACCTGGTCCTTGAATTTCGCGTAGATCGCCTTCGCCTTGTCCCGCTCGTCCTCCCCCTTATACCAGGCGGCGATGTGGCCCATGATATCATCGTCGATGCCGAAGATTTTGATCATCTTCTCGTAGGTTTCCCGAACCTCTCTTTTGCGGCCGGACGAGCCATACAGCCCAGCCATGCGATACCAGTAATCCCGGGCACGCCTGGCCTGGTCCTCGTCCGCGAGGTCGATCGGGATCTGCTGGTCAATGAACTGGATCGCCTGGTCTGCCAGCTTGAGCCCGCGTGCGCGGGACTTTTCGTCCCTGCACAAATGATACACCGGGTAATGGACATCCTCGTTCATGGCCTTCACCAGGTAATAGTCCTTATAGGTCGTCTTCAGCGCCTTCAGACCTTCCTCGAACGCGCCCTCATAGAACGAAATCTTTGCCAGCTCACGTGAGGCCCAGTGCGTATGATAATGGGTCTCCTTGCTGCGCTCGGTCTTATAGGCCAGGTCCTTGAGATACTTGACGCGCTTCTCCTGGTCGTCCTGCAACTTGGCGATCTCAATGAGGTTCCGCTTGGTCCGCACGGCGACCAGGTGCTTTGGATGTTCCTCCAGCAACGCGACGAAACGTTTTTCCGCCTTTTTTATTTCACCCATCTCGCGGTAGCAGTAGCCAATCATGTACTTGGAGAGGATGGCTTCATGCGACTCCGGCCAATAATCAATCACCGATTGAAACCCGTCCTTGACCGCGGTGTTGACCTTGCGCAACTTGACCTGGGCGTGGCTCCACATCAACTGCGCATACGGTGCAGCAAGACTTCGCTCATAGAGCGTCAGGTATTTTTCATATTCATCAAGCGCGACCTTGTATTCCCCCCTGAGATAAAACTTTTCCGCCTGTTGAAGCTGGTAGCGTTCCGTCTCGCGCATCTTGGAGAAGGTATCGATGGGCAGTTGTTCCACGTAATCCAGCTTGGCAAAGCCCGTACAGGCCAGGCCGAACAGGAGGACGGTCAATCCTCGTCTTTTTTCAGTCCATCGAGCCATTTATTGTATTCCGCATGTGCATAGAAGATGATGTTTACGCCCAGTTGGTAGCAGAGCTCCCAGTACTCGGTCTTGATCCCGGCATGCCCATCCGACCAGGCATCGCCGATATCACCCGGATGATAATAGGCCACGAGGCGTCCGTCCACAACCCATCCCCAGGCATCTTTTCCCCCGTGCGGGGCCACGTAGGGCAGGAATGGAATCGGGTACGGCACGCGGTGCACGGGATGATCCAGCGGCACCCGGATCGGCTGCACGTTGGGGAGGACAATGCGCATCATGTTAAAGAACTGGCCATGCCAATGCCTGCTTCCGCCGTTGTCCGCAAAAATCATCCCGTGCTTCTCCAGGAGATAATCCCGCAGGATCTTCGTCTCCTTCTTGGAGATGGAGATGTTGCGCTGCCCGGTGATATAGACCATGGGCGGGCTCTTGCCCCTGGGAAAATTCTTCAGGTCGCTCACCTTCCGCGACTCCGTCTTGTTTGAAACCTTGTGCCCGGTGCGAACCCCGTACTCGATAAGCAGATTCAAATCGGCTCCTTTTCCGAAATCCTGGTCCCAATCCCCCCCGCTGTATTCAAGCCGAATGAAACGCACCTTGCCCCGGCTCGTGCCCCCGGAAAAACCCGCGCCTTCGCCCTTCCCGTAGCCCACCGCGTAGACGTGCTTGGTTATCTCCAGCAACTGCAGCTTGATCTCATCGATCGGCGGCGGATTGAACAGGACCGCGCTCAGGGGATTGATCACAAACTTCTTCTTGATCACCTTCTGGACTTTGACCACCTGCGGAATCTGCTTCTGCTCCCCACCGCCCGCCGGCATCTCATAGATTTCACTGCAGCCTGCCAGGCCGGTCAGGAGCATGACGACAAGGCAGAAGACCAAGGTGTAACTGAAAACGGTGCCCAGCGACTGGCGTAACTTCTGCTGATCCTCGCCGTAATACCAGGCATTCAAGTCACAGGGATGCCAGAACTTCTCTGCAAGGTTAAAGGCGGCAAAAGGGCCACCCATGGCGGCAAGTGGTCCGGCATAGTCCAGGGTGGGGTCTTCCTGCTTTGCGGAGCGGAAGCGCGCGTGCTGGATCGCGGCACTTTCTTTTTCCACGTACCAGACCACCCAAATAAGCCCGGTGCAAAAGGTGCCCAGAAGGCCGGCACACGCAAAAAATGCACGCAATGTCATCCAGCCCATGGCGTAACAGGTGTACGTAAGCCAGCACCAGGCGGGCAGGATGCATCCCGAGTAATACAAGCGCTGGCGAATGATCGAAGCGTCCTGGAAGGCGCGCCGGTACCAATACCAGATCGGATACGCGGCGGCCGTGAATACCAGCCATACCAGGAAGACCGGGATGCGGTGCCAGGCCGTCATGTCCAGCCAGCCGATACACCAGGCCAGGAGGAACAGGCCCGTGAGGGTCTGGGGACGATGGTCGAGCTCCCAACGTTGCTTGAACCAGGGCTTTAATCGGGAAAGGTCGACCTTCAACGCGATGGCCCCTTATTGAAGATCCTTGAACAAGTCGTCTGCGGAGCTTTCCAGCGGGTTTTCCTTGGGCGGGGCAACCTTGGTCTCACCGACACCCAACTTGTCCAGCAGGTCGTCCTTCTCCCCGGGCGGATCCTCACCGGGATCCGTGCCGGGACTCGCCTCGGTGCCGGATTCCGGCTTTTCCTTCTCGGCAGGGGGCGGGGAAGCCTTCGCCT
>JAYGFS010000523.1:0-6443 GCA_046581765.1 Verrucomicrobiota bacterium
ATCGCGGACAAGTCCCCTGATGCGTGGGAGAAGGTCATCGACGACCTGCTGGATCGCCCGCAGTACGGGGAAAAGTGGGGTCGGCACTGGCTCGACCTGGTGCGCTTCGCGGAATCCAATGGCTATGAGCGCGACGGCACCAAGCCGCACATCTGGCGCTACCGTGACTACGTGATTTCAGCCTTTAACCAGGACAAGCCGTACGACCAGTTCATCATGGAGCAGCTCGCGGGCGACGAGATCGATAACCCGGGAGGCGAACAGATGATCGCCACCGGTTATTATCGCCTGGGGGTGTGGGATGACGAACCGGCTGACCGGGACCTCAATCGCTATGACGTGCTTGACGGGATCGTTTCGACAACGGGAGAAACCTTTCTCGGGATGACGATAGGCTGTGCGCGTTGCCACGCACACAAGATCGATCCCTTTCCGCACGAGGATTACTACAGCTTCCTTTCCTTCTTCCACAACATCACGGACTACAGCAAGGGCAAGGGGAACGTGGTCAAGGTAATGGGGCAGCCGGACCGGGAGGCCTTCGCAAAGAAACAGGCCGAGCAAGCCAGGAAGGTCGACGACATACAGTTCAAGATACACGCGCTTAAGCGGCACTTTGTGAAGGATTACACCCGGGCGAACCCGGATGCCGAGCTCAACTTGTCGGACATGGTTAATGTGCGTTACAGCTTCTATCGCGACACCTTCAGTAAATTGCCGGATTTTGACGCCTTGCGTGCGGAGAACACCGGGCACCTGGAGCACAATTTCTTTGATCTCGGCGTGGCTACGCGCAAGGACGCGATCGGCTTGGTCTTCGAGGGCCAGTTGGTGGTCCAGGGCGATGGTGAATATGGATTTGCGGTTGATTCCAAGGATGGATCCCGCCTGATTGTAAACGGCAGGACGGTGGTTGAGCACGATGGGCTGCACCCCATGGGTACCGTGAAAACGGCCCGTATTCAACTGAAGCGGGGCCTGGTCCCCATTCGTTTTGAATATTTCAACCAGGTGGGTGCACCGGCATTCAAGGTCGGCCTGGTGAGCAAGGGAAAGGAGCGTTATCTTTCGCTTCCGGTCGAAAGCCACCGCGCTGAACTGCTCCCTGACTCCCGGGTGGAAGGCACTACCTGGGCCTATACCACCAAGCGCCCCGGGGCGGATTGGTATCGCCCCGCGTTTGATGACCGTGCCTGGAAAGCCGGGGCCGGTCCATTCGGAACGGGCAATACCCCGGGTATAACATCGCGGACGACGTGGAATACCCCGGATATATGGTTGCGGAAGACTATCAGCGTCGACACGGCCCCGGCATCCCTCTACTTGAGCGTTATTCACGACGAGGATGCGGAGGTCTATATCAATGGTCGCGTGGTGCGCCAACTGAGGGGGCATACGGGGAACTACCTCTCCGTGAAGCTGGATCCGGCCGTGCTCAAGCCGGGTTCAAACACGGTCGCGGTACATTGCCGGCAGACCAGTGGTGGCCAGGGCGTCGACATCGGTCTCTACGACAAGGATGGCGAGCCCTCCCTGGATGCCTTGATGGAGAAACAGTTGGCCCAGGTCACGGGCCGGAAGCAAGCGGATAATTACAAGCGGTTGCGGAATGACCTGAAGAAGGTGAATGAACAGGCGCCCACCGCGGGGCAGGTGGAAGCCATGGTGGTAAAGGAACGGGGGGTGAATCCGCCGGATACGCATGTGCTGATTCGGGGTAATCCCCACGTGAAAGGTGCCAAGGTAGAGCCTTCCTTCCCGCAGATTCTCGAGGATGGAACCGTGCCCGTGATCGCCCCGCGACCCACCCGGAATTCAAGCGGCCGCCGCACGGCGCTTGCACAATGGATCGCCTCTGAACAGAATCCACTGACCTCGCGCGTTATGGTCAATCGTGTTTGGCAGCATCATTTCGGCCGGGGCATCGTGCGCTCGACGAGTAATTTCGGCCGGGTAGGTGACCTCCCCACGCATCCGGAGTTGCTGGACTGGCTGGCCTGGGATTTCATGCACGACAAAAACTGGAGCGTGAAGAAGCTGCATAAACACCTCATGCTCTCGCAAGCCTACCAGATGTCGTCCGCCCCGAATGCGTCCGCTTCTGCGGAAGACCCTATGAACAACCAGTTCTGGCGCTTCAACATGCGCCGTTTGAGTGCGGAGGAGATCCGGGACACGGTTCTCTCGGTAACCGGCGCGCTGAACCTGAAGATGGGAGGCCCGAGTTATTATTCCGTGATCCCGGCAGCGATCCTGGCGACCTCGTCGACCGGTGGACGCAAGTGGGGTAAATCTTCTGAAGACGAACAGAACCGTCGAAGCGTCTATATCTTTACCCGGCGATCACTCCTGGATCCCATGCTGGTGATGCACGATTCTGCGGATACGGACTCACACTGCTCGGTGCGATTCACGACCACCGTCCCGACGCAGGCCTTGAGCATGATGAACGGTGAGTTCATGAACAAGCGAGCCCTGGCCTTTGCCGAGCGCCTGCGGAATGCAGCCGATACCCCCGCGAAGCAGGTCCAGCTGGGCATCGAGTTGGTCACCAGTCGTCCCGCGACAAAGCCCGATATTGACCGCGGCCTGGCCTTCATGGCCGAGCTGAAGCAAGTCGCGGACCTGGACGACAAGGTTGCCCTGGATCGCTTTGCCCTGTTGGCGATGAACATGAACGAATTTATTTACCTGGACTGAAGGAGTCACCATGAAGCCGACGAGAAAAGAAGAGATGCAGGCCCGGCAGTTTTGCCGGCGCGTGAATACCGATCGCCGCAGTTTCCTGACCAGCGTTGGCGGGGGCTTTAGTGCGACCGCGATGGCGGGGCTTCTCTCCGCCGATGGCTTCCTGGCGAACCAGGCGGTAGCCGCCGACGGGGTGACCCCGGTGAACCCGCTCGCCCCGAAACGCCCGCACTTTGAGGGCAAGGCGAAGTCGGTCATCTTCCTGTTCATGTACGGGGGGCCCAGCCACATGGATACCTTCGACTACAAGCCGAAGTTGTACCCCCTGGACGGTAAAACCATCGACGTGAAGACCTTCGGTCGCGGTGGGAAGAAGAGCCAGGGTCGCGTGGTCGGACCCAAGTGGAAGTTCAACCAGTACGGCCAGTGCGGCAAGTACGTCTCCGATCTTTTCCCCAACCTCGCGACCTGCGTGGACGATATTTCCTTCATCCACTCCATGACCGCGGATTCGCCGATTCACGGGTCGGCGATGTTGATGATGAATTCGGGCCGCCTGCTCAGCGGCAATCCTTCGCTGGGTTCGTGGGTGAACTACGGGCTGGGCTCGATGAACGAGAACCTGCCGGGTTACGTGGTGATGCTGGACAAGACGGGTGGGCCGATTTCCGGGGCCAAGAACTGGACCAGCGGGTACATGCCCGCGAGTTACCAGGGAACGGTCTTCCGCTCGCAGGGATCCCCGATCCTGGACCTGGAGCATTCGGCCAAGATGACCCGCCAGGAGCAGGAGGTGATGCTCAAGCACCTGAATGCCTACAACCAGGGGCACCTGTCCGCCCGGATCGATAACTCCAACCTGTCCGCCCGGATTGCCAGTTACGAGCTCGCGTACAAGATGCAGTCTTCCGCGCCGGAGGCGGTTGATGTCGACAGCGAACCGGAACACATCAAGAAGCTGTATGGCTATGACCAGGACCGCACCCAGGATTTTGCCCGCAAGTTGATCCTGTCCCGCCGCCTGGTTGAGCGAGGCGTTCGCTTTATCCAGGTCTACTCCGGGGGCAACCACAACGACGCCAACTGGGATGCCCACGGCGACCTGGAAAAGAACCACAATTACCACGCGGGGAATACGGACCTGCCGATCTCCGGGCTGATCAAGGACTTGAAGCAGCGCGGCCTGTTTGACGAGACCCTCATCGTGTGGGGGGGTGAATTCGGCCGCCAGCCAACCGCGGAATACGCCAAGGGTACCGGTCGTGACCACAACGCCTATGGTTTCACCATGTGGATGGCCGGTGGCGGAATCAAGGGGGGCTTCAGCGTGGGGCAGACCGATGAACTGGGAGCAGCCGCGGTCGAGGACCGTTTCCACGTGAAGCACATGCACGCCACGGTGCTGAACCAGCTGGGCTTCGATCCAAACGCGCTCTCCTATTTCTATGCGGGTCTGAACCAGACCCTGGTCGGGGTGGAGGGTGCCGAGCCGATTCATCAGATCATCGCCTAGCGCACCTCGATGACCGGTGCCCATTTGCAGGTGAAGGAGGTATTCTCGACCATACGTTGGCCCGGGGGGAATGGACCTTTTCCGGCCGGGTAGGCAATCGTGGTTTGATGTCATGAAAATACTTCTTCTCATTCTTCTCCAGGTACCCAGCTATCTCGCCGCGACCACGCTTCGTGTTCCGGGGGAGTACGGGACGATCCAGGCCGCTGTCGATGCCGCGATGCCGGGTGATACGGTTGAGGTTTCCGAAGGTACGTACCGTGAACGCATTACGCTGAAGCCGGAACTCATCCTGCGGAGTGCAGGTGATGGAGCACCCGGGGAACACGGGCTGCTCCGGGCGGAGCGGACCATCATGGATGGTCGTGGCCCCGGGGACGCTCCAGGCGTACGCATGGCTGAGGGGGCGGTCCTGGATGGGTTTACCATCACGGGCGTGGGGCGCTATGATGCATTGGCCTGGAAAAAGGCACACGCGGCACAGGGAGAGGGCCAGTCGCATGAACACATCGGTGCATTTGGTGTCCCGGGGGTCGGAGCGGAAAATGTAACCAGCCGTATTATCAACAATATTGTCCACCACAATGGGTTCACGGGAATTGCCCTCTCCGGTGCAGACAATCAATCCCTGGTGAAGTCCAACCGGTGTTACCGAAACATGGGAGGGGGCATCGGGGCTATGGATGGCTGTAAAGCGGAGATTCGGGGGAATACCTGTTACGAGAACTTTTTTGCAGGGATAGGGCATGCCGGGGCTGACACGTACGTGATCGATAACATATGTTATGCAAACATCCGGGCGGGTATAGGCATCAGCGAGGGTGCCTCCCCGCTTGTGGTTTCGAACCGCTGTTATCGAAACCGGCGGGCGGGCATTGGCATTCGGACGGGCGAGGCCACCCGCCCGGAGCTTCGTGGCAACGAGTGCTACCTGAACGACATGTCAGGAATCGGCATCAAGGAAAGGGCGGAGCCCATCCTGGTCGGGAACCATTGCTACTCAAACACCCTGGCCGGCATCGGTGCGCAACTGGATGCCTCCCCGAGGATCGAGAACAATATTCTTCATGACAATGTGTTGGCAGGTATCGGGCTCTCTGCGACAGAACATGGACAGGCGTGGATCAGGGGAAACCGGGTATTTGACCACCCGGTTCCCGCACTTGCGATTCAATCAGGCTGGAAGGTCGTGGTGGAGGACAATGACTTTTCGCGTGCCGAGGGCCTGCCGCCCGTGATCATGGTTTTTGCGGGAGCGGAGGGGATCTTTACCGGGAACCGGATCAAGGGCCCGGGGGTGGCCGGGATCCGGGTGGGAGGACGGGCCGTGATTCGGGGAAACCGGTTGGACGGCCTGCAGGTGCGAAAAGGCGGCCCCCCGCATTACGGTGTGTGGGTGCTGGAAGGCGGGAAGGTGGAAGAGCGGGAAAACGTGTTCATGAACTGGCGGGAGAAGGTCCATCGGTAGCCTTGTCGCGAGGAATGCACGCGAAGAAACAGTCGGCAATCGTCGCTGATTTCCGCGGTAGTGCCGGCTGGGATGACCTCTATATCTTCAACCACCGCTTCCACAGCCTCGGCTGGTGGTAGGCGCACCTTCCGGGATCGGTCAACACGGACATTTCCTTGAAAAAGGCCAGTTGGAGTACTTGTGGAATCTTCTTCATGGTGCTACTGAACGTCGATGTGTGAGCGGCTCTCATGCGGCAATCCTGGGCTGGGAGAATGAACATGTATGACCCTGTTCCGGCGGTTTTATACCGTGCTGCCCAGGGCAGTGGCCTAGCGGAGAAGTATTCGACATGATCCATCGATGCGCGGTTTTCTACCTTGTCGTTCCATTCGCTATCTTCGCGATTCAGGCTTGGCCGACTTTTGCGCAAGTTGGTGATCGCACCGTTTTCCATAAGCGCCCGTATATCGTTGTTGATGCAAACGGACTTGGGGAAATCTATGCGCGCACTTCCGCGTCCGGAACGCGAATTTACCGTGTAGGCGAGGACAAGGACGAACTCATCGATCGCTATGATTGGTATTGCGGTCGCTTTCCGAATAAGCTGCATCTGATATCCATTGGCTGGACCAAGGGCCGCCCAAACATCGCGGTGTACCGGCCGAACAATCAACGAAAGGCCGGCGTGGACCCGAAGAAGCAGGTCGAATTCGACCTCTACTTAAACGGGAAACCCGTTCGCCAGTTTACAACCCAGCAGCTCGTTGACCTCGGTGCCGCTCTCAAGAC
>JAYGFS010000546.1:0-4287 GCA_046581765.1 Verrucomicrobiota bacterium
GCGCATGGCGCTCGCTGCAGGCATGACCCTGGTGATCTGCGGCCTGAGCTTCAGCGCGGTCACGGTTCCCGTGGCACTCGGGCTGGTCCTCGTCGGGCTGCCGTTACTGGTCGCCATTCGCCTGCTCCGCGCCGCCTTCCAAGCCGGGAAACACCAGGCGACACGGGCGGCTACAGCGATTGAAGAGGCCCCCCCGGCACCCCTGCCACCCCCGGCACCGCTGCCGCCCCCGGCACCAGCGATGGGGACGGGTACCACGAGTGGATTCGTACGCCTGCCCGTGCTGCTTGTCCTGGTCGCCCTGTTTGGGCTGGCCAGCCTCTTGTCGGCCAAGGAACCCGCTGCATCAAAGGCCGCACCGCCGCCGCCCCCCGTGGTGGTGATGGATATGGTCGAGCTGGTGCTCGATGCGCCCAAAACCGGCCGCGAGGTGGAAAAAGTGGCGACCGGGAAGGGAAGCTATGCCTTCGAGGCCACCGAAAAGGGCTGCATTCCGCTGCTGAAATCACCCGCCGTCCTCACCGCGTATTCACTGGAATCAAAGTATCTCGCCATCACGCGCACGGAGGGAGGCTACCTCCTGCACATTCATCGCGCGGGAACCTACAAGGTCGAGCTCTCCTTCCTGCTCCCGGTGAGCATTGCCGATACCAGCGGTACCGTGTCCCTGTTCCTGCCCGACACGATCCGCCACGGCGTGACCCTGAACCTGCCGGAGGCGGATTGGGAAATCTCCTCGGAGGAGTCGGTCCTGCTGAGCACCGAAAAGGCGGGTGCCGGACTCCAGGCGAAAGCGATATTTAAGCCGGTGAACGAGGTCCAGCTGAGTTGGCATCCACAGACGCGGCGGACCCACAAGGAGGAGGCCATATTCTATTCCGAGATGCACTCCCTCGGGGTATTCGAAAGCGGCGTGGTGAACCTGGAGCACCAGGTCAGGTACCAGATCGCCCAGGGTGAACTGCAACAGCTCGAGTTCACCATCCCGGAGGCCATGAGCGTGACTGCGGTCAGCGGGCCGGACCTGAATACCTGGCGTTTCGACCCGGTCACGCGCCTGCTCGAAGCGGTGCTGAACAAGCCGGTAAGCGGGGATTATCAACTGAGCGTTGTCACCCAGATTCCCGTCGAGGGCATTCCCTACGAGGTGCTCCTGTCCCTGCCGGCGGTCAAGGGTGCTGGTCGCCAGCGCGGATCCCTGGCCATCGCGGCGGGAGAAGCCGTTCTCGTCCGCGTGGACGCCTTGAAAGGGCTGCACGGCATGAACATCGGGGACTTTCCCGAGGCGATGGTGAAGGCCTGTCGCGCGGGTCACCGGCCTTTTGAGATCAAGCGGGCCTTGAAGTATCACCAGTTGCCCGCTAGCGCGAAGGTCTTCGTGGAGAAGGTCCTGCCTGAGCTCCGGGTGACCGAAGAATCGCACCTCGACGTCTCGGAGGAGCGAGTGGTCCTGAGCACGCGCCTCGGGTTGAAGGTGGACAAGGCGGGGATCTTTTCCGCCTGGCTGGGTATCCCGGAAGGCTACGACGTAGAATCCCTGAGCGGGGACGACGTGAGCCACTGGGACGAGCACAAGGTCGCGACCAACGCGGTGACGGTCCATTTTCACCAGCAGGTGCTGGGCGAAAGGGCGATCAACCTGGTCCTCACCCGCACGGAAAAGGGCATCGGCACCGAGATCGTCGTGCCGCGCATCCGGCTCAAGAACGCGATCAAGCATCACGGCACGGTAACCGTATCCGCCGAGCGCGGCATTCGCCTGGCCACGGCCGCGAAAGACGGAGTCAGCGAGTTGAACCCGCGCGAGCTGGGCATCGAGCTCCCGGGCTACCTCGCCTACAAGCTCTTGCGCCCGGCCTGGGAGATCCGGCTGGCTGCGGAACTCGTGGATGCTTCCATCCGGGCCCAGAGCGTCCAGACGGTCGAGATCAGCGAGGGAATCCTTCAGGGGAAATGCTTTATCCAGTACAAGGTCGAGGGGGCCGGGGCAAAGGCCTTCAGGCTGCTCGGCCCCGGGCCGGGAACGGTCCTCTCCATCTTCGGCGAGGACATTGCCCAGTCGGTTGAGTCGGACCCGGTCAAGGGCGAGTGGACGGTAACCCTGCGAAACAAGATCCAGAACACCTACCGGCTCGAGGTGCATTACCAGTTGCCCTTCGACCTGAAGGCCGGGACCCTCCCGGTGAAACCGGTAGTGGCGCTGGATGACGAGGGCCAGAAAGGCTACCTGGCCATCCTCTCCAACGATCGCCTGCAGGTGAAGGCTGCGGGGGTTCCCGCCAGCCTGCGGGAGGAAAACGCCCGCAACATCCCGGTGGGCATCGGGGCCGGCGACCTGTCGAATGCCATTCTCTGCTACCGCATTACCCGGCGTGACTTTCTCCTCGACCTCGCGGTGCTGCGCCACGACACGGCCGAGGTGCTGCCAGCGGTGGTGGAGGACGTCCGCATCGAGAGCGTGGTTTCCGAGGACGGACAGGTGGTTAGCCGGGTGGGGTTGAACCTCCGGATTGGGGATTTACGCTTCCTCTCCACGCGCCTTCCGGCCGGGAGCCAGATGTGGTCGGTCCTGGTCAATGGAAAACCCTCTCCACCCCTGGTCAAGGACGATGACATCCTGATCCCCCTGGATTCCGGGAGCGCGCGTTCCCACGTGGAGATCATTTACGGCGGCGTCGATGTGCCGCGGAAGGGGAAAAACAAGCGCGCCATGGAGGGCCCACGCTTCGGCCTTCCGCTCTCGAACATTGAGTGGCACATCTACGTGCCGGATCGCTACCGCTACCACGATTTTGACGGAAGCCTGCACTATCGCGAACCCGAGGGCGACCGCCCGGTCTTCGTCTACGATACGCACGCGTACACCGAGGAAGCGCGACGCAATTTCCAGCAGACGATGGAGAAAGCGCAACAGGTCATGGAGCTTGGGGCGGAATACGCCAAGACCGGGCGGCATGACGAGGCCAAGAAGGCCTTCGAGGCCGCCATGTACTACTCGCAGGGACAGGCTGACTTTAACGAGGATGCGCGCATCCAGTACCGGAACCTGGCCCGGGAACAGGCCGTGGTCGGCCTGGTGAACCGCCGGGGTGAATTGCAGAAGCGCACGCACGGCAAGGCCGATAAAGCGGCGATTACCACCAAGGACAACCTGGCCCTGAACAAGGTCGCGGAGAAAATGATCGACCAGCAGGCCGCCGCATCCCCGCACCTGTCCACGATCAACGTGACCTTGCCCGTCAACGGCAAGCGCCTGGATTTCTACCGGGCCCTGCAGATCGAGCCCTTCGCCGGGATGGATGTCTCCTACGCTTTCAGCGAGACGAAGGTCTGGGATGCATCCAGGAGCGTGGGGGCCGGTATCGGCCTCTTCCTGCTCGTCCTGGTTGCGCTCGGGGCCGGACGTCCGCGTGGAAAGGCGGACCCGGAAGCCGGGGATCCAAAGTAGGCGTGGAGGGACTCGAACCCCCACGGATTGCTCCACTGGATCCTAAATCCAGCGCGTCTACCAGTTCCGCCACACGCCTAAGGTGGGCTGACAGGCTAGGGGCTCTTCCGGCGATTGTCGAGTGATGAATCCGCCTGCCTGCTACCCGCGGACGGTATGCGCCGGCGGTCGCGCTGAGGGTTGGGGTCGAAGGTTTCGGGCGCTACGGGCAGGCAGACGAAATCGGTAAGCTACTTCAACAACACCTGGATAGTGCCGGTGTTGCCCCCACCGGCCTCACCTCCGACTCGCGTATCCTTGTCCTCGAGCACGAGCACATACGAGGCTCCGCGACGAACGGTGCAGTCGATCCAGAGGATTTCCTTCGTCCCGGCCTTTCCGGAACGAACCAGGTTGCCCTGTTGGTCGAGCACCTTGAACCGCACAGCCCTATCGCCTGAGTCGTCAATCCCGCTCCCGATACCAATCGAAACGGTTACCCGCTCCCTGTTACGACCAGGAACCTGGAAAGGGTATTTCAGAGATCGCTGGTTGTCGCTGACAATAGCAAAGTGACGCAGCGGAATGAGTACGGTCCGGGACTGGTCCAACGTAAGTCCCTCCACCAGTGGAAAGACATGCTGGGGCACAGCATTCCCATCGTTTTCCTCGGTGGAAAAAAACCATTCCCTGGAAGCGAATCGATACGGCTTTGATTGTCGGTCTCCCTGAAAAAACTGGCAGACCAGCTCGCTCATGTGCCAGGCATTATCGCCGGTAGTGGCCTTTATGGTGATTTCTTTGACCGCATCAGGCGATTGCTTGAAGCTGAATGGACCGAAGTAATTCACCAGGCCCTG
>JAYGFS010000565.1:0-3535 GCA_046581765.1 Verrucomicrobiota bacterium
CCGCAGCCGTGGAGCGGTTCAGGGCCTGTGGGCTGAGCGCCATGTACCACTCCTATTTTTTCGGCTGTGCGACCGGTCTCACCGGCAAGGCCCCGGAATCAACGACTGGGGATCCAGCCAAAAGCCCGATAACCCGCCCCCCAGCATCCGTGAAATAATCAACAAGAGGGATGATTTGTTGATTGCCCACCGCCCTTTCCGACCCTACGTTTCGGCCTTTGTCAAAATATGAAAGGAAACCTGATGAAATATACCCTGATCACCCTGTTCACCTGCACCGCAGTGTGGGCACAAGACGCCGTTAAACTCGAGACGCTCACCCAGCGCGCCAGCTATGCCATCGGCATGGACATCGCCGACAACTTTAAGCGCCAGGGGCTGGAAGTAGACGCTGAAGTCCTTGCCCGCGGACTGGTCGACGCCATGAGCGGCAAGGAAACCCTGATGGATGCGGCGAGTGCGCGGAGCACCCGGGCCCAATTCCAGAAAGTCATGCGGGAAAAAATGTCCCGGAAGCGGGCTATAGATGCTGCCGCAAGTAAAACGCAGGGCATAACGTTCCTGGAAACCAACAAGGCGACCACGGGCGTCGTGACCACCGCCTCCGGCCTCCAGTACAAGGTGCTTAGCCCCGGCCAGGGCGACAAGCCCACTGCGGCAAACAAGGTAACGGTCCATTACACCGGCAAGCTCTTGAGCGGTGATGTCTTCGACAGCTCGGTGGAACGCGGCCAACCGGCGACCTTCGGCCTCGGCCAGGTCATCCCCGGCTGGACCGAGGGCCTGCAGTTGATGGCCCCGGGCGCCAAGTACGAGTTCTGGATCCCATCCGGCCTGGCCTACGGCGATCGCGGCTCCCCGCCGAAAATCCCTGGAGGCGCTACGCTGAACTTCGTGGTGGAGTTGATCTCCTTCAAGTAAGCATGCCCACCGCTATCGAAAAGGGCTTCCCATGGGGAAGCCCTTTTTCATGGGCCAGCCTATACCCGCACCCGGTTCTTGTCGATATTGGAGAAAAACACCTGGCCGCTTTCGGCCCCGAGGATCGCGAACTCCTCCAGGTGAAGATTCACATCGGAGTGAAAGATCAACTGGGCGCCATAGCGGCCTTCCAGCTGAATCAGGATGTCTTCATCGGATTTGCGCAGGCGGTCGAGCACCATCGGGTGCACGCAGACCTTCACCGGCTCCTTCCGGACTTGCTCCTTGTGCTTCCGGATGGCCTCATGGATGTGACGCTGAATCTCCACGCTCATGCTGTAATCGGACTTCACCAGGCCCCGGCCGTTGCAATACAGACAATCCATATAGGCGGTTGAGCGAATACTCTCGTCGGCCCGCTGCCGGGTCATCTCCAGGAGGCCAAGATCGGAAATCGGGAGAAGATTCGTCCGCGCTTTATCGCCGCGCATCGCATCCTTCATCGCCCGATAGACGGTATTCCGATTGCGCTTCAGTCGCATGTCGATGAAGTCGATAACCACCAGACCCCCCACGTTCCGCAGCTTGAGCTGCTTGGCAATCTCCTTGGCCGCCTCAATATTCACCTCCGTGATGACCTCTTCCTGGGTCGCCCCGCCCTTGTGCCGGCCCGTGTTGATATCGATCGCGACCAGGGCCTCGGTCTCGTCGAAAACCAGGTACCCACCACTGGGCAACCAGACTTTTCGGCGCAAGGCGGTTTCCAACTGGCGCTCGATGTTAAAGTGATCGAAGATCGGGGTATCCCCGTCATACTGCTTGATATTCCGTCGCGACCGACGCGAGATCTTGGCGATAATATCCCGCACGCGACCGAATTCGTCTTTACTGTCGATCACGATACGGTCGACGTCCTCCGTGAGTGAATCCCGGACGACGCGTTCCACCAGGTCGGGCTCGCTGTACAAACGAACCGGTGCCGGGGCATTCTTTATCTTGTCTTCCACGTCAGCCCAGGTCTCAACCAACACACGCAAATCGCGGGCGAAGGCCGTTTTACGTGCCCCGGTTCCGGCCGTCCGGATAATAAATCCGATATTCTCCGGCACCGGCAGGCGCGCGAGGATCTTCTTCAGACGCGCGCGCTCTTTATCGTCGTCTATTTTTCGGGAAACGCCCTTGAGGCCGGTACCCGGCATCATGACCAGGTAACGTCCGGGGATGCTCAGGTTCGCCGAAACACGCGGCCCCTTGGTGCCAATGGCTCCCTTGGTGACCTGCACGACGATTTCCTTACCCACCGGAAATCGCTTATGCATTTCGCCGGGCTCGAACTTCTTCTTGCGACCGCCCTTGCGCTTTGCGCTCGCGCCTTCTTCAGCTTCCAGGCGAGCCGCGTCTTCCGGGATCATGTCCCAGTAATGAATAAAGGCATTTTTCTTCATGCCGATATCCACGAAGGCAGCCTGCAGGCCATCTTCAAGGTTTTGAATCTTTCCCTTGAAAATGCTGCCGACAATGCGTTGTTCACCTGATCGCTCGAGGAAATAATCCTCGAGATGTCCATCTTCAAGAAATGCCACGCGAGTTTCAAGGCTCTCGCAGTTGATGATGATTTCTTTCTTTGATTTAGCTTTTTCAGTCATGCTTAATTAACCTCCATATCTGACTGTTTGGGGTCATTGGCGAATCCTTCGAATGTAGACGCTCTGAACCAGTCCGAGGACAAGCAGCGTACTCAAGGTGAAGGATCCACCATAACTTAACAAGGGTAAGGGCAGGCCGGTGATAGGAATCAAGCCGACGGTCATGGCGATGTTCACCAGCACATGAGTGAACAACAGGACCAGGGCCCCTACGGAAAAGTATCGGCCAAGGCGGTCGCGGGCCCGAATGGCGGTCCGCGTGATGGCAAAGAATAAATACCCGTAAAGGGATAGGATAACGATTGTTCCGAGAAAGCCCGTCTCCTCGGCGATAACGGAATATATGAAGTCGGTCGGGGCGACGGTGGCGGGGAGGAACCCGAGGATATTCTGGGTCCCTTTGAGATAGCCTTTTCCCGTCAATCCGCCGGAGCCCACCGCAATTTCCGACTGGTTTTTATTCCAGTTCATGTTCGTGGGCGAATCCTCCGGGTGCAGGAAAGAAGTCAGGCGTTCACGCTGGTATTCCTTCATGCCCATCCAGCCGAGCGGAAGCATAAGTAAGCCAATGACCACGATCAGGATGAGGAAACGATAGGGCAGCCTGGCCACATACATCACGCCCAGGGTCATCGGTAGTAGGACCATGGCGGTCCCCAGGTCCGGCTGGAGTACAATCAATATAAAAGGAATCCCGCACAGGAACAGGCTGGCCACCACATACGGCAGGTCCTGCAGGCTTCTCCCCGGTTGACTGAGAAAGGCCGCGAGATACAAGAGGAGGCCCGCTTTCATGAATTCGGCGGGCTGCACCCTGATCCCAAGGTCCAGCCAGCGCTTCGCATTGTTTATTTCAGCCCCAAACAGGAGAACCATCACCCCGAGGGCCACCGCGCCGAGGTAAACCCAGTGCGCCTTGCGGCCGAGCACCTCGTAATCGACGATGGCGCTGGCCAGGTAGATGACCA
>JAYGFS010000599.1:0-30790 GCA_046581765.1 Verrucomicrobiota bacterium
CACCTGGAGCGCTCCGGGCGATAACGGCCCGGTTACCACGTACGACCTGCGCTACGCCAAGCTACCCATCGATGCCGGGAACTGGGATGCGGCCACCCGGGTCAGCGGCGAACCGGTCCCCTCGGCGGCCGGGTCACCGGAAAGCATGAGCGTCGCCGGCCTCGATGCGGGCACCACCTACTACTTCGGGCTCATCACCCTGGACCTCTGGTACAACGCGTCCGGGTTGTCCAACCTGCTCCAGGTGGAAACCCTGCCCGAGGATGACTCGGTGCCCCCGGCCGCCATCGGCGACCTGGCCGTGGTTACCGAGACCGATATCTCCATCGGGCTGAGCTGGACGGCAACCGGCGATGACGGCACGACCGGCACCGCCGCTGTCTACGACATGCGCTACGCAACATCCCCGATCAACGATGATATCGCCTTCAGCAATGCCACGCAGGTCGCCGACGAACCCTTTCCCCAGGTATCCGGTTCACCTGAGAGTCACACCCTTGGCGGCCTGGACCCGGAGACGACCTACTACGTCACGATCAAGGCCATCGACAACATGGGCAATGCCAGCGAGCTGTCCAACCTCGCCTCAACGACCACCCGGGCGACGCCTTATGGCACCTTCGTGGACTTCGAGACGGCCGGGGACGAGGATGCCTTTGCCCAGCTGGTCAGCAATCCCGGCATCTCCCGGGTGGCCGGGCACGGTGGATGGGTGCTGCAGCTGTACAAGAACAACACGACCAGTTCCGTGAAATACAGCCCCAACGGCAGTGACTTCTTCATGGCCCAGGGCCGGCTCGCCGCCGACGTTCACCTGCAGTACCACAGCACCGTCGGCACGGGACACTCGCTGATCCTGAAGGACTGGACCGACGCCCTCGGCAACTACGGTGGCTATGTCGTGACCCTCAAGCCGTCCGGCGGCAACATCGACCTGTGGATCGGCGCCAGCAGGATTCCCGGGGCCGGCACGGCCAACTGGGATTTCTGGGGACCGGGCGATGGCCACAGCGATGTCTACCAGGGCCTGGTCACGACCTACACGCAAATCCTGGATTCCACGACCCACGAGATCGGCTGGTTCAACGTGGAAGCGACGATGTTCATCGTCAACGGCAGCCAGGTGAAGATCAACGTGACCGTCACCGAGCCCAACCAGGCCACGCATAGCTTCAGCTGGACGGACGCCGGCTCCGCCGCGTTCCTTGATGCGGGCCGTATCGGCCTGTCCGCCAGCGGGGTCTGGAACATTCCCGGCCAGTTCGACAACTTCACCGCGCTGGACTTTGACGAGGGGTTCACCATCACCTCGATCTCGGCATCGGAAGGCGGGAGGATGACGATCCAGTGGAGCGACGTCGGCCTCAGCTACACCGTGGAAGAGACCAGCAGCCTGCTCTTCCCCGCCTGGTCGCCCGTCGCGGGATCGTGGCCGGCGGAAACGAATGCGTGGTCCAGCCTAATGTCCCCTGGCAAGCTCTCAAGCTTCTACCGGGTCGTCGGGACGGAGTGACCCGGCGTAGCGGACCAACCGGGCCACGCTTTCGCACACGGATCACCGGCAGGCCTCCTGCAGGATCCTTGAGCCCCGGGTAAAAGCGTGGTATCCTGCATGCATGCACGGCAGGAATCCCGCTACCTTTTTTTGCATCCTGGCCCTGGCACACCTGCCATGGCCCCCGACCCTGTTTTCCCATCCTGAACTGGTGGAATCCGACATCACCAACCTGGACATGATCGAGGAGCTTTCAAAATTCCGCTCCTCGGCCGGTCACGATTATTCCTACGACGAGGCGTTTCAATTTGACGGCGTCTATTTCGGGGCAACCGATTCTTCCGAACCCGACAGCAGCATGAAGCACTATTACGTGCCGCGGGACCTCTACAAGGGCGACCAGTCCACGGTTCCGATTTACGCCCCCTTTGACGGCACGATTACCCGCGTCAGTGAGGAGGTCTGGGAGGATGACCCCTCCATCGCCAACAAGCGCATTGAAATCACCTCCTCCAATAACCCGTCCTATATCGCGGTGCTGTTCCACGTAAACCTGGATGAGGATTATCCCCAGAGCCTGAATGACTGGCCCGCGGCCGTATGGTGGAACCACCACCCGGATGACCCGTCGTACCTTACCGACTCGGTTTCTGCCGGGGACCTGCTGGGGTATGCAGACATGCGGGGAGACCGCCACAACTTCGACGTGGCCATACTCCACGAGGTCTCCGCAACGGAGAAATACTGGGTATCCCTGTTTGACCTCATGTCGGACACCTTTTTCGAGCGCTATACCCTCCGCGGCGTCGACCGGACGGAGCTGAGCTTCTCCAAGGCCTACCGCCTGGCACATCCCATCCCGGAGAGTGCCTGGGATGGCCGCGATGAGAACGACTGGGTTCAACTGGAGATCTCGATCATGATTGCATCGTTTTCGATGTCGGAGGATGGCGCGGTGACGATCCGGTGGAACGACGTCGGCCTCAACTACACCGTGGAAGAAATGACCAACCCGCTCCTCCCGGCCTGGTCGCCCGCCGCCGGGTCATGGCCCGCGGCCACGAATGCATGGTCCGGGGGTACATCGACCAGCAACCGGCCAACCTTCTACCGGGTCGTCGGGACGGAGTGACCCGACGCCGGGTCACCCGGTACCGGTTGAAATATGTATTTCTCGTTTGCGAAAAGACGTCTACCCCTATTTCCTGATACGATGATGCAACCCCACGATCTCCAGCAGCAGGTAAACCGGCGGAAATTCCTCGGCACAGCCGGAAAGGGCGTGGGCGGACTGGCCCTTGCATCGCTCCTGCAATCCTCGGCCCACGGGGCGGCCGGCTTTGGCCAGGTGGCGGCGAAAGCCAAGCGGGTCATCTTCCTCACCATGGCGGGGGGACCCTCGCACCTGGAATCCTTTGACTACAAGCCCAGGCTCAAGGAGTTGAATGGTCAGCCGATGCCGGATTCATTCACCCGGGGCCAACCGATTGCCCAGCTCCAGGGAAAGGCCTTGAAGTGCATGGGGCCGCTGCGGCCTTTCGCCCGCCACGGCAGGAGCGGGCAGGAGATCTCGGATTACTTTCCCCACATCGCGGGCATCGCGGACGAGATCTGCATCGTGCGGTCGATGGTTACCGAGCAGATCAACCACGACTCGGCGCACACCTTTATCAATACCGGGTCGGGCGTGCCCGGGCGACCGAGCATGGGCTCCTGGCTCACCTATGGATTGGGTTCCGAGACGGAAAACCTTCCCGCCTTCGTGGTCCTGACCTCGGTGGGCGGGGGCCAGGCCCAGCCGATTGCCGCCCGGCAATGGCACAGCGGCTTTCTCCCGGGGCAATACCAGGGCGTGAAGCTGCAATCGAAAGGCGACGCCGTCCTGTATGCAAGTAATCCCGCAGGCGTCGGTCGCGAACAGCAGGGCGACGTGGTAAACGCAACCCGGGCCCTGAACCGCCTGCGGGGGGAGCAGGTCGACGATCCGGAGATCGCGACCCGCATCAGCCAGTACGAGCTCGCGTTCAAGATGCAGGCCAGCGTGCCGGAACTCACCGACTTTACCCAGGAGCCGCGGCACATCCTGGAGCACTATGGCTGCAAGCCCGGCGACGGTTCCTTTGCCTCCAACTGCCTGCTCGCCCGCCGCCTGGCGGAACGGGGCGTACGCTTTATCCACCTCTATCACCGCGGCTGGGATCACCATAGCAATCTCGCAAAGGACATGCCGAGGGCGGCCAAGTACGTCGACCAGGCCTCCGCGGCACTGGTGGCCGATCTCAAGCAGCGCGGGATGCTCGAGGATACCCTGGTGGTCTGGGGCGGCGAATTCGGCCGCACGCCCATGGCCCAGGGTTCGGGACGGGATCATCACATCAAGGGCTTCTCCTGGTGGACGGCCGGCGGGGGCATCAAGCCGGGCATCACCTGGGGTGCCACGGATGAACTCGGATACAACGCGGTCCAGGACGTCGTGCACATGCACGATTTTCACGCGACGATGATGCACCTGTTCGGGATCGACCACAAGCAACTGACCTTCCGCTTCCAGGGACGGCAGTACCGCCTGACCGACGTACACGGGCACTTGGTGAAGGGGATCCTGGCATGAGGTGCCTGGGGGTTTGCCTTGGCACCTGGCTGGCCGTGGCAGCGGGCGGGGCCGAGCTGGAATTCAACCGGGATATTCGCCCCATTCTTTCGGAGAATTGTTTTCAATGTCATGGCTTTGACAAGAACGCGCGCAAGGCCGACCTGCGTCTCGACCTCCGCGACTCAGCCGTGTCAGATCGCAAGGGCGTGAAGGCGATCGTCCCGGGAAGACCGGGACAAAGTGCGCTGGTGCACCGCATTCTCGAGGACGACCCGGACGAGTTGATGCCGCCGCCGGATTCCACCAAGTCCCTTACCCAACAACAGAAGGCCCTGCTCAGGCAGTGGATCGCGGAAGGTGCAGGGTATCAACTGCACTGGGCCTATATCCCGGCAACCCGGCCGACGGTGCCGAAGATCGCCGGCGCAACAAACCCCATCGACGCCTTCGTGCGTGCCCGGCTGAACGAGCAGGGCCTGCAACCTGCTCCCGAGGCCGACCCGGTGACCCTGGTGCGACGCCTGAGTTTCGATCTCACCGGCCTGCCCCCGCCCCCCGGCCTGGTACAACGGTTTCAATCCACGGATGATCCAGGGGCCTACCCCGCCCTGGTTGAACAGCTCCTGGCATCGCCGCACTACGGGGAGCGCATGGCGGTCTACTGGCTCGACCTCGTCCGCTGGGCGGACACCATGGGCTTCCACTCCGACGACGAACGCTACTCCACCCCGTACCGGGACTACGTCATCGATGCCTTCAACAGCAACATGCCCTTCGATCGCTTCACCCGCGAACAACTGGCCGGGGACCTGGTCAAGCAAGCCACGACACAACAGCTCGTGGCCTCCGGCTACACCCGCATGAACCAGGTCACCGGGGAAGGCGGTGCCCAGGCCAAGGAATACCGGGCGAAGTACATGGCGGACAAGACCCGGAGCATTTCCTCGGTGTGGTTGGGCGCGACCATGGCCTGCGCGGAGTGCCACGACCACAAGTTCGACCCCTATACCATGGTGGATTTCTACCGGATGGCTGCATTTTTCGCCGACCTGGAGGAGCCGGACCTGGTGTCTCGTGGACGGCGCACGGCCATTTTCGAGCCCGCCATCCAGGTGGTCCAGGACGTGAATGCCACCATCGAGGACGCGGAGCACCACATCGCCGGGCTCAAGAAACAACACGCCGAGAACGAAAAGCGGCGCAAGGCGGAAAAGGTGGAGAAGAAAACCGCCGAGGCCGAGCGCAAGCAGGAAAAGGAAACCCTGAAAAAGGCCGAGCGCGGGTTGAATGAAGCCCGGAAACAGGGGCGGTACTCCGTGGTCGCCCGCCAGCGCAAGACGCCGCGCACGATGCGGGTGCTCCCGCGCGGCAACTGGATGGACGAATCGGGGACGGAGGTGCAGCCCGCCATCCCCGCCTTCCTGGGCGCGATTGAAAAGACGGGGCGGGCAGATCGCATGGACCTGGCGAAGTGGCTGGTCCAGGCAGACAATCCGCTGAGCTCCCGGGTCTTCGTCAACCGGCTGTGGTACCTGTATTTTGGCCGCGGCCTCTCGGAGGTACTCGACGACCTGGGCAACCAGGGTGCCTGGCCAAGCCATCCGGACCTGCTCGACTGGCTGGCGGTCGAGTTCGTGGAGAGCGGCTGGGACGTGAAGCACCTGACGCGGCTGATCGTGGAAAGCGAAACCTACCGGCAGTCCTCCCAACTCGGACCTACACTCGCGAAATCGGGCGTGGACAACCACTGCTTCGCCCGCCAATCGCGCTGGCGCCTGGATGCCGAGTTCGTGCGTGATGGCGCGCTCGCGATCAGCGGCTTGTTGAACCGGCAAATCGGGGGCGAAAGCGTGAAGCCCTACCAGCCGGAGGGCTACTGGAGTGATTCGTACAAGTCCGTCGGCAATCCCCACAAGTACGTACAGGATCACGGGGAGAAGCTGTATCGCCGGGGCCTTTACACCTTCTGGAAACGAACCTTTCTCCATCCACAGCTGCTGACCTTTGACGCGCCAACCCGTGAAGAGTGCGTGGCGAGACGTCCCAATTCGAACACCCCCCTGCAGGCACTGGTCCTGCTGAACGATCCGACCTTCGTCGAGGGCGCAAGGGTCTTCGCACAGCGGATTCTACAGGAGGGCGGGGATACGTTTTCCACGCGCTTGTCCTTCGCGTTCGCATGGGCCTTTTCACGCAAGCCGGAACGAAAAGAGGCAGACGTAGTGGCGGGCTTGCTCGAGAAGCACCTGGCCCATTACAGGGGGGACCCGGCGGCGGCGAAGGCACTGATCCAGGTGGGGGAGTTCGCTGCACCGGGGGAACTGGATCCCGCTGAGCTGGCGGCGTGGACCTCCGTGGCACGCGCCTTGTTGAACCTGCACGAGACCATTGTGCGGATGTAGGTGCAGCCCTAGATAAACAGGGCGAGCGCCGCAACCAGGACCATCATGGTTCCGAACAGGGTTTTCCCCACCGCGCCCAACACGCGTCCCCAGAATGCGGATTTGCCCGTCTCTATGCTGTCTTTAAACTCTTTTCCCTTCCAGCGCTCGCCGAGGATGGAACCCCCCATTGCGCCCAGGCCCGCGCAGAGAATCGCCCCCATCAAGGTGCCGATGATCGGGAGGACGGCGGTGCCCGCGATGGCCCCCAACAGGCTGCCAAAGACGGATCCCACCAGGGACAAGGCGATGCTGCGCCGGCTCCCCCCAGCCTTCTTGGCTCCCAGGGCCCCCGCGAGAAACTCGATCAGCTCGCCCAGCCCGGCCAGGACCCCCAGGCTGATGACCGCGGCCCAGCCCAGCTGGAAGGGGCTCGCCTCCGGGATGAGCCAGGCATACAGCACGGAGACCCCGACCATGATCCAGGTGCCACCGAGGCCGACAAGGGCCAGGACCCAGCCGATGGCCAGGGCCAGGAGATAGAGAATGGCAAAGAGCAAGAACAACATGACGGGACGCTAGAGCAGCCCGCCCAGGCCGAATCGAATGTAGAAATTGTTGTCGATGTCAATCGGGCCCTCTACTTTCTCAAAATCTATCTCCCGATTGAAGGCGTAACCGAGCTGGATGTACCAGCGGGACAAGCGGTTGCGGGTCCAGCTGAATTCACCGAAAACCCGGGCCTCGTCGTACATGATCCGTTTGCGCGCGTCGTCGTCATCCATCTGGAATTCCGGCCAGAGCAGGAAGTGAGTCCCCACATCCAGCCCGACATCCTCATAGGGGCGGAATTTTACCCGCGTTTCGGGATAGCCCAGGTGCATTGAGATGATCTCATCCGGCACGAAACGGATGCCTATTTCGGGATCCACGACTTGATCGAAGCCGGGATACACATTGACGCCGAGAATAGCGCCCACACGCTCGCTCGCGTCGTAGGTGCCGAGAATGCCGAAGGGAACCCCGAAGTCTTTGCTGCTCAGGCCCTCGAAGGCCGTGTACAGGCCGGGTTCCACGCGCAGGCGCAAGCCATAGTTGTTCGCGAAGCGTTGTGAGTATTGCATGCTGATGCGTGCCGCGGTCATCGGGTAGCCGGAACCGGTTCCATCGAAGCCCTGGAGAATCAAGGAGTCCCACTTGCCACGAACATCAAAATCCGCCTGCTTGGCGGTTTCCCAATACATCAGGGAGCCCCAGGCGCTCAACTCGATCATGCTGACGCTACCCCAGGTTTCGGAATCCGACTTCGCGGGAAAAACCCACCCGAAGCGGGCATCCCAGAAGGTTTCCTGGGGGGCATCCAAGATCGGGCGCCAGTATTCAATCAGGCGGGCATTCGGAACCGCGTCGGCAAAGAGGCTTGCGGCTGGAAATAACGCGAAAGCCGCTACGGATCGTAGTAGGTTGGGTCTGATCATGATCGGCCTAATGTGTCGGCCGATCATGCTGGAGTCAATGGCATTTATTCGTAGGTGGTACGTTGAAAGATTCCCGTGGCTTAGGTAAAGAAACCGTCTGTATGCGGCGTTATCGACACATCATATGGGATTGGAATGGCACTTTGTTGAACGATGCCTGGCTGTGCCTGGAGGTGATGAACCAGACGTTGCGCCGCCGGGAACTCCCGGTCCTGAGCGAAGACCGCTACCAGGAAATTTTCGGCTTTCCGCTCATCGACTACTATCGCCTGGCGGGCTTTACCTTCAAATCCGAGACCTTTGAGGAAGCGGGGGCGGAATTTATCGCGGCCTACGATGGACGATGCACCGAATGCAGCCTGCAGGATGGGGTGGTGGACCTGCTCACCGAGTTATGCGATTCCGGCTGCCGGCAATATGTACTTTCCGCATATCATCACCAAGGCCTGGAGCGCATGCTGGAGCACTTCGGCATCCATCACTATTTTGAAACCATCCAGGGCCTCGACGACATCTATGCCCAGGGAAAGGTCCAGCAGGGTCAGCGCCTGGCCGAAGGCCTCGGCGGGGAAGCCCCAAATGCCCTCCTGGTTGGCGATACCCTGCACGATGCGGAGGTCGCAGCAGCCATGGGTGTTGACTGCGTGCTCATACCGGGTGGCAACCAGACCCTGGAAAAACTTTCGACCGCCCGGGCGAGAATGTTTGACTCGCTTAAGGATTTCCAGGCAGAATGGCAGCGTTCTCGTTAACCATCCCCCTCGGAGGAGCAAAATGAAATACATGACAAAATGGCTACTCATCCTGATGCTGCCGATCGCGGGCTTCCTCGCCGGCCCGGCCCATGCCCTCGACTTTGAGTCGAACTTTAACGATGATGAGTACCAGAGCCTCCAGGCGGAAATCATCCTCGATAATGAAGGAGGCGATAAAGACGTGGAGTTCACCGGTCAAATCGGCTTTGGCATCGGCTGGGGGCCACTGGATGAACTGGGTTTTTACGTCGCTCACCAGGATGGAAATGGGGGCGACCTGACCACCGCCGCATTCTGGATCGAGCAGAATTTCATCATCGACAGTCCGTATGTTCCCTACCTCGGAACCGATTTCGGTTATGGGAAACTCCTGAACAATACCGCCGCGGGCGATTCGGACGCATTGTACTTCAGGATCAACGCCGGGGTGAAATACTTCATCCAGAAAAACGTGGCTGTCAAGGCCTCCATCAAGGCGGCCTGGGCTACTGAAAAGATCTATCTCATCGACGGCGACAGGACGAGCGGTAAGGACTACGGCATCAGCATCGGCCTGCACTACTACTATTGATCGCGCAAGCGAGGACGACCGGCATCCTGCGGCGGTCCTGTCCCGCGCAACCTGCAGCATAGGAAAGGCCATCCCGCTGGATGGCCTTTCTCGTCTGGCGGATGGATGATCCGCAAGCCGGGGCGTGCTTAAAACTCGGCATTAATGATCGGCAGGACGGGGGAAATACTGCTGTTCCCGAGGATGTTGATCAGGCCGATCTGCAGGCCGTCCAGTTGATCGGCCCAGTTCACGATACCGATCATGAGGCCGGTACCGGATTTGACCCGGTTGATGGCACCGATTTGAATACCATTCAGGGATTCGCTGCAATTTAAGCCCCCTATCTGTCCACCATTGACGGACCCGCGACAATACGTGGCGAACCCGGCCTGTACCCCGGTGAGGTCACCGTCAATCCAGCCGAGCAGGTAGCTCGCCTGGCCGCCGGTAAGGTTTCCCGCGGTGTAGTTGATGCCCCCCTCCTGTGCCCCGACGACGTTACCGGCCGTCCAGTTGAGCAGGCCAAGTTGTCCGCCGGCCACGTCCCCCTCGGTGATGTTGATCATGCCGAGCTGGAGCCCGGTATTGCCCTTGGCGGTACGATTCATCAGGCCGAGGTCTAACCCGGTCACTTCGGTATTGTTGCCATAGAGTACATTTAACCGTAATCCGTAAACCGACACCTCGGCCGGATGCATCTGGACCGGATCAAACAGTGAAATCTGGAAGGGAGCCCATTCGCTACGGGCAGCGTCAGCGGGGAGGGACTGGGCAAACACACTGCCCAGGCTGACGGAGGATACGACGATCATGTATTTAAAAAGTTTCATAGCTGTCCTCAGTTGGAATTAAGTACGTACACGCGACGAATGACATCCTACCATGTACGCAGGGTGAGATGAATCGCCAAGTACAAATACTTTCTCGCCCGGACTTCGCTGAAAAGGCCATAACGACACAAGTGGACTGGCCATGCCCCCGGTAATCCTCTATGCTCTCCCCCATGAGATTGAAGGAGAAGGTCATCATCGTGACCGGTAGCACCCAGGGGATCGGGGAGGCCATCGCCCGGCGGGCTGTTCGGGAAGGGGCCCGGGTAATGGTCCACGGCCTGGAACGGGAGCTCGGCGAAAAGGTCGTAGCCGACCTGGGCGATGCAGCGCGGCTCCATGTCGAGGACCTTGTCGATCCTGCCTGTCCGGAGCACCTGGTCGAGAAAACCGTGGAAGCCTTCGGCAGGCTTGATTGCATCGTCAACAATGCCGCCTGGGTCGCGCGCAGCGACATCGCGACCACGGATGCCGACTATTTTGACCGGGTGATGGCCATCAACGCACGTGCACCCTTGCTGCTGATCCGTGCCGGACTGGCCCAGCTCAGCACCCACCGCGGCTGTGTGCTGAATATCGGCAGCGTCAACGCCTGGTGCGGCGAACCGAGCCTCCTGGCCTACAGCATAAGCAAGGGCGGCCTCATGACGATGACACGCAATCTCGGCGATGTCCTTCATGTGGAACACGGCGTACGGGTCAACCAGGTCAACCCCGGGTGGGTGCTCACGGAAAACGAGTCGAAGATGCAAATTGCGATGGGCAATCCGGAGGATTGGTACAAGCGGGTACCGAAATATTTCGCCCCCGGTGGAACCCTGATCATGCCGGACGACATTGCCACTGCGGCGATCTACTGGATGGGCGACGAGAGCCGCCCGGTGAGCGGAACGGTCCTGGAGCTTGCGCAAGCCCCCGTGCTGGGTCGCAATCCGTCCAAGGACATCTTTGGTGGGCAATAAGATTCCACGGGTGTACCGGGTCCAGGAGTTGCCATCGAAGCAGCAGCCCCGAGAGCTCTTCGACCGGCTCGGCGCAGCAAATGTCACCGAGGATGTCTTGCTCGCCCTGATCATTCGAACCGGGCTGCCCGGTCAGAATGTTCTTGAGCTCGCGCGGTCGATCATCAATCAGTATGGCAGCCTGCACGCGGTACTGGAAGCCCCCGCCGAGGAATTAAAGACCTTCCCGGGCATGGGACCGGTCAAGGTCCAGATGATTCAGGCCGCCCTGGAGCTCGGCCGGCGCCTGCAACAGGAAACCAGCGACCGGATCGACGTGATCAATACGCCCGAGGATGCGGTGGCCGTGATGAAGCCCCTGGTACACGGCCTGCAGGTGGAAAAATTCTGGATCCTGATCCTCGATGCCCGCAATCAATTGAAAAAAGCCCCGGAAGAAATTACCAAGGGCATTGCCAATGCGAGCCTGGTGCATCCCCGGGAGGTGTTTGAGGCGGCGATTAAGGGCATGGCGAACGCGGTAATCCTCGCGCATAATCACCCGAGCGGAGATCCCTCGCCCTCGCCCGAGGACCTGCGGATTACCCGTGAACTGATCGCGGCAGGCAAGATCCTCGACATTCAGGTGCTGGATCACGTGATCGTGGGACGGCCGGGATCGCGCATGCCGGAGGGGTGGTGCAGCATTCGCGAATCGGGCCTGGTCACCTTTCCGGATTGATCAGGATCGACCGGAAACGACCCGGTAATGATGCGGTTTTGCGCTTGAGCCAAGTGCAAAGCGACCTATATTGCCCCAGCACCGGGTACCGTGCATCCAGCGATTCCCAATCCATCATTCCGGGTTGAGCTATACGTGGTCCGGGCGGACCTGAAAAAGATACGTGAAGAACCCATCAAATAATACCCTTGCTGACGTGATCGAAGCCATCGCCGCCGGCCAGATGGTCATTGTGGTTGACGACGAGTCACGCGAGAACGAGGGCGACCTTGTCTGCGCAGCAGAAACCATCACCGCCGAGCAGGTCAACTTCATGGCCAGCCATGGCAAGGGCCTTATCTGCGTGGCCCTGGAGGACGATCGCCTGGAGCAACTGGCCCTGCACAAGATGGTCGAGGACTGTAGTAACCACAGCCCCTACGGCACCGCATTCATGGTATCTGTTGACGCGAGCGACGGCATCACGACCGGCATCAGCGCGAATGATCGCGCGGTGACCATCGCTCGCCTGGCAGACCGGGAGCTGGGCGCCGAGGGCTTTGTCAAGCCGGGCCACGTCTTCCCCCTGCAGGCGAACGCACGCGGCGTACTGGGGCGCCCGGGCCATACCGAAGCGGCTGTCGATCTCACCAAGGCGGCGGGACTTTTTCCCGCTGGCGTCATCTGCGAAATCCTCAATGCAGACGGAGGCATGGCCCGCATGTCGGACCTCGAGCCCTACGCCGAGCAACACCACCTGCCCATTTGCCGGGTGGCTGATTTGGTTGCCTTCCGGCGACAAAACGAAACCGTCCCACCCACCTGAGGTGCCAGACCCCGTGCTGCTTCCTTGCATATTCCCTGCAGAGGGGGTAAGAGCCATCCGTTATGAGTTCCAAGGGAATCAATAGAGATATCAAAAGCGCCGCTGGCGCCTTGAAGGGTATATACCAGTTGAACGGCCGGCACGAGGCGGGGAATTATGCGTACGCCATTGTTGTCAGCCGCTTCAACGAGCATCTAACCACCGCGCTCCTGCAGTCGGCGCTTAGCTGCCTGGCCCAACATGGCGCCAAGCCCAAGCAGATCAAGGTGGTCTGGGTGCCCGGTGCCTTTGAAATACCGGTCGTGGCCAACAAGCTGGCACAGGCTGAAAAACATCACGTCATCATTACCCTCGGCGCGGTGATTGAAGGCGAAACCATCCACGGCCGCCTGATCAGCAACAGCCTGGTCCACGGGATCACCATGACGGCCCGCGAAAACAACCTTCCGATCATCGACGGGGTAGTCACTACCGACACGATGAGGCAGGCCGAAAAGCGCTGTCTATCCGGCGAAGAAAGCCGCGGTTGGTATGCGGCCCTGGCGGCCATGGAAATGGCCCACGTCATGAATGCCCTATGAGCAGCCGGCACATAGCGCGTGAACGCGCCATTCAGCTGCTCTTTCAACTCGATTACAACGAGGCCGAAGACCTTGAAAAAGCCTTCGACGGGTTCTGGGGCAGTTTCGGGGACAAGCCGGATGTCCGGCTCTTTGCCGACGAGTTGGTTCACGGGGTCCTTGAGCATCGTGACAACCTGGACCTGGAAATCCAGCGCTACGCAAAAAACTGGGATATCAAGCGCATGGGCGGCGTCGACCGCAACGTGCTCCGGTTGGCGCTGTATGAGATTCAACACCGCAAGGATATTCCACCCGTGGTTTCGGTCAACGAGGCGATTGAGCTGGCGAAAGAGCTGAGCTCGGACGAAGCAGCCAAGTTCGTAAATGGCATTCTCGACCGGGCCATCAAGGATGCGGGCCGCCCGCTGAGAACGCCGATGCAGTAAACATCGCCCGTGGCCCGGGGATCGTTCGAGCAGGAGGAAGAAACAATAGATGGCTAACTGGTTCAAGGCGCTGGGGAAAACCCGCAACCTGTTCAAGGAAACACTCGGCGGCATCTTTTCCAGGGACAAGGACCTCGACGTGGCGACGCTGGAGGAACTGGAGGAGGAGCTGCTTGCGGCCGATGTCGCACCGCGGCTCGCCGCGGAGGTCATTGCCGCACTGGACAAGGCCCGTCGAGGTGCAAACAGGTCCCGGCGCGATGTCCTGAAGCAGGTCCTCATCGATCAACTGGACCAGACGACACCCTTTACCTTTTCCCAGCTGCCCCCGAATGCCTGCCTGCTCATCGTTGGGGTCAACGGCTCGGGCAAGACAACCACCACGGCCAAACTGGCCCACCTGGCCCGCGAAGAGGGGATCGACCCGCTCATGGGTGCCGCGGATACGTTCCGCGCAGCCGGTTCCGATCAGCTTCGGGTCTGGGCGAAGATGGTGGGGTGCGAGGTCGTGGCCGGGAAGCAGGGATCCGATGCCGCGGCGGTGGCCTATGATGCGCTCGACGCCTGCATCGCGCGGAACCGGGACCTGGTCATTATCGATACCGCGGGCCGCATGCACAACAAGGCCCCGCTGATGGACGAGTTGAAAAAAATCGTCCGCGCCCTGAACAAGCGCGTGCCCGAGGCCCCGCAGGAAACCTGGATCGTACTCGATGCCAGTATCGGACAGAATGCGCTCATGCAGGCGCGGTTCTTTAACGAGACGGTCCCGCTGACCGGCATTGTCATCACCAAGCTCGACGGCAGTTCCAAGGCCGGATGCCTTTTCTCGATCAAAAAGGAACTCGATGTCCCGATTGTGTTCACCGGGCTGGGTGAACGGAAAGAGGATCTCGTGCCCTTTGAGGCGGAGGCCTTTGTTGACGGCCTCCTGGGAATAAAGGATGATGGTTCCGGCGATGACAGCTGAGCGACACAACCGGTGGATGCAACAAACCCTCGACCTCGCACGCGAAGGCCTGGGGCTCACCCGGCCGAATCCTCCCGTTGGTGCGATGGTGGTCAAGAATCAACGCCTGCTCGGCCAGGGCTTCCACAAGAAGGCGGGCGGTGCACATGCAGAGATCCATGCCCTGAAAGAAGCGGGTGCGACAGCGAAAGGCGCAGCCATCTACGTCAGCCTGGAGCCCTGTTCATCCCGCGGGCGGACACCGCCCTGCGTGGAAGCCATTATCGCGGCCGGTATCAAAGAGGTCTATGTATCCGCCAACGACCCCAACCCGAAGCACGCCGGGCGCGGCCTTGATCTCCTGCGGGAGAGCGGCATGCAGGTACATCCGGGAATCCTGGAGGCCGAAGGTCGGGACCTGATCCGCCCCTGGCGCAGCTTCATCACCCTGGGTCGACCGCATGTAACCCTTAAACTGGCCATGAGTCTCGACGGACGCATCGCGGATTACCGAAAAAAGTCCCAGTGGATCACCGGCCCCGCCGCACGCGAATCGACGCAGGCCTTGCGCCGCGAGGTGGATGCCATCATGGTCGGGGCGAACACCGCCCGCCTCGATAATCCCTCGCTCCTGCCGCGACCATCGCGCGGGCGAAACCCGTACCGGGTGATCGTGACCCGCGAGGGCCGCCTCTCGAAATCGCTCAAGGTCCTGAGCGACGCCAAATCAAAACAGACGATCGTTGCAAGTACATCCGGGAAGAAGGGAACCCTCGCGTACCGCAACCTCAAGGGCTTGATGAAAAAGCTGGCCGAGCGGGACATCACTCACCTGCTCTGCGAGGGCGGCGGGGAGCTCGCGGGCTCCCTGGTCAAGCAGGGGCTGGTGGACGACTTTGTCTTCTTTATTGCGCCCACCTTGCTCGGGGACCGGGGCCGCCCGGGCATCGCGGGTGTCCGCTGGGATATCGACAGTAAGCCGCAGCTGGAAATCGTTTCCAGTGAAGCCGTGGGAAGGGACCTGATGATCCGCGCGAGGAGTGCCGACTGATGTTTACCGGGATCGTACAGAAGACCGGGACGGTGGTGGCGATGGAACAGGGCGGTGGCGCGGGTACGCTCCGGGTGGAAGCCACCGCCTGGGGAACACCGCTCGCGCTCGGCGAGAGCATCGGTATCAATGGCACCTGCCTTTCCCTTGCCGCCCAGGTGGATCAGCTGCTCTCCTTTGATATCCTGCAGGAGACTTTCGATAAAACCAACCTCGGGGCCTTGGTCGAGGGTTCACAGGTAAACCTGGAACGTGCGCTGGCCCACGGGGACCCGCTCGGCGGGCACATTGTCAGCGGCCATGTAGACGGGATCGGCACCGTGCGCAGCATCACCCCGGTGGGACGCGACAAGCGGGTGGAAATCGCCTGTTCGCACGAGCTTCAAGGGCACCTGATCCAAAACGGGTCCATCTGTGGCGACGGGATCAGCCTGACCGTCGCCGAGCTGCTGGAGGATGGCTTCGCCGTGCATATCATCCCGATCACCCTGGAACATACGACCTGGTCCGCACTGGCAGCGGGAGCTGCCGTGAATCTCGAGATCGACTTGATCGGAAAGTATATCGAGTCCTTTATCAAGCAGGGCCTGTATCCGGAGCCCCTGACCTGGGACAGTCTTCGAACTGCCGGGTTCCTCCCGCCCCGATCCTGATCGCGACCAGCCGAGGCGCTTCAGCCGACGGAACGGGGCATACCGGGAGTTCCCGTGGCCCCTGTCCTGCATGGTATGGGGGTGAAGTGGCTCATTCCTCGATCACCCGGAACACCACGAAAGGCATGGCAAAGTTGTCCGGTACCGTGACCGAGGTCTCCGCGCCCTGGGATGCCACGGTCTGCACATCCGTCCAGCTGGCGTAATCCGCGGTCCATTGCAGCTTGTAGGTTGCACCCGGCTCGGAGGTCCAGGAAAAGCTGAACATGCCGCCGGTGTATCCGGGATCCCCCAGCAGGATCGTCGGCGGCGCGCTTTGTGAGACGAGCGCGAGCCCGTCCGGGTCGACCATCAGGCCCGCAGCCCCGGCCCGCAGGAGCTCCGGGACCGGCCGCATGATGTCATAGCCAAATATTTCGAAACTGGAACCGCCTCCCCGTTCCCAGAAGACCGCGCGTAAATCATAGTTTCCAGTCGCGAGGTAGATCGAGGCTCCACTGTTGCTGTTGCCGGTATTGGCATCATGCTTGAGCGTATCCCCGGCGATAACCGTATTGGCATTCGGACTGAAGACGATATTGCTCCAGGCCTGGCCGGCTATCTGTAAACTGCTGCCGTCATCACCACGGAAACCAAATATATAGGCCCCCTCGTGGGCAATCTCCAGGGTTCCTGTCACCTCCAGGGCAAAATCGTTATCATCCGCCGGGGTGCCATTGTCGAAGGGGCTGTCGCCGGCAAAGGTGCCGCTTCCCGCCCGTTCCGGGTCGTGAAAGTTGACGACATCCCAGTTACCCGTCACGATACCCGGGTCGTTGGCGAGCTCCGTCTCCGCATCGGCAAGGCTGTTAAGGTTGGTGATGGCCATGTTTGCACCCGGGGCGGAGGTACGCACGAGAAAATTGGTCCCGGCAAGCTCAAGGATGCCGGGAACCTTGTACGATCCCAGCGAAAGGTGTCCCACCAGGGTCCAATCCTGGCTGTCGATATCGTTGATGACGCTCCCGGCAACCGCGTACAGTTCATGCCCGCTTGCACCCCCATCCTGGAAGCTGATGAATTCCATATCGTATTCCCCCGCGGTGAGCTGGACCACGCCGCGGAAATTGGCCGAAGCGAAGGGCGTGAAGAGGGTGGAGGGATCCATCGGGTCGATGATCCCGGTCCCGTTCTGGCTGGTCCAGGCCTGGCCGGCGATGCGCAGGGCGCAACCGTCATCCGAGTGCACACCGAAGGTATAGTGGTCATCGGCGGGGATGAGCACCCGGCCCTTGTATATATGAACGATGTCCTGGTCGACATTCGTCGTGTTGCCGACATAGGGCAGGTCCCCGTACGTGAACAACTGGTTGTTGCTGGGGCTCTCCGGGTCGCTAAAGTTGATCTCGGGAGCGACCCCGTTGGAGATCACGCCCGTGCCGGACAGGAGGCTGTCCACGGCACTGATAATTTGCGGGATATTCCCGTTCTGGCTGACGGACTGCACGCCGAAGGAGCCATTCCCACCGGGCGGACCGGGAAGGACACCGGGCAGAACCGGCTCGATCACGCTCACGCCGGCAATCGGCGCATTGGTTTCAATCGCCCACTCGATAATGTAGGCCCGAAGCGCGACGTTGTTGGTTTGCGGATCAAAACCGGTCTGGTGATCATTCCAGCGGCCCGAATTCGCGACCAGCTCTACGGCGTCTTCCCCGGGTGCCCCGGCGTTATTCGGTTCGCCGCCGTTCCAGTTCTGGTAGGTGTAGGGTGCCCCCGAGGTCCAGACCCAGCCGCCATTTCGATTGTTGCCCGCCTCGGTTCCATTGAAGATGAGGTCATCATCGGTCAAGCCGATCCAGATGGTCCGAAACCCGCTCATGCGGCTGAGGGTGAAGTTCTCCGCCGCCGACTGGACATCCGCGAGGTGTCCCGGGAGGCTGGTGAGACCCGAGGGGTCGAGCGTGCTGGAAGCAAGGGTTTCCGCATCGATCCAGCTCCCGGGAAGACCGACATCAACCCCGACGACCTCGTAGAGGTTCCAGCTGTCCCCGGCCCCGAAGGGGGCGGTAAAAAAGATGCCGTCATTCAATCCACCCTGCGCGGGAAGGGCCAGCGGATCTCCACCACCGGCCAGGTGGAGGACCTGGCCCCGGCTCAGCGCCTGGTTATAAATGACGATTTCATCCAGCAGGCCATCAAATCCCCACTCCGTTAAGCGCGAGGCACCGATGGTCACGATGTTGGAGTTGCTTAAGGGTCCTCGCGCGGCAGGCCCCCCGTCGAGTTCACCGTTGAGATAGATCTTTTCATACCCGTTGTCGTATTGCCACACGACGTGATACCAGGTGCCGAGTGCCAGGCTCGTCGCGGCGGTAATGTCATTTCCCCAGTGCCCCAGGTGGACCCGGTGGTTCTGGTCACGATCGTGGTCACGCGTCCCGTTATGCAGCACCTGGTTATTCAGGTTGGTCTGGCCGAAAACGAAATTCTCGCGGTCCGTTCCCTGGAGCTGGATCCAGGCGGCCATGGTGTAGTCACTCGTGTAAATACCGAGATCCGCAGCGCTAATCCGGGAGTTGATGATATCCCCGGCGGGGCGATTTTCCCCGTCGAGCTCGAGGGCTCCCCCGGGGCTGAAGCTGCCGGGCGGCCCGGAAACCCAGCGCTCGTCGCCTCCCGCCCCATGGAGGATTCCGTCAACCAGGATGCCTCCCCGGTTCGTAATTGAGGTCCCGGCACCCTCCTCGAAGTCGTAGTAGAGGACCGGGGTGAAGGCGTTGGTGTCACAGGCATCGCCGAGGCCGTCCAGGTCGGCATCCTCCTGGCCGGGATTCGGCACCAGGGGGCAGTTGTCCGTATCGTCGGGAATACCATCCAGGTCGCCATCGGGTGGCATGGCGAGCACGGCCATATTATCCACGTCGAGCGTCGCGACAATTTCATCGCCTTTGTGGGACGGCGCGGCACTGCTGATAAGCCGGATCGACTGGACGTCGCCCAGGACGGCCAAGGCGGGGGCGACACCAGACACCACGACCAGGTCGGCCGGTGCAATCGGAAAATCAACCGTGTACCATATCCCGTCAGCGGGCACATTCACCGGGGCGAGGGAGGCAACGCGATCGGGCAAGATGGTCTCAAGCACCATCCTCAGGTTCAAGGCATTCGTTCCCCGGTTCGCCACATCCATGCGAAAAAACTCGATCCCCTGGGCTAAATAATCGCCCGTCCAGTCCTCGTGGACGCTTACCATGGCCAAGCGCGAGCCTGCACCAAAGCCGGGGCCACTGGAACCGAAAGTCAGGTAACTGTTCCCCATTCCATCCGTGGCGATGACCGGTTCGGTTGGACTCCCCGCGGGATGAACCCAACCGGCTAGATCTCCGCCTTCAAAGTCTTCCACGTGTCCAAGGGTCACGTTTTGTGCCCGGAGCATGGGGCTGAACAACAGGCTCATCAGGCACGCAGATAGGGCAGTGATGCTAGGGTTAGGCATGGCAGGTCCTACGGGGTTCATCCAGCAAAGAAGCACTGTACAGGATCTGACGCAAGAGGGTCAAGGAGCGGCGGGGGCGGGCTTGCCTTTTTTCCGCTCCTTTACATAGGCCAACGCCTGCCTAAGCTCCGCTTCAACATCGCGCCCGGAAATCTTTTTGAAGCTGTTTTTCTGGGAGGCATACCTGAAGTTACTAAAGCTCTGACGGATGCTTGCGATGTCTTTATACCCGACGTAGATGCGAAGAAACTCCCGGTCGAGGGCCATGTCGGCCTTGTAATCGTTGAAAAGCTTCGCCTTGGTTTTTTCATATTCGCCGATGGCCTTGTACATCTTCGCCAGCGTACGCGTGCACGTGTTCGGTGAAGGATTGGCCTGCGCATCGAATCCCCTCAGGAACTCACGCATGTCGACGGTCGAATATTCCTGGGCCAGTGCAGCAAAAGTGTGCACATAGTCCCTGGACTCCGCTGCCAACCAGGTTTCGACTTCCACGTAAAAATCATCTTTCCCGAAGCCGACAACATAATTATAGACGAGAAAAAAGACCACGACGATAATCCCCATCGGCAAGGCGATGGCCCCCCCCTCAAATAGCCTCCTGCGCGGACGACTCATGCGACCTATAGATTAACAAATGCCCCGGGACGCGGGAAGGCCGAAACCAGACTTATTGCTCCGGAACCTCGACCCATCACCTTTTCAGGACTCCTCGACGGCGGGTAACTATTTTGCGCCCATGAGGTTCCACCGATAAGCGGACCGCCGATGACTTGGCGAGTGCGGGGGACATGACGGTGATCGATATCCCCATTTCACCTCGAAACCGTGGGGGTTTCACCCGCACCAATCTGTCCCCGTCAAGGTGCATCCCGGGTGGCACGCGTACCTACGGTTTGGCGGCCGGCGAATAAATCAACCATCGCCGCGGGGGACCGGGCAACCGTTGCCCGGGGTGCCATTCGTATGGAGAAGGCCGTATTCCCGGCACCACGGACACCCCGGACGGAGGAGTCCATGGGGGAATCCTTCACCAGAAACACCCTTGCGAGGAAGGACCGATTAAAGTAAACACGCATATGCGCGCATCTTTTTGCAGCTTTTGTTCACTCCTGCTCGGCATCCTTTCATCCGGGTACGCCGAGGAAAAGCGGGTCGACTTTGCCCGCGAGGTTTTACCCATCCTTTCGGACAAGTGTTTCGTGTGTCACGGTCCGGACACGCGGAAAAAAAGCGGGTTGCGTCTCGACTCCTATGAGGCCGCTACCCGGGATCGCAAAGGCGTGCGGGCGATACATCCGGAGGCGCCGGAAAAAAGTGAAATCCTCGTTCGCCTGCACGACCGGGAAGATCCCATGCCCCCGGTTGATGCAGAAAAAAAGCTACGTGACACCGAACGCACCCTGCTCGACCGTTGGGTCCGCCAGGGCGGCAGGTACACCCGGCATTGGGCCTTTGTGCCGCCGGTGAAGGAGCGCGGCCTGCCCGCTGACGGGGCAATTGATCACTATGTGGCGCAGGCCCTCAAAGCAAGTGGGGGGCACTTTGCCCCGCTCGCCGACCGGGCGACCCTCGCCCGGCGGGCCGCCCTGGTGCTAAGCGGCCTGCCACCCGAACCGGGACAACTCGCGGCTTTTCTTGCCGATTCGCGTCCCGATGCCTATGCACGGCTGGTCGACGAACTCATGGCCAGCCCGCGCTTCGGCGAACACCAGGCACGTTACTGGCTGGATGCCATACGTTACGGCGACACGCATGGACTCCACCTGGATAACAAGCGAGCCATCTTTCCCTACCGGGACTGGGTGATCCAGGCGATGAACGCCAATAAACCCCTGGACGTATTCATCACCGAACAACTGGCTGGCGACCTCCTGGCCGATCCGACGCTCGAACAACGTGTCGCCACCGGTTTTGTCCGCATGAATCCAACCACCGCGGAAGGCGGAGCCATCGTCGCTGAGTTCCAGGCCAAGAATTCTTTTGATCGCACGGAAACCCTGGGCACGGTTCTCATGGGCATGACCCTGCTCTGCGCGCGCTGTCACACACACAAGTACGATCCCATCCAACAGATCGATTACTATCGCCTGTTGGCCTTCTTTAACAACACCGCCGAACCCGCACTGGACGGAAACAAGTACACCTGGGGTCCCACGGTGGAGGTTCCGCCGGATATTCCATCCTGGCAGGCCTGGAAACGCATTGCACAAGAGCGGGATCGCGTCCTTGATGGGCTGGAGATTGACCAGCCCCGGGTAATCCGTCACGCGGAAGCTGCGGCAAAGTTAAAAATTGAAAAGTGGCAGATCAGCAAGCCGGTACCGATCGATAAAGCCCTCGCAGAGATCAAGGCCTGGGGGCCGGGGAAGGGCCTACCGGGTATCCGTCGGGATAAACTGCCGAAGCCCGGCGAGGCGCGTTGGATTTCCTTCAAGCTGACGGCCACGACGAACCAGTTGGTCTGGCTAACCTTCTCCGGGGAGAGGGATTCCGAGGTGCTGCTTAATGGCGAAGCCTTGCCCGGTGACGCGCCCAGGGTCGATGCCCGGCGCAACACAATCGGCCTTTCCCTGACCAACGGGAATCATACGGTGCACATCAAAATGGCTGGCTCAGCCCGGGAACAAGCGGTCGAAGCCCGGATCTACAATCCATGGAAAAGCCTGGCCCAGCATAAGCAGTGGGCCAAAGCCGATCCGGATGATCGACTCCTCATACTGGTGGATGAACAAGGGCCGCTGGCAAAGGCCACGACGAATGCTGCGAAGGCGCTCGCGGCAGAACTGGTGGCTATTCGCATGCGCTTCACCCAGACCGTGGTCGCGGAAGAATTGGCCAAGCCGCGCGAGACACGATTGCTGGACCGCGGTGAATACGACCAACCCCGTGGTGATCCGCTCGAACCGGATGTACCCTCGGTGATGGGAGCCTTTCCCGCCGATGCACCACGCAATCGGCTCGGCCTTGCCCAATGGCTGACTGCACGCGAACATCCGCTCGTCGCCCGGGTCCTGGTCAATCGGATCTGGCAACGAAGCTTTGGCCACGGTCTCGTCCGCACACCGGAAGATTTTGGTCTCCAGGGCCAACAATCCACCCACCCCGAGCTGTTGGATTGGCTGGCCGTCGAGCTGCACGACAGCGGCTGGGATCTTAAACACCTGCTGCGGCTCATGGTGACAAGCCGGACCTTCAGGCAGTCTTCCGCCTGGCGAGCGGACCTGAAAGATCCAGAGAATCGACTCTTTGCCCGTGGCCCCGGCTACCGACTGGACGCCGAGGTCCTACGCGACATCGCCTTGTGGAGCAGTCGGCTCCTGGATCCGCACATGGGCGGGGAAGGGGTAAAACCCTACCAACCGACCGGCATGTGGGAGGCCCTCATGCATCCCGGGAGCAATACGCGTGAATATGTACGGGATCACGGGCGTCCGCTTTACCGCCGTAGCCTCTACGTTTACTGGAAACGCACGAGTCCACACCCGATGATGACCCTGTTTAATGCACCCAACCGCGAATCGAGCTGTGTCCGGCGCTCGCGAACCAGCACCCCGATGCAATCGCTCGGGCTGCTGAATGAAATCCAGCGTGTCGAGATGGGGCGGGGCCTTGCGGAGCGCCTGATCCGGCAAAACCCGGGAGACGCCGCGCGCTTGAACCAGATCTTTACCCTGCTCGCCTGTCGGAATCCGACCGACACGGAACGCAAGGCCTGTACCCGGCTGCTGGACAAGCTGCGTGAGCGCTATGCGGCGGCACCCGAAGATGCCCGGGCCCTGCTCGATATCGGCGATGCTCCACGAGACGAAACCCTCGACCTGGCGGAATACGCGACCTGGACCCAACTTGCGATCACGGTACTTGCGAGTGACATTGCCATATTGTTATACTAGGAACTGAACTGGATGAACGATCCCCTCCGCGAACACGACCTGCTGCTCACCCGCCGACAACTTTTTGGCAAGGGTGCCCTCGGCCTCGGCACCGCCGCCATGGCCCAACTCCTCGGCCCCGGTGTCTTCGCAGGCAGTGGCGAAGCACACGGCGGCCTGCATCATGCCCCCAAGGCCAAGCGGGTCATCTACCTGTTCATGAGCGGCGGGCCGAGCCATCACGACCTCTGGGACTACAAACCCAAGATGCAGGAGATGTTTGGTCAGGATCTGCCCGAGCATGTGCGCGACGGTCAACGCATCACCGGGATGACCTCCAAACAAAAAACCCTGCCGGTCTGCCCGAGCAAATACCCCTTCACCCAGTATGCGAATAACGACCGGGGGATCTATGTCAGCTCGCTGCTTCCGCACACCGCAAACGTGGTGAAAGAGCTTTGTATCGTGCACAGTACCTTCACCGAGGCAATCAATCACGACCCGGCGATTACCTACATCCAGACCGGAAGCCAGATTCCCGGGCGGCCGAGTCTCGGTGCCTGGCTGAGCTACGGCCTGGGCAGCTTGAATAAGAACCTGCCGAGCTATATCGTCATGCTTGCGAAGACCCGGCACGCTGAGCAGAGCATCTTCAACCGCCTATGGGGACCCGGTTTTCTGTCTGCCGAGCACCAGGGGGTGCTGCTGCGGAGCGAGGGCGACCCGGTCCTGTACCTGAACAACCCCGCAGGGGTCAGCCGGGCGGATCGACGGTCACAGCTGGATACATTGGCGGCGATTAACCAGGGCCAGCACGAGCGCTATGCCGACCCGGAAATTCTATCACGTATCCAGCAGCACGAAATGGCCTACCGGATGCAGACCTCCATCCCGGAATTGATGGATCTCTCCAACGAGAGCGAAAGCACGATGGAATTGTACGGCGAGGAGGCCCGGGACCCCGGAAGCTTTGCCGCCTGTTGCTTAAACGCCCGGCGCCTGGCCGAACGCGGGGTGCGCAACATCCAGATTTTTCACCGCGGCTGGGATGCACATAGCGGCCTGCCCCGGGAACATGAATCACAGTGCAAGGACATCGACCAGGCTTCTGCGGCACTGATCGTGGACCTCAAGCAGCGCGGCATGCTCGATGACACCCTCGTCGTCTGGGGTGGTGAATTCGGCCGTACCGCGTATTGCCAGGGTGGCCTGACCCGGAAAAACTACGGGCGCGATCATCACCCTCGATGCTTCACCGTCTGGATGGCGGGCGGCGGAGTCAAGGCCGGCATTACCTACGGCCAGACCGACGACTTCGGCTACAACATTGCGGATGCCGATGGCAACCCAATGAAGCCCAAGCCCGAAAAAGACCATTGGACCCCGGGCACCATGCATATCCACGATTTAAATGCGACGATCCTCCACCTGCTCGGATTTGATCACAAGCGCCTGACCTACCGCTACCAGGGCCGCGATTTCCGGCTGACTGACGTGCATGGGCATGTTATGCACGATCTGATTGCGTAGGCGAGATCACCCCGGCCTGTCTCCTGGTCCCTCCCGGAAGCGCCTTGCCGTGGACCCGGTGATTGCGCTGGTGTGAAAGCGGGGGGTGCTTTGACCGAAGCCTCTTGCACGCCGCATGACGGTATGGGAAGCTAGGCTCCATGTGGAGGAGATCCCTTATCATCGTCGTCATGCTCATCATGATCTGGCTCTTTTTCAAGCAGCTCGATTTTGTCGCGACCAATGAAACCCCCATCGTCGAAAGCTCCCTGGAGTTGGCCGCCAGGCTCAGTCCGGACGCGCGGGTGGATGCCCTGGTAACTATCGCGGAGACCTGCCTTGAAATTGGCGCGACGAACAAGGCATTGGAAATAATCAGGGAGGCGGTTGAAACCGGCACATCCGATACCGCATCCCCTTCCGAACGACTCCTGCGCGCCGCACGGGTTCACGTAACTGCAGCACGCGCGACGCCGGATGGCCCGGGATTCGAATCCGCTCTAAAGCGGCTGGAGCATATCGATGATCCCGAACATCCCTCGGCCGACGTCGCCGATGCTTACGCCTGGCTGAGCCTGGGCTTTCGCTTGCGGGGGGACGCGACCGAGGCAGCCCGCCTGGCAGCACGCGCCCTGGCCCGGGCGGATCAATTGCCCGCCGCAAGCGTGGGGCGACAGCGGGATGCAAGTTATCTGCTGATCGATCGCCTGGCCCGTGAAGCCGGCCTGGCTGAAATCGCGGACGAGGCCCGTGCACATATCGTCGATCCCTTTTATGCCTGCCTGGCCTGGCTGCCCCTTGATCTCGATCATGCAAAAGCCCGCCTGGACGACATGCCCGCCTCGGATCAACCGGAAGCTCTCGCGTTCATCCACCGCGAAGCGTGCCGCACGACGCCAATAGCAGGCGAACATGTCCTCGAGGAGGGGAATTATTACCTCCATGCCGCCATGGCCCGACACGCCGGCGACGGTGCCCGCGAATTGCTTGCCAAGGCGATCAAACGTGTCACGGAGATTCCACACCCGCAGAACCGCGTGAAGTTTCTGAATCATTGCTCGCAGTTGTACCATGCCTTGGACATCGAGGCCAACGGGCCATTCATGAGTGCCCTCCGCGAATCCAGGAAACTCGGGCAGCCCTTCTATCTCAACCACGACGTGGACGCGCTTCCGCAAATCCAGGTGACCCTGATCGTCGACCCGGCCAAGGATCGCCCGGTCTCCGTCATCGACCGCGCCTTCGAGCGCCTGTGTGCCGATGAAACCAGTGCGTTCATCCGGGAGCGGGCCGTAGTCGCCTCAGCGCATGAACCTGGGATGTTGGCCTTGCAGTACACCCTGGCCGTTCCAGAAGTGGTGCAAGGCCTGGAACAGGTGCGCCAGATCCTGGCTGCCGCCGAGGCCCCCGAGGCAACAATCGTGGCGTCTGACTAGGCCACGCCTCATTCGGCCTTAAGGTGTTGCGCAATCAGGTCCAGGCAGGCCTCGCGTTCCGGGACACGGCCCAGGTGACGATAGAGCTCGGCCTGGTTCTTCAGACAGTGCAGCTTGATGGGCGCCAGTTTTCTCTCACTCAGCCCGGTGCGTTCCTCGTCGAGTTCACCGAGCACCCGGACGAGCTGCACCGAGGCGCGTTCCGGGTCGCCGGCACGCACCAGCATCTCGACCAGCAACAACCGGTTAAGGGGGTCATCAAAGCCAAGTTTAGTGGCGCGGTCAATCAAGGCCGTGACCAGTGAGTACTTTTCCGAAAAATACAGGGCCTGGACAAAGATCCGGAGCGCGCGGGCCTGGGTGGGATCACGCTGGATCAGGCGTTGCGCATAATCGGCCGCCAGGGCATGGCGCCCCAGCTTCAACTGCACTTCCGCGATGTCAGCCAGGTTCACCATGTCATCGGGCCGGCGATGTAAGCGTAGAAAACAGACCCGCTGTTGGCCCAGCAAGGTACCCCGCCCCGCGGAGGTCAAGGTAGGGGTGAACAACTCGTCCAACCCGATCCATTGATTCTTCTTCTGCTCTTCAGCCGCCGGAAGGGACAGGGCCAGGAGTCCGATGACGAACGCAAACCTCAAGACCCGTCAACCTTCTTCCTCGAACCCAGCCGATCCGGCAGCTCCTTGAAGCGCTTGAAACGATTTTGCATCAGGATGTCTTTGAAAGTCGCCTCATCCACGTGCTTCCGGTAGCGCCCCAACCATAATTCCATGCCGGGCATATCCGCTTTCTGGGAGGCCAGTTCCGCCAGGCGCAGGTAGACGCTGGGCTGGTGATCCGTTGACTTCGCCGCACGGGTAAACGCGACGAGCGCGGGTTGATAGTCCCGCTCCATGGCCAGGATCTCGCCCAGCATTTCCCAGGCTTCCGCATTGGTGGGCTCGGTCCGGGTCCACGCCTCGAGAAACTGTTTGGCTTCGTACCGCAGCTTCAGCTTCAGGCTCCAATGACTCAGTTTCGCGTAATACGCTTTGTCCAGCCCCTTCATGTCGAGGTAGTTCCGGATCGTATGAATCGAGAGGCGGCGCTCCTGCAGGTCTTTCAAACTGGCCATATGCATCGGCAGGGCCGTCTGGTGAAGCGGGCGCGATCGCAACACCAAGGCCGTCAGCATACAGACCACTTGCGGTTCATTCAACTGGTTGTACGCGTAGGCAAGCTCCATCAATACGGGTAGGGTCGCTCCGGGTGCCTGCAGGAGTTTCCGGAGCCGGGGAATCACCGCGGCATAATATTCCGGCGTAACGATGGTATGCTTGCGCTGGCGTGCGGCCTGGATGACATCCAGCTTGCCGAGGTTAAGCACTTCAAAGTCATCACCCTTCAGCCATTCCTCGTACCCGCTCCGGAATTCATCGATCGTCGGGTGGAAATAGGCCTTGCCGAGGGCATTGGCATACTCTGCCGCGGCTACCGCAAGCACGAGATGATCATTTACCAGGTAGCTGCTGACCAGGTTGGTGATCGCATTCCCATTGCCTGAATCCGCACGCAAGGCCGCAAGGGCATACCATTCAAACGTCTCGTCGACCCGTGGATCGCGATGATTCAGTTCCTCATCCAGGTAGAACGCCCAGGTCTTGGTCACGAGGAGCTTGAACTCAGCCAGGGCAAACTCATCCGCCAGGTCCGTCTGGCCTGCAGCCGTACCCGCCAGGCAAGCAAGCCATATGGTCAGCATTTTCTTCTTACACATCCAGTTCGACCCGCTTTCTTTTCCCGCACCCTCTCCTTTAATCTTAGCATACGGGAATGCATGCGGGAAATAAATAGCCACGACCACCCGCAGGGGTTTCCTCGTGTAGGCCTTGAATCCTCCTGTTTGTTTTCGGCGTTAATGCATTTGAACAGGTTATTTATAAACAAGGTAAACGTTCGTTTCCCGTATTTTGTTCTATTATCCGGTTGACCTGATTCCAGATGCCCGCATATTCAGCCCCCACTCAGGAAATCAACCTAGGAGTTAGAAACAATGGCTACAATTAATTTTGGCGGAGTGAAGGAAAGCATCGTTACCCGGAAAGAATTTTCGCTGGCAAAAGCCCGCAAGGTCTTGAAGAACGAAACCATCGCGGTGATCGGCTATGGGGTACAGGCACCGGCACAGGCCCTGAATATGAAGGACAATGGCCTCAAGGTCATCATCGGTTGCCGTAATCACCAGCAGGCGAAAAAAGACGGCTGGGTACCCGGCAAGGATCTCTTCTCCATCGAAGAAGCGGTTCAGCGCGGTACCATTATTCAGTTCCTTATTTCTGACGCCGGTCAGAAGGCCCTTTGGCCAACCGTGAAGAAGAACATCTCCCCGGGGGATGCCCTGATGTTCTCCCACGGCTTCGGCATCGTCTTCAATGAGGAAACCAAGATCCATCCACCCAAGGATATCGACGTCGTCCTGGTGGCTCCCAAGGGCTCCGGCCTCAACGTCCGCCGTAACTTCCTCAACGGTGCAGGTATCAACTCCAGCTTCGGCGTCCACCAGGACGCCTCGGGCCGAGCAGAAGAGCGCTGCATCGCGGTCGGCATCGCGATCGGGTCGGGTTTTCTCTTCCCGACGACCTTCGAAAAAGAAGTGCTCAGCGACCTCACGGGCGAGCGGGGCATTCTCATGGGTGCCCTCGCCGGCGTGATGGAGGCACAGTACGAAGTGCTCCGCAAGAACGGCCATTCGCCGTCCGAGGCCTTCAACGAAACGGTTGAAGAACTGACCCAGAGCCTGATCCGCCTCGTCGACGAGAACGGGATGGACTGGATGTTTGCCAACTGCTCGACCACCGCCCAGCGCGGCGCCCTCGACTGGGCCCCGAAGTTCAAGAAGGCCACCCTCCCGGTGTTTCGCGAGCTGTACAAGTCGGTCAAGACCGGCAAAGAAGCCCGTCGCGTAATACGCTCCTGCGGGCGGAAGGACTACAAGGAGCGCCTGGCCGAGGAACTCAACGCCATGGGTCATTCCGAGATGTGGGCGACCGGCAAAGAAGTCCGCAAGCTGCGGCCGAAGGGAAAGGCCCGCGAGATCACCAAGGGCACCAAGGGGATCTCCGGCCGGACCATGGGCTAAGGCGGACACCCTTTCTTACGCGTAACCCAGGCGGCGAAGGATCCAGAAGTTCTTCTGCCAGTCCTTCTCGACCTTCACGTGCAGGTCCATCTTGACCTTCTTCTCGTAGATCTCTTCCAGCTCCCTCGAGGCCTTCTCTTTCACCCGTTTGAGCAGGCGGCCTTTTTTCCCGATCACGATACCCTTGTGTGAATTCGTTTTCACGTAGATCGTGCCCATGCACATCCAGGTATCCCCGTCCTCCTTCACATCCTCGATCCACACCGCGATGTTGTAGGGTACCTCATCGCGCAGTACCTGGAAAAACTGTTCGCGGACCATATCGGAAATCATCAGCTTCCGGGGAAAATCGGTGAGCATTTCCTCGGGGAACAAGAGCGGGCCCTTGGGTACTTTCCCTCCCAGGAAATCGACGAGTGTATCCAGGCCCTCCCCGGTGAGCGCCGAGGTCTCGATCCACTCCGGCTTGTTTTCCTGCTCAAATTTTTTCTCCCAGAGCGCGCGGTAGCTCGAGAGCCGGTGGCCCTTGAGATCCTTCTTGTTCACCGCGAAAACCAGGGGCATCCGCTCATGCGAAAGACGCTCCATCCATTCCTCGTCCTTCTGCTGCGGCTTGAGCGAACCGTCGATGACATACAAGATGGCATCCGAGCCCTCGATGGATTTCTTTGCCGTCGCATTCATCATCTTGCCCAGATTTCCGTACTCGGTATGCAGGCCGGGGGTATCGATAAAGACCAGCTGGCGATCGCCATCGGTGAAGATCCCCCGGATCTGGTTCCGCGTGGTCTGCGGCACCGGGCTGACGATACTGACCTTCTCCTCAAGGATCCTGCTCATCAACGAGGACTTCCCCGCGTTCGCGCAGCCGACCATGGCCACCATCCCGCTCCGGAAACCGGGATGCGGTGCTTTCAACAGGGAATCGATCATTTCATTTGCATCCATTGCGCACCTTTTACCCCGCACATGAAAAATACGTCGATCTGAAAACGTATTTATGTTTCCGGTGGGCTGAGCGGGATACACCCGGTTTTCCAAACACAGGCCGGGCTATTCCACCAGCTCAACGCCTATATAAAAACGATCGAATCCTACCGGGTCGGTGAGTACCACCGCGCTTACACCCGTCGCAT
>JAYGFS010000663.1:0-2988 GCA_046581765.1 Verrucomicrobiota bacterium
CCGGTGGAAATTTCCCGTCCGCCAAGCATCTGCAGCACCGGATACAAGTCGAACACGATGTAAAGGAGTACCAGCCAGCGGATCTCCATCGGCAGGACAAACCAGATAAGAATCTTTTGCCGCGGGTTGAACATGGCGTACATGATTACCACCGCCATGATCGCTCCGGAGGCGCCGATCATGAGTGTGTTTCGATCCAGGTAAAGATCGAGTCCCATGTACAGGAAGCTGGCCGCAAGTGCTGCGCTCAGGTAGACGCCAAGGAACTCCTTCGACCCGTATTTCTGTTCCAGGGGCCGACCGAACCAGCCGAGGAAAAGCATGTTGAAAAGCAGGTGTATGATTCCCGTGGGGTCATGGCAAAAGGCGCAGGTCATCAGGCGCCAGATCTGGCCCTTCAGGACCATTGAAACATCCAGTCCCAGCCATGAGGTGATTTGAGGCAGGATTATCTGCAGGACGAAGACCGCAATGTTGATGATGATGAGGTACTTGCAGACGGGGGGCCAAAGCCTGCCTGGGGGCGTCCCGTAAGCACCGCCTCCCCCCTGCCATGATCCGCTCCCGCGCCCGGAATCCAGTTTCCGCCGGTCACCTGCATGAGGGTCTCGGCCATAATCGCGATCGTTAACGCCCATAGGAATCCAAGATACGATGGTCGCTGCTGATATGCAAGGAGGGGGAGGGTGGATGTGTCATCAGGCATCAAGCAGGGCGACCACGTCCCCGGCGTGCACCTGCTGCCCCTCGACTACGAGAATCTCGCGAACCGTGCCGGCCTGCGGGGGCAGGACGCGCACCTCCATTTTCATCGCTTCGAGGATCAATACCGGATCGCTTACGGCCAGGTGGTCCCCAACTGCGCTGGTAATTTTATACACGGTGGCCGGCATCTGGGAGACGACCTCAATGCCGGTACCCGTGGGGGACGCGCCAAGAGGGGCGGGACTGTCCGATGCTCCGGTGGTGATCTCGACCGGTTGCCCGTTCACGCGAACGGCGTTGCCTTCGATGTTCACCTCGTAGGGCCGCCCGTTGACCTTGACCACATACGAGCCGGTTTCGCTGATCGATTCGGCAGGCGCCCGGGTGGAATCGACCTTGCGGATCCCCAGTTGGGCATCGCCCTTGAGGAAGGTGACGCCCTTTTCTTTGCAGGTGGCGACGATAAATACATTTTCATCGGTGAGCTCGATGCCTTCTTTCATACAGGTCTTACGGGCGGGCTCGAGGCCCTTTTCCGGATCCCGATTGTTGCGTTCCATGGCTGATTCGGTCACCGGTTCCAGTTCAAGCTGTTCCGCGGCCAGCTTCATGATTTCGGCATCGGGTTCGACGGGGGTTTTGCCGAAATAGCCAAGGACCATTTGGCCGTAGGAGGGGGCTATTTTTTTCCAGGGACCCATCATCACGTTGTTAAAGGCCTGCTGGAAATAGAACTGGGAAACCGGGGTGACGGATGTGCCGAAGCCTCCTTTTTCAACCACCTCGCTCATGGCCTGGATAATCTCCGGATACTTTTCCATGATGCCGTTGTCGCGGAGCATCTGGGTATTGGCGGTCAAGGCGCCGCCGGGCATGGGGCACCAGGGAATCAGGGGTTCCACGGCTGTGGCCTCTGGCGGCAGGAAGTAGTCCTTCATACATTCCTTGAACACCTCCTCAGCCGACCGAATCTTATCCACGTCGATGTCAAGGTCGTACTCGGTATCGCGGAGCGCGTGCCACATGGTCAGGATATCCGGCTGGGCGGTTCCCCCGGAGCAAGGGGCCATGGATAAGTCGATTGCATCCGCTCCTGCGTCCAGTGCCGCCTTGTTGGCGAGCACCGCGATGCCTGCGGTTTCGTGGGTGTGATAATGAATAAAGGTGCCTTCAGGCAGCATCCTGCGGGCGCGTTTGATCGTTTCATAAACGGTCGAGGGAATACAGGTTCCCGAGGCGTCCTTGAAGCACACGGAGTCGAAGGGGAGGTCTGAGTCAATAATCTGCCTCAGGGTCTTCTCATAGAAGTCTGAATCGTGTGCCCCTGAACACCCCGGCGGAAGTTGCATGAGCGTGACGCAGACCTGGTGCTTGAGCCCGGCGTCCGTGATGGCGTGGCCAGAGTAAATCAGGTTGTTGACGTCGTTCAGTGCGTCAAAATTTCGAATCGTAGTGATACCGTGTTTCTTGAACAGGTCCGCGTGTGCCTTAATGACGTCCTGCGGCTGGGATTCCAGGCCAACCACGTTCACGCCACGGGCCAGCGTCTGCAGGTTTGCATCCGGACCCGCCGTGGTCCGGAAAGTGTCCATCATCGCGAAGGCATCCTGGTTGCAATAGAAATAGAGCGATTGGAAACGCGCGCCGCCGCCCGCCTCGAAATAACTGATGCCGGCATCCCGAGCGGCCTCTACGGCCGGCATGAAATCCTCGGTTAAGACCCGAGCCCCATAAACAGACTGGAAGCCATCCCGAAAAGCGGTACACATGAATTGAACTTTTTTCTTACTCATTTAGGTTCTCGAGTGAATAGTTTTTAAGCCTCAAAGGAACACTGACCACAAGACTCCTGCGGCGATGGCGGAACCGATGACGCCGGCCACATTGGGTGCCATGGCATGCATCAGCAGGTGATTATCCGGGTCTTCTTCCAATCCGACCATGTGAACGACCCGGGCGGAATCCGGCACGGCGGAAACGCCCGCCGCCCCGACGAGTGGATTGATCTTCTGCTTCAAAAAGAGGTTCATGAACTTTGCGCTCAGGAGGCCGCTCGCGGTGGCGACGGCAAAGGCTGCGGCGCCCAGCCCGAAAATCAACAGGGACTCAGGCGTCAGGAACGTGCCCGCCTGGGTACTCGCGCCAACGGAAAAGCCGAGCAGGATGGTCACAACATCGATCAATGCATTCCGCGCAGAATTGGCCAGGCGCTCGGTGACGGTACTCTCTTTCAGCAGGTTTCCGAGGAAGAGCATCCCGAGCAGGGGGAGGGAACCCGGTGCG
>JAYGFS010000671.1:0-3756 GCA_046581765.1 Verrucomicrobiota bacterium
TGCCACGGCCCTGGTGGATACCGGTAGCCGGATGGACGAAGTGATCTTTGAGGAATTCAAAGGCACAGGCAATATGGAGTTAGGCCTTGATCGTGCACTGGTCGAGAAGCGAATCTTCCCGGCTATCAACGTGGAACGCTCTGGAACGCGGAAAGAGGAACTGCTCCTTCACCCTGACGAACTGAGCAAAATCTGGATTCTTCGCAAGGCCTTGAACGGCGTGCCCTCGGTGGAAGCCATGGAGTTGCTCATTAATCGCTTGAAGAAAACTAAAACTAACATAGAATTCCTGATGACGTTACAACAGTAGGGGTCTCCTGAGTGGTGGCCGAATGGAAAGCCCTGCGATGAAAGGTCTTGAGGTGGACATCCGGTGATGACAGATATCAACAGGCGAACGCGGCGGCGGTATTTTACCGCCGCCTCAGCCGTTTCTCTTTCTGCGTTGATGCACTTTGCGCTCATCCAATACCTGCCGGCCATTCCCCTGGGGGCCTTTGGTGCTCCCGAAAATGAAAACCGGGAAGTCTTCCCCCCCATGCACGTGGACAAGGTGCGGGCCTTCCAGGAGATGCCCAAGTACCCCTCAATCGACGAGTATGTGCCCTCGGATCCCAATCGGGTGGCCGATCTGGACGAACAACTCGACACCTTTAAAACCGACACGGATCTTGCCAAGCTGGAGGATCCGGTCCTGGAATCCGAGCCGCTGGCGGGGCAAAACGCGTTGACCGCCGAGGCCAAATTACCCGAGCTGAAGTCGAATTGGGATCCCCGGCAGGAAATCCTTGCGATCGAGGATCGCCTCTTCCACGATGAGGTCAACGCCGCACCGCGCCGGGTGACCCCCGCTGTGCCCCGGATAAACCAGGCCCCGGATGTGAGTGCGCCTATCGAAATCACCTCGAGTAAAGTCCTGGAAGAAGCCGCAAAGATCGTTGCGGCTCCGGCATGGAAAGGACCCCTTCCATCGATTGAGAAAATCATGGAGGCCGTCACCGAGCTGGGCAATGGGGCGGGCAAGGCGGCGGACCAGGATAAGGAATTGGTGGACCAGGTGAATGACTCTGCCAGTCTGATTGACGAGGCGCGGGAGGACATTACCAGTATTCATGCGGTCGAAGGCTTGCTTGGGGTCAAGGTACACACCTTCTCCCATGCGAGCACGCCCGACCACGTGTATTTTAAGATCGAGATATATCGCCAGGGTATCGAGGCGCTTCCTGTGCTGCCCAAGGAAGTCATCCTCATTCAGGATTGCTCCGAGAGCATGACCAACGCGAAGCTCAATCGCTGTAAGACAGGATTGCTTTCCTGGGTCAACAGTCTGCACGATGGAGACAAGTTTAATATTATCAGTTTCCGTAACGACGTGGATTTCTGTTTCCCGGCCAGCCGGCTCGTCAACGCGATTTCGCGTGCGCGGGCACGCGGGTTTATTGACTCCCTGGAAGCGCGGGGAAAGACCGATGTGCATGGTTCGCTGGAGAAGCTGCTGGATGTCGAGGCGGAGTTCGGTCGCCCGGTGATCGCGGTGCTGGTTACTGACGGTCGCCCCACCATTGGGCTGGTGGATAGCTCAGACATTATTGAGCAGTTCAGCCATCGCAACAAAGGCCAGGTATCGGTATTTTCCCTGGGTGGCGGGTCGAAAGTAAATAAGTACCTGCTCGACCTGTTGAGCCACCGCAATCGAGGCGATTCGCTGATCGTGAGCCGCGATCTCGACCTGCCTCCAGCACTGGAGAATATGAGCCATCAGCTGGCCAGCCCGGTCCTCGCAGGCATGAGCTACCGTTTTTCCAACCTGGACGAGTCGGAGGTCTTTCCGAAATCCTTGTCTAACCTGTACCTCAATCGTCCGCTGGTACTCTATGGAAAAGCCCCGGCGGGCAATCCCGAGGTGGCTTTCCAGATCGTCGGTCAGTCTGGCGTCAAGCCCCACGACATGGTGTTCAGCCTGGATTTGAGGAATGCCAGCTCGGGGGACAGCGAGTTGCGTAGGCAGTGGGCCTGGCACAAGGTGTACAACCTGATCAGTATTTATACCGCCACCCGCGCGCCGGCCGCCTTGAACGCAATTATCCAGATGTGTGATCGCTATGGCCTGGATGTGCCCTATGCATACACGCTTGATTCCCCGGCCAAGCCGTAGGGGGAGATTTCAACAGCCTGCCAGGGGCGGGATCGATTGCGGAGGGAGGCCCTTCGTGTTTTATGGAATTCCAGGTTTTCCTGTGAAGGCAAAATATCCAAAAAGGGCTTCCCTGAACAGGATCTTTCATCAGGTGCGTAAGAGGTTGACCCGGAAGAGGGTATGACGTAGGTTCTGCGGTTTTTGCATGCCGAAAATGCTCAGGAAAGAGACGCCAATGGATGTTCAAGTAGAAGATAAGGGCAAGTGCCGCAAAGCGGTAAACATCAAAGTGCCCGCCGCGGATGTAGACGAAGAAATTAAGCGGGTCGTCAACTATTTTAGACAGCATGCCAGCCTGCCGGGCTTTCGCAAGGGCCGTGCCCCCGAGCTCCGCATTCGTTCGCATTTCAGCAAGGATATCTTGAAGGAAGTTCGCGAAGTGCTGATGGCCAAGGGTTATCGCGCGGCCTTGGAGCAGGAAAAGCTGAAGATCGAACATCTGCTGGAGATGAAAGAAGGCGAAGTGCATGATGGCGAGCCTTTCGAGTTGGACCTGGAGATGGATACCCGCCCGGATATTACCCTGCCGAAATACATGGGCATCGTGTTACAACGCGAGGCTGTTGAGGTTACGGATGAACAACTTGCAGAGGCGTCGGTCGCTTTCCGTAAGCAGTACGCGCGTTTTGAAGACCTGGTGGATCCCCGCCCGCTGGCTATCGGGGATCTGGCCCAGGTGAATTACACCGCGACCATCGATGGAAATCCCATCAAGGATATTTCACCGGCATCCGAGGCGATGGGTGAACGAAAGAAGTTCTGGGTGCGCATGGACGAGAATGCGTTCCTTCCGGAATTTCGTGATGGCCTGCAGGGGGTTGAGGTTGGCGGATCAACCACGATTACCGCAACCTTTCCGGATAGCTTTGCCGATGAGGTCCTGCGAGGACAGACAGCGGAGTATGTCGTTGAGGTGATTGCCATTCGTGAGCGCAAGATTCCGGAGATGGATGAGGCTTTTGTTGAACAGGTGGGTGAAGAGTCCGTTGAAGCCCTGATGGTCAAGCTACGCGAAGACCTGGACCGGCAGGTGAAGCAGGAACAGGACAACAAGCTTCGCCATGCGGTAACGGAGTTCCTGTTAACGCACGCAGAATTCGATCTTCCGGAATCGGTGTTGTCGATGGAGACCCAGAATCGCATCCGGAATATCGTTCGGCAGACGTCCATGTCCGGTGAGGCCAAGGAGTCGATCGAAGGGCATAAGGACGAAATATTTATGAATGCTGAAGCGGAGGCTACGAAGATCTTGCGGCTCCGCTATATGCTGTTGGCTGTGGCTGATGCGGAGGGCATAGAGGTTTCGGAAAATGAGTTGGAGTCTGAAGTACAGCGTATGGCTACGATGTATGGCATCCCGGCGGATGAACTGAAGAACATGCTGGAGCAGAATAAGACCATGGATGACGTGAAGCTGGATGTACTCAGCCGTAAAACCGTCGAATTACTCTTTGAAAATGCGGATATTAAGGACTAACTTGAGCCATGAATATAAACGACACGCACGGTGGCGAGGCTAGCACCGTACAGAATGTATTGATTCCCTTTGTCATTGAGCA
>JAYGFS010000038.1:0-9353 GCA_046581765.1 Verrucomicrobiota bacterium
CCACCAAAGTTCAGTCGGTGTCGCGGGCCTTTCCAAATTTCAACCTGGCGACACCCGCGAATGGCGATGCCCTGTTCAAGCGCTCAGGCAGGGACGCTTTGCGGGTCAGCGAGGGTATTGCATACTACAAGCAGATAGAACGCAGGGAGGAGCTGGCCGGTGAGGCCTTCCGGACCATCAAGGGGCATACCTTCTACAAACGCGGGCCGGTGTGGGTGGATGGCGACTACGATGAGACGAAAATGAAAGCAAAAGCCCGGCGCATAACATTCGGCAGCGACGAATATTTCACCCTGGTTGAGGAACAACCGGAACTGCAGCCTTTCTTTGCTCTCGGCGAACAGGTGATCGTGGTGATCAACGAGCAAGCGTATATCGTGGAAGCTGCCTAGGCATCATAGGCTCGGGGCGAAAAGAGCGCGACAGGCATTTACGCCACAAAGGTTCGATAACAGGGTTTCCTGGCTCATAGGCATTGGATGGCCTGTGGCTTCATGGTATCCCTGCAGAACATGAAGCGCTCTGGCCCTGCTTTCGTTCTCGGTTTCTATCTGTTGTCTCACCCAGGTTTAGCCATGGATATTATTGCACATCGCGGCGCGTCCCACACCGCTCCGGAGAACACCCTGTCCGCCTTCAACCGAGCCTGGCAGGAAGGAGCTGATGGCATTGAGGGTGATTTTTACCTGACCAAGGATGAACGCATCGTCTGCATCCACGATCGTAACACGAAAAAACTGGCGCAACAAAACCTGGATGTCACCCAGTCAACCCTTGCCGAACTAAAGCAGCTGGACGTGGGGTCCTGGAAAAACAAACGCTTTTCCGGTGAACGAATACCCTCCCTGGAAGAAGTGCTGGCTACCATCCCTCCGGGGGGGAAAATCTTTATCGAAATAAAAGACGGCGAACGAATCGTTTCCCACCTGAAACAGGTGCTGGAGAAAGCCCCGGTCCGGCCCGAACAGGTCCGGATTATCGCTTTTTCCATGGAGGTGCTCCGCGCGTGCAAGGCGCAGTTGCCGGGAATCCAGGCCTCCTGGCTGGTCGACAAGAAGTACCTGGACCGGGAAACCCTGCCCGGGGTCCTGCACACAGCCAAGGCCGGGAATGTCAAAGGCATTGGCCTCCAGGAAGGGGATCACATTGACGCCGCCCTGGTAAAAGCGATCCATGATGCCGGCATCGAGCTACACACCTGGACGGAGAATTCGGGCAAGGCCGCACGCCGGTATCGAGCATTGGGACTAAAATCGGTGACCACGGACAAGCCGGGGTACATTCGGGGAGAGCTGAAGTAGAGCGGGTTGTGGCCGGGTGTTCGCGTTCGTCGCGCGGCAGGCATTCTTTTCCGCAAATAAACCCGAATCAACGAAGCACGTAATTGAATCTCACCTGACCCGACTATACGTTCACGCCAACCGGAATTCGCTTATGAACCCTTTCCTGCCCTTCCTGGTCGCCACATGCATCGCCCCGGTCCTCCTGGCCCAGGAGCAGCCTCAAATCGAGGCCAAGGCCCGCACCTTGATGAATGCGTCGGTGCGGTACCTGCAGTCCCTGGAGCGATTCGAGATGGATTACACCCTGCGTGCGCAGGGGAATCCCGCTCCCGGCCAGGAAATCGATGATCGATTTGCCTCCCATGTCGCCCTTGAGAAACCGGGCAGCTTTGCCAAGATTGGCCGCGGAGAGCAGGGGCCCATGTCGCCCCCCAGTCTGTACCTGTTTGCAGACACGGGCACGATCCTGATGGGAGATCAGGCCATCGTGGTCAACAACATCAATGGCCTGAGGGATTTCTTTACCCGTCGTGACCTCGGTTACATCGAGGAAATCAACCTGCTCTTGCCCATGGATCTCCGTGCCGATCTGCTCCGGGCCTTCCTCACCTACCATGCCGAGGTGACCTGGGAGCAAAATCTGCAGTCGGCGGAATATAAAGGCGAGGAAACATTGGGCGAGCACCCGGCTCATCACCTCCGGCTTAAATATGTGCGGGACCTCGGCCCGGAGAAGATGACCGTCATCAATGATGTCTGGCTGGCACGCGGAGAACAGCCCTTGCTGCTGCAGGTGAAGGAAATCATGGAGAATGACTTCTCGGCAATGGTCTTCACCGGGACCTACGCAAACTGGAAGGTGAATGAACCGATCCAGGTATCCATTTTTAAGCCACCGATCAAGGACATGCAGATCCACCCCGATTACGAGACGTACATGCAGGCGGCGAATGCGTCGCCGGCAGAAGCCCTGGTCGGAACCGAGGCTGCGGATTTTACCCTGGAGCGCCTGGATGGATCGACATTCACCCTCTCCGAGCAACGGGGGAAACAGGTCGTCATCCTCGATTTCTGGGCGACCTGGTGCGGACCCTGCGTGGAGGCCCTGCCGGAGCTGATGGCTGCGACAAAAAAGTACCAGGATAAGGATGTCATTCTCGTCGCGGTAAACCAGCAGGAGGGCGCGAAAAGGGTATCCCGCTTCCTGCAGAAGCAGGGATGGACGCTTGACGTGGTCCTGGACGGGGAGGGAAAAACCGGTTCGCTCTACAAGGTCCAGGGCATTCCCCAGACCGTGATCGTTGGAAAAGACGGAAATATCAAGGTCGTGCACGTGGGCAGCGTAGCCGGTATGCGGGATATCATCGCCCGCGATTTGGACCGTATCCTGGCCGAATAGTAGGGCGCCGGAATTCACCTCGTTGATAAACCATCACCCGCTCTGTATACTTCCAGCATGAAACGTTTCCTGTTCCTGTTCTTCGCGTTGGGCCTGGTGAGCATTCCCGTTTCCGCCGGGGAAAATGTTCCGGCGCGCATTCAAGACCTGCTGGCGTTCGTCGAAGATTCCGGGGTCACCTTCATCCGCAACGGCACGAAGCACAACGCGACAGACGCGGCTGAACATCTGCGGAAGAAGCGGGATCATTATCAAAAGGATATCCGGACTCCGGAGGATTTCATCCGGCTGACCGCGACGAAGAGCCTGGTGTCGGGGAAGAAATACCAGGTGGTGACGCGGGAAGGGAAAACCCTGCTGGCGAGTGACTGGTTGCTCGCAGCGTTGGGGCGCTTGCGGGCGGCGGCACCCCAGTGAAATACGGCGCTTAACGCACCCGGGCTATTCCGGCAATACCAGGTCGATCGTGCCGAAGCCCTGGTACTCGACAGAAAACCCGGCCTCGCCCTTGGCTTGAATCTCAATCATCGGTGTCATCTGGCCAAGCTGTTCCAGCAGGGGCACGGGTACCACATCATTCATCCGGGCACCGCGACGAAGGATCGGTTTGCTCTTCTGGCTTTCCTTTTTCTTCTTCAAGTCGCTGATCTCGGCTTCCTTCGCCTCCAGGAGCCTGAGCGCTTCATCCCGCTCGCGAACCAGGGACGATGCCGATTTCTCGTTTGCGCTTGTGGCTTGTTCCAGTGTTTTCTCCAGCTTTTCCTGTTCGGATTTAGCGGTCTCAAGTGACTGGTTGGACTTGGCCAGGACGCTCTTGATCTTCGATATTTCAGCATTTTTCGCGTTTAGGTTTTCTTCCTGGTCCGCAAGTGCTTTTTGCAAACCGGCAATCGTCCGGGCGGAGGAGCCCGAACTACGCTTCACGTCATCCATCGCTTTTTTTTCGGCTTTCTGTGCGGCTAACGCATCGGTCGTTTTAGCCTTCCAGTTGTCCGCATCCTCCCGGGCCGCGCGCAACTCGCCCCGGATCGATTGCAGGGACTTCTCCTGGTCCGCCAGGACCCTCGCGTGTAATCGCTCCACTTCTGTCTTCTCCTTTAACCTGCCGCCGGCACTCTTCTGCGCATCGTCCAGGCTTGCCTGGTTTTTTTCCAGGTTTTGTTCCAGCTGTTTCAACTGCTTGCCAAGTGTGCCCTTTTCCTGGCGCTCTCCGGCAATGGTCAGCTGCAAATCCTTTATCCGTGACAGGGCCTTTGCCTGTCCGGCCTGCGCAAGCTCCAGCCTGCCCCCGAGGCCGCTGAAATCCACGGTCATCAAGGCGTGACGGTCCTTTAGCGCATCCAGCTGGCTGGAAAGATCCGATTTTTCAGCAATGAGGGTTTTCAAATGCTCTTGCACGCTTTTATCTCCATCGGTCAGAGCTACCAGGCTCTTTTCCTGATTGTCCAGCTGCTGTTGGAGCGTTGTTCTTGCTTTTTCCGCCTCGGCGTAATTTTTTTCCAGTTCCTCCAAGCGCCCCAAGTCTTCCTCCGCCCCTTGTAAAAGGGCTTCCTTCCCCGCAAGCATGGCTTGTTGGACTTCATAGGCCATTTGTGCTTCCTCCAGCTCCGTACGCAACTTGGCGAGGGCGTTGGTCTCGCTGCTTATCCCGGCTATCGCTTCTTTGAGTGAAGCGATTTCGGCCTGGGTCAGCTCCAAGTCCGACAGCAGGTCCATGTTGTGCTTGTGCGCGGTCACCAGGCTTTTCTGCGACTCCTCCAGGGCCGTATCCCGTTCCTTTTTCGCGGCGGTCCATTTCGTTTCCATGGATTCTATTTTGTCTGCCGTCTGTGCCCGTTCCGTGCTCAATTCCTTTTTAAGCTTGATCGCTTCGGCCTGGGCCCGCTCCGAGTTCGACTGGAGGTCCATGTTGTGCTTGTGGGCGGTGATCAGGTTTTTTTCCGACTCTTGCAACGCAGCCGCCCGGTCCTTTTCCGTTTTGGCCAACTGCGTTTCCAGGATCTTAATCTTGTCCGCTACTTTCGCGTGTTCCGCGGTTGATTCATTTTTGATCTTGGTCATCTCAACCGCAAGATTGTTGGCGCGTTCTGTTTCCTGGTCTCGCTCGGTCTGCATGGTTTCCACCTTGCGATTGTTGGCGGCAATGTGCTTTTTGTTCTCCTGAAATTCCGCTTCCAGGGACCGGAGCTTCGTTTCCGTCACACCCAGGTTTCCCGCCGCTGTATTCAAGGAGGTCTTGAGCTTGGCGGCTTCCAGTTCCAGGTCCTGCCGAGCCTTATCCGTCGACGATTGATTCTTTTTCGCCTGGTCCAGGCCGTCGAGCAGGTCGGCGTTTCGCGTGTTTAATTTCTGGATGGTCTTCATCATGTCCTCGTCCTTGCTCGAGAGCTGGTCCACCTGGCTGCTCAGGCGACGAATGGTTACGTTGGACGTTTCCTCCCGGGTCTGCACGATTACCATTTTCTGTTTCAAAATTTTCATCTCTTCCAGAAGCGCAATGTACTTGGACATGTACTCCAAGTCTTCCGTTTCCGCTTGCAGCCTGGGGGATTGCGGGCGCGGGGCGGGTATCGCCTCGACAACAGGTTCCGGGGCAATCGCCGGTGAGGAGGGGCTCGAAGCTGCCGGGTTCGTTTCGGGTTCGCCCGGCAATGGGTTCCCACCAATGGGTGTCGGAGTGAAGGGAGGCGGAGGGGGCTGTCCATCCTTGGCCTTTCGCATAGCCGGATCGGATGGTGCCCCCTTTGTGCGTTGAAGCTCGGCTGTCAACCGGGAGATCTCGTTACCACACAGCGATATGCGCCAGTCCAGGGTTTCTTTCTTAAATTCGGGATCCTGCTCGCGGATACCGCGATAAATGGCCAGGGCACGACGATACGCGTTCACCGCATTCTCCAGCTCGCCAGCCTCTACCATTTCTTTTCCCAGTTCCAGTGCGAGGAAGGCCTTCGTCTGCAGGTCCAGTATTTTTTCGGTGGCCTCCTCCGCAAAACCACCTTGCAGCAGCAAAACGATAAGACTTACCAGATATATTTTCACACCCTTCATGATTTTTGACCCCGTTAAGACGCTTGTTAGTAAAGCGAAACGCGCCGCGATTGCCAGCATGGATGTCGCTTTTTGCGCGTCTCATGCGCCTCGGTCGAATGATCCGGGCCCTGGTATCCGGGCTCGGCAAAAATAGAACCGATATTTTACGGCGAAAAAACACCCTCATCGAACTTTCCGGTCCTGTTTCCCGGGGTGCTGCAGTTTTGCTGCAACATGCGCCACCGCCCTGCAGAACCATCCCGATAATCGGCTCGTGCAAAACCATGACCCTGCCCTTTTCAAGGATTTCAGGACCCGGAACACCCTGGTCATCACGATATTTCTCAACCCGTGAAAATTAGTCATTAGACATTCCCGGCGCCCCCCCTTACCCTTTTCCTATGCGTGTCTGGCTTTGTATCCTGATCGGGTTGATCCCCCCCGCCCAAGCGGAGTCCCTGCTGGATACCAACGACCTTCACCATATTCGGCGTGCCCTCGATTGCCTGAATATGACGAGTGCCAATTTGGGCTTCGATAAAAACCATGGGGAGCATGCTTTTTCGTTCGATGTGGCCTTGCAGATTCTTGATCGACCTTTAGATCTTCCGGTCTTCGGAAAGCGTATCCTGGATGACGCCCGGCACTTCGACGCGGTATCCTTTTGCGAAAATATCAGCAAGCGTTTCGAAGAGACTTCCCGGGAAGAGATCCCTTCACCGCAGCAGCGTAAAAAGGTCGATACGCCGGTCCGTGGAATCCCGAGAACGGCCGCTGAGGCCCCTGCGCTTATCAGACACAAACCGGATATACCCCTGCTGGAGAAACCGATCCGGGCATTCTGCCGAGCCATGCAACTTCACGCGCAGGGGGGCCTTGAGCAGGAAGATGCTGACTGGCTCGCGGGGTCATTTTTTATCGAGTCCCTGAATCCTCAACGGTACCCGGGGGAACGAAAGCACCTGGAGGATGCCGGATTCAACCCCGTGCTGATCGATCAAATTATCGCGGAACAGAATGACCTCGACCCCGAACCCGCGGCACAACGTAGCCTGGAGATCCTGGATCGGCTGTTCCTGCCGGACTGCGCTCGGATGATTCAGGCGATTGAAGATTTGCGTCATGCACTTAAGGATTTTGATGATTGGCCGGAGCAAAAGGTGACCAATAAAGATCCGTTTTTTCGCATCGTTATTGGCAGTCCCGGCAACGACGTATTCGATGGCCCCTCGAACCTCATCATCGATCCCGGGGGCGATGATATCTATCGAAATGGGGCGGGCACAGCCAGGAACGGAACCAGCCACATCATTGACCTCGGAGGCGACGATCAATATCTCGGAAATGGTCTATTGGGACCCGGTAGCGCACTGTGGGGCGTTTCCTATATTTATGACGCCGCCGGCAACGACCTTTACCATTGCAGCCATACCGGGATCGCGGCCGCTTTTGGAGGATTCGCCTGGGTGGAAGATGCCGGCGGCGACGACAGGTACCACGCCAAGGCCTTCGCCCAGGCCGCGGCCTATGCCGGCACGGCCGTGCTGATCGATCATGATGGCAATGATCACTACAACCTCGGCTACATGGGCCAGGCCTACGCGGGCGTGCGTGGCCAAGCCTACCTGATCGACCGAAAAGGCCACGACTATTACACCGCGGGTGGACGCTACATTGATCACGGGCACCACGACGATCGCTTTCTTTCCATGGCGCAGGGGTTTTCCATCGGCAAGCGACCGGTTGCGGCGGGCGGCATTGCGGGCCTGATCGATCTCGAGGGCAACGATAGTTACAAGGCCGATGTCTGGGGACAGGGTGTGGGTTACTGGTATGCCCTGGGGATGCTCATCGATGCCGGCGGGAATGATACGTATTCCATGTATCATTACGGCCAAGGATCGGGGATTCACCTCAGTTCCGGCCTGCTCGCCGACCTGGGGGGCAATGATTTTTATACCGGTTACGCACTGGTGCAGGGTGCCGCACACGACTGGGCGGTTGGCATGTTACTCGATCATGAGGGGCAGGATGTGTATACGGCGGATCATTACAGCCAGGGGCGAGGAATGACCAACGGCTACGGCATGCTGCTCGACCGTAAAGGCAATGATGCCTATTACGCCAAACAATGCGACCGCTCGCAGGGAATCGGGAGCGACGGTTGGCAGCGGGAGTACGGGAGCATTGCATTGCTCCTCGACCTCCTGGGCCGGGATTTGTACACCTGCGGCGGGGTGGATGGGCAGGTTCTCCGGCGACCGGACCATGGAGTGATTTATGATCAGTAAGTTTCTTTGCCTCCGGCTCTACCTTGCCCGGGTCCTGGCACCTGGAGCGGGATGGAGGGGAATAGGATTTTGCCTCGGATGGGGATGTTGGCTGCCGTGCATATCCTCCGGCGAACCCCTCGACTGGGCAACCGTGCCGGCCGGCGAAATGGTTAGCTACGCCTGCGCCGCCACCTTGACCGACGAAAAAATAGCGCTTGCCAGGAAAGCGTTTGACGAAATCAAGCGCCGGGGACCCGAAGGTATCCAGGCCCTGATGGACCATATGCATATCAAGAACATACTTGTTCGGGTGCACGCGGATAACATCATCCGGCGAAACAAAGATCCCGAATTTGTACCGGTCCTGCTTAGCTTCCTGGATTCTGAACACGAACGGACACGGAAGTACGCGGCTTACCTGCTGGGTTATTACGAGCTGCCGGAACACGCGGATAAACTCTGGCCCCTGTTGGAAAACGATGAAACTGAAAACGCCGCGATCCGCAGCCTCGGCAAGTGGAAAGTATCCGCAGCGATTCCAAGAATTCTACCCTACCTGCAACACGAAAAAGAGATCAAACGTATCCTCGCGGTTAACGCGCTGCGGGATATCGCGGACCCTGACACGGCCGATCCCCTGATTGCTGCCTTGAGCGATCCCGTATTCACGGTACGCATGACCGCCGCGCGGGCCTTGTCCGCCCTGGGCGAAGAGGCGCAGGTAGATGTATTGACCGCGCTGGATACCGCAGAAAAACCCGCACGACGACTGTTGATCCAGGTGCTGGGAGAGCGGGGAGATGCAACCGCGATTCCAAGGCTTCAACATTATCTCTCCGCAACAAATGTCCAGGTCGTCGCGGAGGCGGCTAATGCCCTGAGAATACTTGGCCAGACCAACACCGTGAAGGCCGCATGGATTTCCGTGGATGAAGAAAGCCGATGAATGTCCCTATTGGTACTGCCCGGTTACGAGGAAGTAGCGATGAAGATGCGCCCGGGACGATCCACAAAAATCGGGTTCCCTGGATAACACCCGGTACCATTGATTATTTATATGGACCAGGCATTTCCCGTAGTTGTGAAAGCGAACCCGGACCTGCAGCTGTTTATTCCCTTCACCATCCACTCGATGCTTCCACTCGAAAAGCCGTTGTTTAATAGCGGGAAGCCGGTTTTCCTCCCAAGTCTGTCCCCCATCCTTGCTGATATCAATATAGATTAGGTCGCCCGAGGCCGGATACCGACAATAGACCCAGGTGCTTAACTCCCAATACTTCACCGGACGATCAAAATCGAATACCTGGACCCACTCGACGGGAGCCATACTTCCCCGGAGGCCCAGGCGTCCCGGTTGTTCAGGAAACC
>JAYGFS010000088.1:0-1656 GCA_046581765.1 Verrucomicrobiota bacterium
TTGTCGAGGTCGATATCCATGTCGAGGCCCCCGGTACGGCCGCCGAACTGAACCCGGTTCTCATACGGAAGCATCATGGGAACAATCGATTCCCACACCACGAAGGGTGCGCTTGCATTGGTGGCAAGGACGTTGGGGCTAAGCTCCAGCCGGGCGATCGAGCTGTTGCCCATGCGGTCGATGAACAGGTGCGCCCGGTGGAACGCACCGTTGTCGATGTCGAGATCCCCGACCGGCGGCCGACTGTTCAGGTGTTCCACGTTGTTCCAGTGCATGGAGAGATCGTTGACCGTCCCGGCGGGGTGGAAGTCGACGCCCACGGCAAAGGTGTTCACCACGTTGGGTTCTTCCGAGGTGGGAGCCGGGCCATCCCCGCTCGTCCCGTATGCCGCGGTTGGCACCAGCATGAAGTGGTACCCGTCGGCTCCCGGGTCAAGGCTGGTTCCGCGAAAATCCCACCAGGCCTCAATGGTCTCATAGGCCCCGGTGTCGGTGAGGTCGTAGGAGTAGTGGTTGTGGTTGTTGTTGACGAGGTCGTTGACCAGGCGGAGAAAGTTGTTCGTGTCCGGTGGGCTGTTGGTGACGACCGGGCCGGGGGGATTGGCCCGTTGCGTGAGGGTGACCAGGGGCCCGGGGGTGTCAAAGTCATCCACCAGCTCGGCCTGGACCGAACAGGTAAGTGCGAAGCCCCAGAGGATCGGGTTATTCAGGTTCATTCGATCAAGATACCATGTCTGCAGCCTGCAGGAAATTCGAAACCAGGGGTGCGCGCTGGTTTCCTGCGGAGGAAAAGCGCGTTTTCACGAGGAAAGGCCTTTCAGCTAGGGCTGGGGGCTTGAGCCTTGGAGATGCCTCAGCAGCGCTTTTGCCTGCTCAAGTTCCTTGTACGCCACCCCGAGATTGATCGATCGTTCAAGGCAGGTACGCGCCTGGTCTTCACGTCCTGAGCCGTGATAGGCGAGGGCGAGGTGGTAGAGCACGACCGGGTTATGTGGTACGCCTCGCAAGGCCATCTCGAGCGGGGGTATCGCCTCGTTGAAGGCCTTCCGCTGGATATGCACCCAGCCGATGGTATCCGCGAAGAGGGGATTGTTTGGGTGCGCCTCCATGAGTTGCTGGGCAAGGCGCTGCGCGTGGTCGAGATCCTGCCCCTGGTCCGCGAGCAGGTAGACCAGGTTATTGATTGCGATGCTGTTGTCGGGATGTGCCTCGACAAAGGTCTCCAGCAGGTGGATGGCTTCCTGCAGGTTGCCCTGGGCCTGGTGAAAATTACTGAGACGAATGGCAATCGCCAGGTTGTCAGGCAGCGTCTCCCGGATGTGCAGGAGGAGGGTTCTCGTCTGCTCCGTATCCCCGATATGCTCCTGGCAGGTGGCTTCCATGAGGTGGAGCATGGTCTGCTGGGGATGTTTTTTGCGCAGGGGGGTGAGGATCTTCAGTGCCGCGCTCCAGTTTTTTCGGGCCATGAGAATGCGTGCTTTCGCCTGTTGTGCCGGAAGATGGCTCGGCTGGATGGCCAGGGCGAGCTCGAGATCACGCTCGGCATCCGTCAGGAACTCGTGCTCGATCATGATCTGTGCGTGCAACATGTGAGCGGCGAAGCGCTCATGGCGGTTCACGCTGGAGGGGATCTTCTCGACGCGTTCCAGTGCTGCG
>JAYGFS010000139.1:0-6775 GCA_046581765.1 Verrucomicrobiota bacterium
TTATCGCGCTCGAGGAAAAAGAGCACCGGCCACTGATCGACCAGTTGTTCCCTTCCTGGGTGGATAAGATTCGTTACTGGAATGTCCCCGACATGAAGGATCTCCCGCCGGAGGAGGCACTACCTATGGTCGAAACCTTGACCCTGGACCTGGTCTATTCTATGGATCATCCCGGCAACTAGGGCGCAACCGGGCTGGATCCGGGCGGGTCGCGCAGGTTTTCGTCCCGGGACGGGGAAACCAGATCATTGTACAGGCGCAGGGTCTGCAGGATCGTCCGATCAACATTAAAATGCTCCCGAATGCGCTTGCGCGCGTTCTGTCCGCATTCGTAGCAATAGCGGCGATCCTTGACAAAGGTCGTGATGGACCGGGCGATATCCTGGGGATCTCCCGGACGAACAATGCGACCACTTACCCGGTGTTCCACGACCTCTTTCATGCCCCCGATAGGCGTGACGATCGCAGGTACCGCCTGTGACATGGCCTCGAGCAACGCGATCGGCAACCCCTCGTTACGCAGGCTCGGAAGTGCAAACACATCGCAGGAGCCCATCAGACGGGCCGCATCGGGACGGAAGCCGGGGAGGTGAATCTGGTGCGTCGTCCGGTTGGTCGAGGCTAAATCGCTGATGCGTTCATCGAACACACGCCCGACAAGCAGAAAATGAACCCGCGGTTCCGGGGGAAGAAACTTGATCGCCTGTAACAGGAAGTCTATCCCCTTTTGCGGTCGCATCTTGGCCACGCAACCCACGACAAACTCGCCATCCGGGATTTCAAATTCCCCAAAATCCGCCGGTTCATATCGATCATACCAATGTACATCGTGCCCCTTGTAGATGGTCACCAGGCGCTCGCGCGGAACGCCTTCGTTTTCCAGGTGCAGGCGAACCGAATTGGCCACACAGACGACTTTATCTACCCGGGGTTTCAACAGAACACTCTTGGCCAGGGGGTTCAGGGCGTGCAGGGAGCGAGCACGGGTTTCAAGCCCGATCAAGGGAACATCCAGCTTGCGTACCGCTTTGAACACATGGGAAACCACGCGTTGTTTGCGCAGACAGTGGACCACATCCGGCTTGTGGTCTTGTACATAACGACGAATCTCCCGGACAGCCCGGTTTGACGTGCCTCTGTGCAATTCCATGGACATCACGTTAAACGAACTGTTCGTCATGGTCTCAAAATACGGGTCCCACGGGGCGAGAAACAAGGCTATATCCCAACCCGCTTCGTGTACGCCTTTGAGGAGGAAGGCCTCCGGCATATCGATCTTTTCTGCAATGTAGAGTACGGAAGGCATGTTCAACTGCGGGTTACCTGAAAACCGATATGCGACAAACCCCATTCGACAAAGCGCGCTTTCGCATTGGGTGGGCTCGACTCGAGTAGACGACGGATCCGGGCGGCGCTTTCACCATCACGCGCGATGAGCAGGAGATAACCACCCCCGCCTGCGCCGAGCAGTTTGCAGGCGGAAAGATCCGCGCCACATTGGTCGAGGATCGCCTGGATCGCCGGCGGGTTCGTTCCCGCATCCAAGCGCTGGCTCAAGTCCCAGTTGCGCCCGAGACCCTCTACCAGTTCCTCGGCATCGTTGCGAAGAATTGCATCGTAACAGAAATAGGCATTCTGCTTCAACTCGCGAATCATGGCAATGGTCTGCCTGCGATTCAGGAAAAGGCCCCGGACAATTTCTCCGAGGATGTTGTGCGCAACCCGGGTGATCCCCGTATAGTACAGGAGCATGCGGCTCTTCATTTCCTGCGACTCGAAAAAACTGTAGGGCACCCAGCGAATGGTGGGGATCTGCTCCAATCCGGGATTGGTTTCGATCAACTTCGTCCCGTGCACGAGACCCCCGATCTGGTCCTGCCAGCCGCCGCCGCTCGTCAGGAGCTGCTCGAGTACCGAGGCCCGGCGTATGATCTCCACGTGATCCCAGTTGAGTCCGCAGAACTCGGAGAGGGTCCCCAGGAGCGTTGCCGCGAGGATACTGCTCGTGCCAAGCCCGGAACCCTTGGGCACCGCAGCAAGCATGCTCAACTCGATGCCCCCGCCGAAGGCATCCAATTGCTCTGCCAGGCTACCGTAGCGCCCCCCGTTGAAATCCGGATAAAATCCACAGAGGGCGAACGCGGCACGCGCGACGGCGAAGCCGCTGCTGAGATTCGCAAAGTCACCGATGTGGGCGTAATCGTTCACGCGCTCTTCCAGCCCGAGATCGATCGACCGAATCACCAGTTCGGGTTGCTCGGTAAGCCGGGCGTACACCTGGATCGGCGGCTGCCCATTCAGGTCGACCGCCATATTGATCACCGCCCCCCCGCACTCCAGGCAGTACGGCGGGGTATCCGACCAGCCCCCGGCAAGATCCAGCCGGACGGGGGAGCGCCCCCACACGATTTGATCATCCAGCACCTTGCGACTGGGCTGCACCGGCTCGCCCAGGACCGACGACACGATAGCCTCGCGTAGAACACGAAAAGCAGCTTCCTCCTGCTGGTCCACCCCCGCTTCACCGCGTGCACGCAGCACCGCGGAACGAAACATGTGGTCGTGCACCCGCAAGAGGGCGATTTCATCCGAAGGCACTTCTGGAATGGGTGCCCCGCTCTCTGCATAAAGCATGGCGGTGGCCTCAAGATCCAACTTGTAGAAGATACTTCGCCGATAGGCTCCCGCCAGCTCCGGCAAGACCTCGAACAGGCGTTGGCGCCGCATCGCGTACAGGCGCAATAAGTTGACTTCGCGGCCCATCTGTGCGGCTGAAAGCTTGCGACAGGCGGCAAAGCGTTCAGCGAACCGGTCATCCAACCGGCCATCAACCAACCACTGCAGGAACGCGGGATCCTCCTTGTCCGGCTCCAGCACCGGGCAAACTTCGGCCTCAAAAGTACCCGGTTCTTTAAAGCCCTGGTCCATATCATAGAGCCGGATGGCATAGGCGGTATCACCCACCGGCACCATGTCCAGGCACCGACCATCCGGGAGATCCAGCGACCAGTCGTTTTCAGGAATCCCGCTGATTATGTGATGCGCGTGCAGGGTCCACCCCTCCGGGATACAGCTGTTTTCGATCCATAAATCGTGGTTGACCCGGGGGTCGAAGCTCACATCCACCCGGGCATTGATGACAAAACGGCTCGGATGCACCTGTACGCCGACTTCACCCATGCGGGTCTGGTCGATTACGGCATTCTGCAGCCGGTGATTCGAATCAATCAGGTCCCGGTTCGTGCCAAAGTGATAAAAATGTCCGCCGGGCAAGGGTACGACCGCCGTGCTGAGGGCCTTGATCTCCGGGTCGTCTTTCACCGCATGTTCACCCAGGTGCAAGCCCCACTCGCCATACAGGTCATAGAATCCACCGGCACTTTTACGGGTCAGGACATCGACCGCACGCGCGCTCAGTAGCCACAGGCCGACGTCGATCATGTACAGATAGTCCGCCGAGAGATCCCGGATCTTCTCCGGCGACGGCTTCTGGAGAAAGGTCATCAGGCGACCCGGATCCCGTTTGTCGCAGAAAAATACGCCGAAATGCTGGGCGTGCTCGGGCGTGGTCCACAATCCCATGAACACGATGTCGGCCTCCGGCAGGTTGCTCAGGGCTTCATCGGCACGCAGGAGGGCATCGCCACTCACGACCATGACACGCGAAGTCGCATGCGCCCGCTTGGCCACGGTCCGGAGCAGGGGCAACTGCATGTCGAGAAGGTTCTGGTCGAGGCGTTGTCCCATGTCCCATCGATACACCGGCACCGGGATAAAGAGTTTTCCGGTCGCGGCGTACGCGGGTAGCCGTCGACTCTGACCGCCCCCGTGGATGACGATTTTAAGCGAGCGGTTGAGCCAGTCGGGAAAAGGCGCACATCCCGCACGGGTTTCGTGTGCCTGCTGCAAGACGTGAATCGTGCCGCCTCCCGATCCCAGCGGCCTACCCGGAGGATCACAGGTGGCAAAACAATCCCGGGCGTGCTCCGGTTCAAGTTGTGAAAAAAGCTCCGCCATGTTCGGCGGTACACTCAACAGAACTTCAGGGCTGGAGGGGTTTTTCATTCAGGGCGGTGGACGGAATTACCATTTTCCCCTGGACGGAAAAAGGTTTTAAAAGGCTCCCGGTGAACGGAAACCACGCGCAGAAGGGGGGTGCGGAGGCAAGGACCTTTCCCTGCGAGAGGGAATGATCATGCGATCCCGTTCAAGCGATCCAGGGTCCACGCGAATTCCGGCACAATGCTTTCCACCACGTTGCTTTTGCGCAGTTCCCCGGGCAACACGTCAAAGGTGTAGGTCTCGATCTCCAGGTGCTCGCAGGCACCGGAACGCACCCGTTCCCAGAAGGCGGCATCCATGCAGGCATTCGTGCTGCCCAGGCGATCGGATCCCTCCCAGAACAACGGCACATGGAAATGCACCCGCATCTCGTCCAGGCCGCGTTCGTGGGGAAAGTCTTCCAGGAACAGCGGTAGGTCGTCCCAGCTTTTGATGCCCTTTTCGGTCATCGCCTTGACCTGGTGGAAGTAAACCGGTTCGTCGAAAGGCGCGAGTGCCTCCACGTGTTCGGGCTGGCAGGCCAGGGCCGCACTCACGTGGATCTTGGAAAGCAATACGCCTTCGCGGATCAGCCGGTCCAGCGACCCATCCAGGCCTTCGAATTGAATCGCGATATGACAGCAATCAAAATTGATTCCCACGTGCCGGCGCAGGAGCGCTTCCGGGTTCGCTACCTTGCCCGCCAGGTAACACGTGCCTTTTTGCAGGAGGGCATCCTTGTAGAAGGCCAGGAATTCGTCCGTGGTCTCCAGGTAGCAGCAAGGTTCCGGTTCCAGGCCGAGGTGGACATACTGTCCCAGCTGATCTTCAACCCGGTGCATGTGCAGGGCGCAGTCACAGATCATGCACACCATCTGTTCGACATCCTCCTCGGTCTTGATCCAGGGCTTGAAGGAGCAGGGTACGGTACTTACGCTCCCGGTGGCGCCGGACGGAACCAGGTCCGCCATGATGTCGGTCAGGCGATTGGTATAGTCCCGGCGCTCTTCCGTCCGCCAATCGGGTGCGTAGACGTTTTCCTTCACCCGCGTATCGTGGAAGGTGCCAAAAGGAAAGCCATTGACCGTAAAGGCGTACAGGTCCAGGTCCCGCATCATGGCCTTGGCCTCCGCACGCGCAGACGGGTCCGCCAGGGTCCGGGAGGCCGCATCGCTGATACGTAAGCCGAGGCCGAATGGCTGGTCCGGACAGACCTGCGCCTTCACCTCCGTAACGTATTCCTCGATGGCCCCCAGGTTTTCCCGCCACGACTCCCCGCGGTGGATGTTCAGGCAGTAACTCAAGTCCAGGGTCTTGTCCTGTGCGGAAATCTTCATGTCTATCAGACTGCGGCTTTCGATATGTTTCGTCAAGCTACGGTGCGGGTTTCGTGTATTTCGTGGTTCCACTTGACGCCCCGCCAGTCCATCCCCCAAGGATACCCCATGCGCAGTAGAATTCTCGGCCTCGGCACCTACGTCCCCGATCGCGTCGTTACAAACGACGACCTCACCCAATACATGGAAACCTCGCATGAGTGGATCGTGGAGCGAACCGGCATTGAACAGCGCCACTGGGTAAGCGAAGGCCAGACCGGTGCCGACCTGGCCGAGCAGGCCTGTCGCCGGGCCTGTGCGAACGCGGACGTGGCCCTCGCCGACATCGACTTGCTGATTTACGCAACCCTTTCCCCCGACCACGATTTTCCGGGCACGGGCGTCTTCGCGCAACGCCAACTCGGGCTCGACACCATCGCCGTGCTCGATATCCGTCAACAGTGCTCCGGTTTTATCTATGGGCTGTCCATCGCGGATGCCTTCATCAAGGCCGGGACCTACACGCGGGTCTTGCTGGTCGGCTCCGAAGTCCATTCCAACGCGATGGACATCTCCACCCGAGGCCGGGACATCGCGACCCTCTTCGGGGACGGGGCCGGGGCGGCCCTGCTCGGGCCTTCCGATGAACCCGGCTGCGGGGTGCTTTCCTGCCACCTGCACGCGGATGGCCGCGAAGCCGAAATCCTCTGGATGGAAAAACCCGGCTGCATGTACCAGCCCCGGATTACCGCGGAGGACATCGAGGCCGGCTTGCACTTCCCCCACATGGATGGCCGGCGGGTGTTCAAACACGCGGTCACCCGAATGCCGGAATCGGTAATCGAAGCGGTAACCGCCAATGGCCTGACGGTCCAGGACATCGATATGCTGATCCCGCACCAGGCAAACCTGCGGATCAATGAAATGGTCGCCAAGCAACTCGGACTGCCGCCCGAGAAATGCCACAACAACATCCAAAAATACGGAAATACCACCTCCGCCAGCATCCCCTTGTGCATGGAAGAAGCCCTTGCACTCGGGAAAATAAAGCGGGGCGATCTCGTCTGCCTCACCGCCTTCGGTGCCGGCCTCACCTGGGCCTCGGCCCTGATGCGGTATTGAACCGCCCGCCGTTTTCCCTCCGGGCCCGGCCAGCTACAGCTTTTCCAACGCGATCTGGTACAGGTACCGCTTGATCTTCTGCGTCGAGGTCTTCTCAAACTCCTCGAGCCGTATCTGGATCCGTCGTGGACGCTTGTACGGACTCAGCTCCTTCACCTGCTCCTTCACCGCAGCCTTGAGCAAGTCCAGGATCTCATCATCGGACAGGTGGGGCTTGTCTTCCGAAAGGTGTTCGAGGTCCGGTACCACGATGATACCCACCCGCTCCCCGACCGGGTCCCCGGCTTCCCGATAAC
>JAYGFS010000158.1:0-20264 GCA_046581765.1 Verrucomicrobiota bacterium
TTCCTGGCCATGCTGCTGAACATGGAGGATGACCTGGATGAATTCGCCGGTGACACGATGTTGTTCCCGGTGTTCGGCCGCGGTCGGGCCTTGCCGCCGGTGCTGGGCGATGGGATCAACGAGGACAACCTCTGGGATTACGCGTCCTACCTGTGCGGCGCTTGTTCCTGTGAAGCGAAACAGGGTAACCCGGGAACCGACCTGGTTTTTTCGATTAACTGGAATGACCTGATGGAGGGTAATGCCACGATTATCGACAAGGCGCTGCCTCCCTTGATGGGGGTGGCCGACCTGATTGGAAAGCAACCGGAGCCCGAAGCGGCTACATCGACGAATGCGGTGCAGGCGCAGCAGGATGCTTTTAAGGCATCCAGGGCCTTCCCCGATGAAGCGGTCGCAGGCACCGAGAAGCCTGCGCAGGTTAAGCCGACGGGTTCCCGGCTCACCCGCAACCTGATCACGGCCCTCTCTGCGGTGCTCGGCCTGGTCATTTTCGGCTCCATTTTTACCCTGATGAGGAAAACGGCATGAAGGTCGGCCGCTTGATTGTCCGGGAGATTTTTCATCGAAAGGTGAACTACCTGCTCTCGCTGGTCTCCGTGGTGCTCGGGGTTCTCTGTGTCGGTGCCGCCGTGGCCCTGCTGCGAGCGCATGACCTGCATACCGATGAGATGGTCGCCGGCATGCAGGCGGAGACGGAGAAGAATCTCAAGAATCTTGAGGATGAGATCCGGAAGTCGATGAAGGGACTGGGCTTCAACATCTATATTTTTCCCGAGGGTCAGGACCTGAGCGAGGTCTACGCGAAAGGCTATGCCTCGAAAACCATGCCCGAGGCCTATGTGAAACGCCTGGCGGACAGCAAGATCGTCACGGTGAACCACCTGCTGCCGACCTTGACCCGACAGGTGAAGTGGCCCGAGCGCGAGCGGACGGTGATCCTGATCGGAACGAAGGGGGAGGTGCCCCTGGCCCATCGCGACCCGAAGAAGCCGCTGCTTGACCAGGTGCCGACAGGGCACGTGGTGGTGGGCTACGAGCTGCACAAGAGCCTGGGCTTGAAGGTGGGGGAGACGATCACTTTTATGGACCACGAGTTGATGATCGACAAGACACACGGTGAACGCGGATCGAAGGACGACATCACGCTTTGGGTAAACCTGCATGATGCCCAGGAAATGCTGGACCAGGCGGGGCGGATCAATGCGATCCAGGCCCTGGAATGCAATTGTACAACCATTGATCGACTGGGGGAGATCCGGTCCGAGCTGTTGGCGATTCTTCCGGGGACCAAAATCATCGAGACCGAGAGCACCGCGCTCGCACGAGCGGAGGCCCGGGTGAAAACAAAGGAGACGGCGGACCGGGAGATCGCGGCGATGAAGGTCCGGCGCGAACAGCACAAGGCCGAGCAGGAGCAACTGGCTTCGGTCCTGTTGCCGTTGATCCTCGTGTGCTGCCTGGCCTGGATCGCTTTACTGGCCTTTATGAATGCGCGGGAACGCATGCCGGAGATTGGGATCCTGCGGGCGATCGGGGTGCGAAGTGGCGTTGTCCTGTGGGCCTTCATGGCGCGGGCCCTGTCTGCCGGGCTGATCGGCGTGGGGATCGCGATGCTGGCGGCGCTTTTGGCCGGGTCGGGCTGGAAAGAGGAGGTTCTGCATGGATTTCCCTTGTCTGCATTGTTCAAGCGCGAGGAGGTGATCTTGTTGATCCTGCTCGCGCCGGTGTTGTCGGGAATCGCGGCGTGGATACCTTCCCTCCATGCGACGCAGAAGGATCCGGCGACCGTGTTGCATCGGGATTAGGATGGTCCCTTGAGCGTGGATGGCCAACATAGGAGCCGGGGTGTCCCTGGCACGGGAGGAGGCCCGGCCCCCGCGTTGTACCGGCTGCTTGCCGGGGTGCTCCTCGCCCTGGCCGGGGTATCCCGGGGAAACATGATTATATTCCCGGAAGCGGCGTCCCCCTCCAAGGGTGGACCTGCCATTTTGCCGGCGGAATTCAGCACCGCCCGCATCGCGCTGGGTGAGGCCGTTCTGGGTCAAGAAATGGCGTCGCAGCTCCTGGACAAAGCTGATGCAGCGTTCCAGGGCGGGGCCTACAAGCATGCGGCCGAGATCTTGCGGCGCCTGGCAGCGATGATGCCGGAGCAGGCGGATATCCTGATCCTGGTTGCCCGGGCGGAGATCGGCTTGCAGCATTACCCGGCCGCGCAGGCCCTGGCCATGCGGGCGAAGGCGCTCGACCCGGAACCGACCGCCCCGCACAAGATCCTCGGATTTTGTGCCATGCGTGAAAGCCGATGGCGGGAGGCGATTGAATTCTACCGGACGGTGACGCGGATGGACCCCGCTGACGCCTCAGCCTACCAGGCGATGGGGATGCTGCACCGTCACCTGGGTGAGGTTCCGGAGGCGGAAGCCTTGTTTCGCAAGGGCATGGAAGCCGATCCAGCCTATTACTTCAGCTTGTCGAGTCTGGGGAACATCCTGGTTGTCCAGTACGAGATGGAAGAGGCCCTCAAGGTTCTCCTCATGACCCTGCAGGTTGATCGTTCTCACGAACGCGACTGGCAGAACCTGCTCCAGGCGATCGAGGTTCGGATCGCGGAAAAGGATCAGCACCCGGATGGTGTACCACCGCTGAATATCAAAGTACACCGGTGGAATTATCAACGGGCGATGGTCCTGGTGGGGGTGGGTCGCGTTGCGGAGGCGATCGGGTATTTTGTCAAGGCCCTGCGCGATGAGCCGAACCAGGCCGCCTATCACAACGACCTGGGTTCCACCCTGGCGGCCCTGGGGCGTCCCCGGGCAGCGCTTCCGTTTCTGGAAACGGCGATCGAATTGGATCCAGGCTTGCCGGCGGCGAAACAAAACTTGGTACAGGTCAAGGCGGCCTTGCGGAAACAGGCGCTCAGTCGTTCCGTGATCGAGGCGCGGGAACGCGTGATCACAGAACCGGAGAATGACCGCTTCGCGTACCAGTTGGCCGTGCGTTATGCCGAGCATGGGATGGGGGTCGATGCCGTACGCATGTTCATTCAAGCGGTGAAACTGGCACCGGACCACATGGCGTACCGGATCGCACTGGCCCGGGCCTTGACCCGCCTGGGCCGGGTGGATGAAGCGATCAAACAATTGGATATCGTGCAGGCTCGCCAACCCGCTGACCGGGAGGTGTTGCACCGGCGCGCCTGGTTGAGCCTGCATCGGGCAAAGGTCTCCCGGCCGCAAGTGGACCGGGCGGTGAAGATATTCGAAATGCTTTGCCGGGAAAGTGCTGCCTCCAATCCGCAGTTTATGCAGAGCCTGGCCCTGGGGTATCGCATGCAGGGTGATTTGACTAAAGAAGCGCAGGCACGCAAGCGATTGGCAGATCAGGTGAATCCCTGACCGGATCGAAGGGACGCTTGCTGTGTTTCGGACAGGGATTCAGGCGTCTGTCGCGGGTCCCGGGACCGGCACCCCCGGCGAAGAACACGCCCGAGACGGTTTGCTATTTGATGTTCAAACACTAGGTTGAAGAAGATGCAATGAATGATATTTTGAACCGGAACATCGTGCTGGTGCTCAATCGCAACTGGCAGGCGATCAACGTCATCACCCCGGCCGAAGCCTTTTGCCAGATGTCCACCGACGTCGCAACCGCCCTGGATGTACATGGTCCGGATAGCATGTGGCCGGTCAAGTGGCAGGACTGGCTGGCCTTGGACATCCGAAAACATGATTGTGTGGTAGGCACCGTGCGCGGTGAAATCCGCGTGCCGACCGTGGTGGTATTGGCGCGTTTTGCCAAGGTGCCGTTGAAGCGCCCGCGCTTCTCCCTGCGCAACATCTGGGCGCGCGACCGGGGCCGATGCCAGTATACCGGGGCTGAACTGGGTCCGGGTGAGGGCAATATCGATCACGTACTCCCGCGGGCCCGGGGTGGCCGGACGACCTGGACGAACTGCGTGTTGTCCGCGGTGAAGGTCAACACCCGGAAGGGCTGCAAGACGCCGGCGGAAGCGGGATTGAAGCTGCGCAAACGGCCGGAAGTGCCCCGGGCGGTGCCGGTGACGGCCCTGCTGAAAAACCCGCACCGCATCGAGGACTGGAAACCTTTTCTCTTTTCCGATTCGTAGCCGGCCCCGTCGCCACCATCGTTTCCACCGGGCAGAACGCGGTTTTACCCGGCGGATCTTGCCTGTGTTTCGTGTACGGAGTGACAGGGCTTGTCGGGCGGAATCATGATCCGGAAGTCAGGGCAATATCCCCTATTTTCCGAGGCAGCGGGCTTGGGGTGGAATTGTCGCTGAAAATAGGGGTCCAGCAGGTCAAATAATTGGACAAAATAGCGTAAACTCATATAGTTACGAATATTTCAACCAGTTGCAGGCCAACGGAGAGATGACCATGAGTAGAGATGTTGTCACCTGGGCAGAGGATCCCGCACATTTTCAACGGTCCCGCAGGGACTTTTTACAGGTCGGTACGGTCGGGGCTCTCGGCCTGACGCTCGGCGATGTGCTTCGCATGGAAGCGCGGGGTGCACCAAAGTTTTACCAGACCAGGGAGGGCCCGGCCAAGAGCGTGATCCAGATCGTGCTCGGCGGCGGCATGGCGGCCCAGGAAAGCTGGGATCCCAAGCCGGATGCCCCGATTGAATACCGCGGCCCGATGGGCGTCTGCAAGACGAAGATTCCCGGGGTTGTTTTTGGCGAGATGATGTCGAACTGCGCAGCGATAGCGGACAAGATGACGATCATCCGTTCCATGCAGGGAAAGGAAGCCGATCATAACCGGGCCTCCTATACCCTCTATACCGGTTACCGGATGAGCCCGGCGCTCAAGCACCCGAGCATGGGGGCGGTGGTCTCGCACGAATTTGGCCCGAAAAACGATTTACCCGCCTACATGGCGGTGCCCTCGGCGAATGCCCTCGGCGGCACGGGGTACCTGAGCCCCCAGTATGGGGCCTTCAGCATGGGGGGCGACCCGTCCCGCAGTGATTTCAAGGTCAGGAACATGACCTTGCCGGACTCCGTGGACGATGGACGATTCACGCGCCGCCGCAAGATGCGCGAGGCGGTGGAAGATCATTTCCGTTCCCTGGAAACCAATCCCTCCGCGATCGACGCGATGGACGAATTTTACACCCGCGCGTACACGATGATCAGTTCGCCAAATGCCCGTGAAGCCTTTGACCTGCACAGCGAGCCGAAGGAGATGAAGGAAAAGTACGGCATGAACAAGACGGGCATGCAGGTGCTTCTTGCCCGCCGCCTGGTGGAAGCCGGCGTGCGCTTTATCACCATTACGGTCGGCGGTTGGGATCACCACAACCGGATCAGGGATGCATTCAGCAAAAACATGCCTCCGCTGGACCAGGCCTTTGCGGCCTTGATCAATGACCTGGAAGATCGGGGTTTGCTGGATTCGACCCTTGTATTCATGTCGGGCGAGTTCGGCCGCACACCCAAGATCAACAAGCAGGCCGGTCGCGATCACTACGCGAAAGTCTGGAGCATGGCCATGGCGGGCGGCGGCATCGCCAAGGGCACGATTTACGGATCCTCGGATGCCACCTCCATTGAGGTCGAGCGGGACCCGGTGACCATGCCGGATGCCCTGACCACGGTCTACAAACAGATGGGTATCACCGCGGACAAGGAACTGATGTCGCCCGGTGCGCGCCCGATCGAGATCATCAAGGGCGGCACCTTTGTTGACGGCTTGGTGGGCTGAACCATGAACCTGCTTAAAACAGGCAGGAGGGTCCTTTTGGCCCTGGCCATGGTCTTCCCGCTTGCCGGATCATTCCCGGCCACGGTATGCGGCGAAGGTTTCGAGGAGGTTCTCCGGGGAAATCCCATTCTCCAGTACACGCTGCCGCGGGGTGCCGGGCAGGGGGATGAACTCGAGCTGACACTGTACGGGCAGAACATGAAAAACCCCGAGACGGTGCTCTTTTATGATGAAGGCATCGAGGTGCTCGGGTTTCGTCACCCGGAGAACAGCAACTCCACCTACCTCCGCTATGATGGCCGGCAATCACGCTGGGATTCCGATCGGGTCGTGATCGTGAAGATTCGCGTCAAGCCGGACTGCCGGTTGGGAGAACATCAGTTGCGCTACTGCACCCGGGGCGGCCTGTCACAGTTGCGGACCTTCATGATCGGCGCCTTTCCATCGGTGGCCGAGGTGGAGGGCTATCCGGCCGGCAACCAGGATTTTTCCACCGCGCAGCTTATCGAGCTCAACCGGACGGTGAACGGCCAACTGCATCGCTTCGATATCGACAGCTTCAAGGTCGCCTTGAAAAAAGGCCAGCGCTTTACCGCGGAGATCGAGGGCCAGCGCCTGGGCACGCACATGACCGGTGGCGAGACCGACCTCAAGTTGACCCTGGAAAATGACCAGGGTGTGGTCATGGCAAGGGAGGAGGATTCCGCGATGTATCTCGCCGACCCCGTGCTTCGCATCGTCGTCCCGGAAGAGGGCACCTACCTGCTCTCGGTCGAGACGCAGTATGTCATAGCGGATTCCACTCCGCGTGCGTATCGCCTGCATCTCGGGGACTATGTTCGCCCATTGGCACTGTACCCGGCGGGTGGGACCGCGGGTGAAACGGTCAAGGTCCGGGTGATCGGCGATCCCAAGGGCGGGTGGTATTTTGAGCAGAAGTTGCCGCGTGGCGTGGACGGGTATCATGGTCTCGACGTGAAGCAGAACGGGCGCTCGCAGCCCGTGCCGCAGAAATTCCGGGTCAGCCGGGCGAAGAACATTTTGGAGGCCGAGCCGAATGGGAAGGCCAACCAGGCCACGAAAGCGGGGAAAACCTGGCCGATCGCCCTGAACGGGATTATCGAGAAGCCCGGCGATGTGGACCTGTTCCGATTCACGGTACCCCGCGGGTTGGCCAACAAGGTCCGCTTGCGCGTGTTTGCCCAATCCATAGACAGTGGCCTGGACCCCAAGATGACCTACTACGAAATCGTGGATGGCAAGCCCAAGGGACGGAAAAGCGTTGATGACGTGCGCAATACCCAGATCGACCTGATCAGGCTGGAAAACCATATGCGTGATGTCCTGGATCCGGTTGCGTTGCTGGCCAACTCCGGCAAGGAGAAGGAATACGTCATCGAGATTTCCGACACGCACGGGCGCGGGCAGGCGGACTTTGTCTACCGGGTGGAGATCGAAGAGATCAAGCCACACGTGCTGACCTGGATGCCGACCTACGAGAACCAGTCGTATTACCAGGCGCGGAACAGCGTGGTCTTGGCCCGGGGCAACCGCTACAACACCTGGTTCAGCCTGCGCCCGGTCTATGGTTTCAGCTACAAGGGGCCGGCGAAGTTTGAGGCCATCGGTTTGCCGGAAGGCGTCAGCATGGAGTCCGGGGTGATGGAAAATGGGGTGGATCGTGCGCCGGTTCTTTTCAAGGCCTCCAGGAAGGCTAAGCCGGGTGCCTACCTGTTCGACGTGGTCGCACGCCATGCGGATACCAACGCGGTTTCCTTCACCAGCAGTTTCCAGCAGCCGATTGTGTTTACCGCGCGGAACGGCGGGCATGGCCAGCACCATACCTTTCCAACCAGGGTGGCCCTGCGGGTAACAGAGCCTGCGCCCTTTCGCATCGAAGTGGGACCGCCGGTTGCGGACCTGGTTCCTGAGGGTGAGATCACCTATGCGGTCAAGGTACATCGGGAGGAGGGCTTTGAGGGGCCGGTCGAGTTGAACATGGAATGGGTGCCTCCGAATGTAAACCGTGCCCAGCAGGTCAAGCTCAAGCCGGATGAGACCGAGGCCGCCTTTTTCCTTTCCGCCAACAGCCGGGTCAGCCCGGGGCTGTACTCGGTCATGATCACCGGTCGCTCGGGCCGGGGCAACCCGCGGAATGGCGATCGCCTGGTCTTCACGTCCAGCGAGATGGTTCCGCTTCGCATCAGCAAGCCCTACGTCAAGGTGTCGCTCAAGCGGAGCTCGGTGGAGCGCGGAAAGACGTCCGAGATCATTTGCGGTATCCAGGTGCTCAGGCCCTTTGAGGGGAAGGCGAAGGTCTCGCTCAGCAATCTCCCGCGAGGGATAAAAGCGCTCGATGAATTTGTGGAGGTGACCAAGGACGACACCGAGGTCGTGCTCCGGGTTGAGGCGACCAAGGATGCCCTCTTCGGCATGAACCGCGGGCTGAAAACCGTGTTCGAGTTTACGACGAAGGGAGGCGACACCTTCCGCCAGTTGTCCGGTTATGGCTATTTGCGGATTGATCCGGAGCGCAAGCGCGTGGTGAAGAAGTTGTAAAAGCGGCGAGCTACTTTGAGAAACAGCATGAGGAAGAAAATGTATTGGATCCTGGCCCTGGCCCTGGCCGGCAGCACCTTTGCGGCTAGGCCCGTTGATCTGCGGGTCTACCCCGAGGCCGTTCACCTGGACGGCCAGACCGATCGCCAGCACCTGGTCATCCAGGCCGTGTACGAGCACGATGAGACCCGTGATGTGCTTCGCCAGGCGAAAATCGGGATTTCCAACCCGGCCCTGCTCGAGCGGAGGGAGGATGTCCTCTGGCCGAAAGCAGACGGGAAGGGGACGATCACCGTCACCTTCGGGGGCCTCAAGAAAAGGATTCCGTTTGAGACAAGGCAGGCGCGGGTCAAGCGGCCGGTCAGCTTTCACCTGGATGTCGAGCCCACCTTTATGCGGATGGGCTGCAATACCGGATCCTGCCACGGTTCCGCGCGCGGGCAGGATGGCTTCATGCTGTCACTTTTCGGCTACGATCCCGATGGAGACTACTACCGCTTGACCCGTGAAATCATCGGTCGCCGCATCAATCTTGCGGTCCCGGAGAAGAGCCTGTTTCTCGAAAAAGCCACCGGTGAGGTGACGCACACCGGGGGCGAGCGCATGACCCGGGACAGCGAGTATTACGCGACCTTGCTGGAGTGGGTCGAAAGCGGCGCGAAGAACGATGAAGCCGATACGGCGAAAGTCACCAGGATCAGCCTTTTGCCCGAGCAGGTCGTTTTCAAGCAGGCGTCCCCACCGCCCGCCCAGCAGATGGTGGTTATCGCCCATTATGACGACGGCACGCGCCGGGATGTTACGCATCTGGGCGTGTTCCTTACGAACAATGAGCGCACGGTGAATATCGACGAGGAGGGCGAAGTGACCGCAGGCGACCCGGGTTCGGCCCATGTGTTCGCGCGCTTTGACAAATACACGGTCGGCCGGGAAGTCATCGTCTTGCCGAACGACAATTATGAGTGGGATGGCACACCCGAGGCCAACTACATTGATACCCTTGTCTTCAACAAGTTGAAGAAGTTGCACATCCTGCCATCTGAGGTCTGCACGGATGAGCAATTTGTACGCCGGGCCTTTATCGATATTGTCGGCTTGCCACCGACCGTCGAGGAGTACCACGGTTTTGTCGACGACACGAGCACGAGCAAGCGGGAAAGCCTGGTGGCACAGTTGTTGCAGCGCGAGGAATTCGTAGATGTGTGGTCGATGAAATGGGGTGAGCTGCTGCAGATATCCGGGGGCCGCCAGCAAAATTACTCCACGCGACCGTTAAAGGCGGTTTGGAACTACTACCATTACATTGCGGATGCGGTGCGCAAGAACATGCCGGTAGACCGGATGGTGCACGCCTTGATTTCAGGCTCCGGGAGTAATCTCCACCGCCCGGAAGCGAACTTTTATACCTCCAGCGACCGGATTACCGCCCAGAAGATGGCGGAGAATGTGGCCCAGCAGTTTCTCGGCACACGGATCCAGTGTGCACAATGTCACAACCATCCCTTCGACCGCTGGACCCTGGACGATTACTATGGCTTCACCGGATTCTTCGAGGGCATCTCGACGAAGCAGGGTGCCGACGAACGGGAAGTCTTCGTGCAGTACAACACGAGCAAGACCGGGAGTGAGCACCCGGTTTACAAGGAGAAGGTACCGGTTAAGTTTCTCGGGGGTGAGGCACCGGACGTGAAGGGGAAGGACCCTCGCCCGGTTCTCGCGGACTGGATGACCTCCCGGGACAATCGGATGTTCGCCCGGAACGTGGCCAATCGTATCTGGGCGCATTATTTCGGCCGGGGGATCATCGACCCGGTAGATGATGTGCGTATCAGTAATCCGCCGGCAAACCGTGAACTGCTGGAAGCCCTGGCGGACAAACTCGTTGCCTATGACTACGATGCCAAGCGCTTGATTCGCGATATCCTGTTGTCGCGTACCTATCAATTGTCCAGCACCCTGAACAAGACGAACCAGGACGACCATACGCAATTTTCACACGGCTTTGTACGCCGCCTGCAGGCCGAGATCATGCTGGACACCGTCCATCAAGCGACGGGAACAACCGCGATTATCAGCGGATATCCGAAAGGGATGCGGGCCACCCAGTTGTTCCAGGGAGGTGGGCGCGATACCTTCCTGAAGACCTTTGGTGCCAGTGAGCGGACCTCGGTTTGCGCCTGCGAAGTGAGCAAGGAGGCCACGCTCTCCCAGGCGCTTGAAATGATCAATGGCGCTAACGTCGAGCGACTTATGCGCGAGTCAAAAGTCATCGTGGACCGGATCAAGGCCGAATCCTCCGTCGAGGAGGTGATTGGCGAGTTGTACGTGCGCTGTCTCAGTCGCAAGCCCTCGGAGAAGGAGATGGCTATCTACAGGGAACTGCTGGCGAAGGTGGAGCCCAAGGATATGCGGGCGGCATATGAAGATGTGTTGTGGGGCCTGTTGAACAGCACGGAATTTGGATTTAATCATTAATCGGGGACCTCACCAGGGTGTTGGTACGTTTCTCCCGATGCGCGTTGTTGGGAACACGGTACCTGGACCCCACGGCACATCCGGAACTGAAATGAACCTTATGAAATGGATCATGGTCTTGTTGGCGATGGCGGCAGGCTTGGCATCGGCCGCCGACAAAAAGATCACCTACGAAGAGCACGTCAAGCCGGTTTTCAAGGAACACTGCCTGAATTGCCACAATCCGGATAAGTCGAAAGGCGACCTGGACCTGGCTTCGTACCAGGCCCTGCTCATCGGCAGTAGTAGCGGCGAAATTGTGCAACCGGGGAATCCCAGCCGAAGTGCGCTCATGGCTGTAATCACGCATGCGGATGAGCTGGAGATGCCGCCCAAGAAACCGAAGATTCCCGGGAACCAGATCGCGACGATCGAAGCCTGGATCAAGGGCGGTTTGCTGGAGACCTCGGGCAGTGTAGCCAGGAAGTCGGACAAGCGCGCGGTCGATTTCAACGCCATCTCGGTGGTCGGCGGGGTAAAAGGCGTGGAAGCCTTGCCGGTTGACCTGCCCAACATGAATGTACCACCGGCTCCGCATCCGCATCCCGTCACCGCAATGGCGTGCAGTCGATGGGCCCCGGTGGCGGCGGTCGCGGGCCACGAGCGCATCGTGCTCTACCACACGGACACGCTGGAGTCCTTTGGCGAGCTGCCGTTTCCCGAACGCATTGCCTTCGTCCTGAAATTCAGCCGAAACGGCGAACTCCTCCTGGCGGCGGGTGGCCGGGGAGCCCATTCCGGGAAGGTCGTGGTCTTCGACGTGAAGACCGGGCGGCGCATGATTGAAGTGGGGGACGAATATGACACGGTGCTCGCGGCGGATATCAGTGCCGACCACAAGTACATCGCGCTGGGTGGGCCGAGTAAGTTTGTCAAAATCTACTCAACCGAGGATGGCAAGCTGCTGTTCAAGATCAAGAAGCATACCGACTGGGTGACCGCCATGGAGTTCAGCCCGGATGGCCAGATGTTGGCCTCCGGCGATCGTTCCGGCGGTCTTTACGTGTGGGATCCGCGGGTGGGTGGCATCATCTTTACCCTGGCTGAACACAAGGAGCGGGTGACGGACCTGAGCTGGCGGGCAGACGGGGAACTGCTGGCGAGTTGTGGTGAGGATGGCAAGCTGGTGCTCTGGGATACCATCGAGGGCTGGGCTGCTAAAAATGTCTCCATCCACAAGCCCAGGGCCAAGCGTGCGCGCGGGGGCGTGCTCAGCGTGGAGTACAACCAGGCGGGGCAGCTGGTTACCGCGGGTCGGGATAAGCAGGTGCTGGTGCTGGATGGCCGGGGCAGCGTGTTGAAGAAATTCGGGGGATTCGACGACCTGCCCACCCAGGCGGTATTTACGCATGATAACCTGCGCGTGCTCTCGGGGGACTACACCGGGGCGGTAAAAGTCTGGGACGTGAAAAAGGGCGAACTCACAGGAACGCTCCAGTAGCTTCGCCGGATCGTGTTTCGGGATACTCGATTGAGGCTTCCTCAGGCTTTGCGCTGGCATAAGTGTCTCCGGTTCTTTTAAATAGGCAGGTTATGATGGTGGGTGTAAACCATATCCCGGGTGCTCCGTCCGCAGCGGGGATCAAACCCGGATGAGGGCCCGGATCGAAGAGCGACCGGGAGCCCGCGCCTTCATTCGGTTTTCCGGGTGCATGCCCCTGCTCCTGTGGAGCTGGGTATCCGCGCAGGCACAGGTCGATCACTGGGCCGTGGAGGATGCCGCGAAACGGGAGAAGCTGCCGCTCGAGAAAATCATCCCTGCCGCGCGTCTTGCGGATCTTACGCCTGCCCGCAAGGCCTATGACCCGCGGGATTATGTCGACTGGATGCGTTCGCATGGCGATCCGGCTGCCACCCGCTATTCTTCGCTGGATCAAATCACCGCGAAAAATGTCGGACAACTGAAGCGGGCCTGGACCTTCCACTCCGGTGACGGGAAAGGAAATATCCAGGCCAATCCGGTGATAATCGGCGGGGTCCTGGTCACCCCCACGGTGGGGAATGCCATGGTCGGCCTGGATGCGGCGACCGGGAAGGAACGGTGGCGCGTGGGCTTCAAGAAGCGCCCCGCATTTCGGGGCCTGTGTTATTGGCCGGGCGACGCCGATACACCGGGCCGGGTGATTTTCGGTGCAGGCACTGAATTGCTTGCCCTGCATCCAGTGGACGGCCGGGTGCTCATGCGCGTGCCCTTTGTGGAAACCCGTGCCGCGGGTGCCCTGTACGGGGACCTGCTGGTTGTCCCGGGTTTCCTGAAAGATGTCTACGGGGTGGACGTGCGGAGTGGAGAGACGCGGTGGACCTTCCACACCCGGCCGCACGAGGGCGAACCCGGTTACGAAACCTGGGACCGGGTGGAGCAGGGGGCAAACGACTGGAGCGGGATGGCCCTGGACGAGCAGCGGGGGATTGCCTATGTCAGCACCGGTTCCCCGAAGCCGAATTTTATTGGCGTGGGCCATCTCGGCCGGAACCTCTATGCCAACTGCATAATCGCCATCGACGCGCGAACCGGTAAACGCCTCTGGCATCGCCAGGAATTCCGCCACGACATATGGGACCGTGACCTGCCGGCCTCCCCGAACCTGGTAACGGTGGAACGGGGTGGGAAGCGCGTGGATGCCGTGGCCCAGATAACGAAGTTCGGCCAGACCTTTCTCCTGGATCGCATGACCGGTGAGCCGCTGTTTCCCATTCGCCTGGTCCGTGCCCCGGTTTCCAAGTTGCTTGGCGAGCGCACCTGGCCTTATCAGCCTCACCTGGAGCTGCCCGAGCCCTTTGTTCGCCAGGGCTTTTCGCTCGACCGGGTGACGGACCGGAGCCCGGGGGCGCGGGCTTCGATCATGGAGAAAATCGATGGGGCTTTCTGGGGCCTGTTTGCGGTGCCGCAGGCGGACCGATGGATGGTCATGTTACCCGGGACCAATGGCGGTGGGGAGTGGGTCGGGGCCTGTTTTGATCCGACCTCCGCCTATCTCTACATGAGCGCGAGTGCCTTGCCATCCCTGGTGAGACTGAGCCGGAACGAGAAGCCGCCGGTAGATGAGTCGAAACTGCCGCCGACTGCGGGCCGCAAGGTGTACGAGCTCTTTTGTATCGGATGCCATGGAATGAATCGCGAAGGGGTCGGGGTGAGCCCGTCCCTGTACGGCTTGGCGGATCGTTTGAAGGACGAGGATGTAAGGAGCTTGTTGAAGAAGGGGCGACCGCTGATGCCGCCCTTTCCACAGATCACGGACAGGCAAGGGGCGGACCTCTTGGCCTATCTCTTTGAACGCGACCGGGTGTACAAGAAGCCCCTCAAGCGTCCGGAGCGCCCCTCGTATCGCAACCACGGATTCGCCAAGCTGTATGACCATGAAGGCTATCCCGGGGTTAAGCCGCCCTGGGGGACCTTGACGGCACTGGATTTAAATACCGGGCGCATCGCCTGGCAGGTGCCGCTGGGTGAGCACGAGGCCTTGACCAGGCAGGGCGTGCCCCGGACGGGGACCTACAACTTCGGAGGCCCCCTGGTGACGGGTGGGGGCCTGGTATTCTGCTCCGGGACCCAGGACAAAAAGATCCGGGCCTTTGACAAGGCCACGGGCGAGGAGTTGTGGTCGTATACCTTGCCCTTTGCCGGTTCGGCGCCGCCGGCGACCTATATCGTGGGCGGCAAGCAGTATCTCGTGGTGCCCGCGACGGGCGGGGGGAAGATCAACGCGAAGGCCGGGGACGCCTGGGTGGCTTTTTCGCTGGACGGAGTCCGCCGGTAGGGGATGAACCGGGAAATCCCGAAAAGGGCCTGCGGACGGGCCCGCATTCTACTTTTGCTTTGATTGGCTTTGGTGTATTTATCCATCCCATGGCCGATCCACTTGTCAGTGTAGTCACCGGAACCTTCAACAAGGCGGCTTATGTACAACAGACGGTGGAAAGTGTCCTCGCCCAGACCTTTAGCGACTTTGAATACCTGGTGGTTGACGACGGGTCCACGGACGGGACGCGGGAGATCCTGCACGCGTTTGGCGACCGGATTTGCCTGGTTGAGCGGGAGGCGAATTCAGGGGTTCCGGGAATCCCCCGGAACCAGGGTGTGCTTGCATCGCGTGGGAAATATATCGCGTTCCTGGATGCCGATGACCTGTGGGATCCTGAGAAACTGGAGTCCCAGGTCGCCTTCATGGAGGCCCACCCGGAAATCCCTTTCTCGCATACCGGGTGCCGGGTGATTGATGCGTCCGGGGTGGAGCTGCGGGTGCGCCACGAGGGGGCCCTTCCCCCGACAGGGAACTGCTTCAAAGCCCTCTTGAATCATTGCTGGGTCACGACGAGTACGGTGATGTTGCGGAGATCCTTGTCGGAGCAAATGGGCGGCATGCTGGAAGACGTTCAATGGCGTACCGGGGAGGATTACGAATACTACATGCGCATTGCTGCCCGCCACCCGATGGGACTGCTTGAAGGCGTCCTGGCTTCCTACCGGAGCCAGGGCGAAGGGGAGAGTATCAGCCAGGAATCCTGCAACTGGAAGGGGATGCCCGAGTACGTACCGGTATTGATCCATTTACTGGAGCATCCCGAGATTTGGGAGGGGGTTGCCGACCGGGAGGACCTGAGGCGGGCACTTCGGGCGAATTGCCTGGAAAATGGCTACTTTTGGTTGGAACATGGCCGAAAAGACCGTGCCCGCTGGTTTGCCCGGACCCTGTTTAAGCACAGGATGTTAGAAATGTCTGTGTTCGAACTCCTGCTGAAAAGTCTCCGCTAGTTCCACGAAAATTTTGGCATGAAAAGTACGCCAAGCTGTCAGGACCATCCACGCCTCTGCGTATTATTTGTCGATGCATCTTCGTGCTCGGGGCTGCTGAAATTTAAGTTCATTCAAGTGTCCTGATTCTGTCGGGTTCCGACATACAGCAGGGCGGACGATGTGGAAAAGAGCTTAAAACAGGACGGCGAAATGACTGACGTTTCTCTCGATGTAATTTGTGCGCAAATCAGGGGGCTTCCGGACGATTACCTGAACCTCTCCATCCTGGGTGAATTCGTGGCCATGTCGCCCCGAACCCTGGCCGAGCAGGTAAAGCGCAATAAAATTAGCGCCACCCTGTTTGCCAATCGCTACCGGGTGGACAAGGATGAGGCCTGCCGCCTCGCCGGGGCTAACTTTTGTAAGATTAAAGGATGGAAACGCCTGGTGGATATCTGCAAGGCGGTTGGTATTCACCGGAACATCGGCGAGTCGATCTGTCGTCAATGTGAACTCCCCTGCGAGCTGGACTTGAATGGTCACATGCGGGTACCCGGGGAAGCGGAATTGCATATCAAGACCTGGATCGATGAGAAGATGCAGCGCCAGGATTGGGTGCGCAAGACGGAATTCGCCAAGTCCATCGGTGAACATCCGACCTTGATCGATACCGTTTGCCGGAAAATCGGTTTGGCCATCGATCACGACATGAGCGGCCTGGTTGTTCTTTCTCCCGAGGCCCAGCAGGGTTTCCTTGAATGGCGGGAGCGCCGGGATATGCATCGCCAGGGGGTGATTGAGCAGGGAGGCAAGACCTTTTACTCGCTTGCCAAGGCAGCGGACGATGCCGCTTGCTTCTTTGCGGCTCCCGGAAGCCCGGATTTCGATAAGATGACAAAAACCTACTACCGACGCTTCTCCTTCTGGATCCAGGAAGGCTTGCCTTACCGGACGATCAAGGGCAAAAAGTACTTTACCACCAGCATCTACAATGACCTGGTCGACGACTTGAGCGTGGCGGAGGCTTCCCGGGTTGCCGGGGTGTGCAAAACGACGATCAAAAGCTGGATTCGCTCGGGTTGCATAGAAACCCACTCCGGCGTTGCGAAGCGTCGTTCCTTGAGCAAGAAGCAATTTGTCGAAGTACTGCGCACGAAGTATCGGGAATCCCCGGTCCTTCGCAAGAAGCCCTTCATTCCGGTAAAGGTCCTTCCCCCGCTCATGGAGTGGGCCGAACGCCTGGACCTGCGCGGTGAAGAGAGTGTGATTAAAGCCCTGGCGGGAGCCATGAAAATACCTGAACGCGAGTTGGAGCCTTTGCGTTCCGGTTGCGGGCTGATTTCCCGCAAGGTTAAAGTCAAGCTCGACGAGTGGACCCTCTTGCGCGAATCCGGCATGTTGATTGACGTGCACCCGGAGTTTCAGGGCATGCGCGCCAGCAAGGCGCGTGCGATGGTAGACGAGATCCTCGCCAAAAACTATGTCCCGGTCGAAGCGCATGTCATTGCGTTTCTTTCGGTCTTCACCGGAGCCGAGTGCCGTACGGTTGAGACCTGGCTGCATGTGGATAACGCCGATTCCTTCCTCAAGGTGGAGGTCAGCGAACTCCTTGAGCAGATAATCAGTCACCAGGGTGCCCGCTTTTATTCCGGCACCGATCATTTTACCGTGGGTGACTTCCTGGTGCATCCGCACACACAGGATTACGGGGTGGTCAAGGGCTGCATCGACTCCAAGCGTATTCTGGTCGAATGGAAGAGTATGGGTGAACTCCAAATGGTCCATACCCCGAGGGCGGTTGGTGTGCCCGCTGCGCTGGCCATGAGTTCCTAGCTATCTGTTCTCCCGGCACTCTCCCCTAAATGCCGGTCCGGGTTCCCGTCGCGCTACGCTCAACCGGGATCGGGAAAGGTCAGGTAGCTGGTCGGGGCCACCGTGACCGTACCTTCCTTTGCAGCACCGGGTACCCCGTGCAGGATCGTTTGGTGCCCGTCCTGGTCGATCAAGACGAGCCCGATATCCGGTATGAATACCGCCGTGAGGCCATCCGGTAAGCGGGTGAAGTCCCGGGGAACGGTGGCCAGTTCAACGGACCAGACGGTGCGCTTGCTTCGGTCCACCTCGATTAAGGTTCTGCCCGCATTGGTAAGAATATTTCCATTAGGTAGAAGCACCGCGCGTTGGGCTACCACGTAGAGGTCCCAGACGGTGATACCATGGCGGTTGATTTCACGAACCCGCCCTTTGAAGGAATCTGCAAGCAAAACGTGTCCGTTGGCTAAGGCCCGGGCATCCGTCACGCATGCGTTCTGGTTTGCATGGGTCCATTGTATTTCCCCCGAGCGATCCAATTCCGCAATAGCCCGCAAGGGGCTCTTCAGTCCGATCATCAGGGTATCCTTTTGCGGGTCGTGTGTAACACTGTTCAGGCGGGTTTTGGATGCCGACTTTGCCGTCCAGGTCCAGTTGGTCACCCATCCCCGTTGGATCAGGTGCAGGGAATGATCGGAAACGCTTGTCAGGGCCAGGCATCGATCATCCACGACCTCGATATCGGAGACGGTGTCGCCGAGTTCAACCTCCCATATCACATGGCCGTCTTTTCGGAGCAGTTTACACCGGGATGCCACGCTGACCAGCAGGTAGTAATCTTCTGTTTCCCCCGAGATGATAAAATCATCCCGGGTCCGGTTCCACCATTCCTGCCAGCGCCGGACCGCCATTTCTCGCAAGGTCTTGGAGTGGGAGGCCCCGTAACCGAATTGTTGCCCACTCACCCGGCGCAATGCGTAGACGGCATGATGGCGGATACTCTCCTCATCGTGTTTAATCAATTGAAGAAGGCGGGGCACCATCCGCGTATCTCCGGCCTTTACGAGGCGGTCCATGTGCTCGACCAGTCTCGCGGGCAAGCCCCTCATATTGGCCTTGATCTGTCCGCTTAAAACATCCAGGCGAAGCCCGGCATCCAGGGGTTGACGTTCCCGGAGCTCGGCTATCAGGGGCAAGGCCTGCACCTGGTACGCTGTGATCGTGTGTGCGGCTTTCTCCCGGGTGGCAAACGACTCGTCTGCCAATGCGCCGATGGCCTGCACCAACCGTGTGCGGTCTGCGGTACTGAGATCCCTGGTATCTGCAAAACTGTTCAGGTAGGCCAATGCGTGGTCGTCTGAGTCACAAAACGCCGGGAACACCAGGGTACAGAAGGTGAAAACAGCTATGGTTCGGCCAGACATGATCCGTGACGGTGACTACGGTTTGCCAGGCGAGGCTGGCGTGAACACGTTTATATGCCGGGGCTCGCTGCAGATGTATAAGTTTCCCCGGTCGTCCCGTGTAACACCCTCTGCATCCTTGATGGTTTTATTCAGGCCGAGGTTCCCCCCCCTCAGGGATAAATGGTCGATGATGGTTCCGTCGAGCTGCATGCGGGTTAGGGCCTTGCTCCGGTCACTGACGATATAGAGGCACTTCTCGTCCGCGGCGAAGAGCACATCCGAGAGATCCTCCAGCTTTTCTGTTGCGCGGAGCAGTTCCGGTTCCGGGGTGATTACCGGGTTGTCTGTGCAGGCCTCGCGGATGATATACACGGCTTTTGGTTCCGCTTCTTTCACCACGAACAGGGTATCGGAGGCGGCATCATAGCTGATCCCTTCCAGCCCGGATTTATCTTCCTTCGGCAGCGGGGGGGCTACCCGGATGACACGTTTATCTTTTGCCGACACGCTCAGCACACCGGGGGAGAGGTCGACAAAGGTGATGGTCATCTCGTTTTCCTCGATCACGGCAAAGAGGTGTTCCCGGATGTGACAGATTCCCTCGGTATCATCAAAACCCTTGAGCTTGACCTGGCGCACGGTTTTGCCCTCGGTAGTCAATTCGACCACGCGTTCCGGGCCATCGATCACCACGTAAAGGTGTTGGGTGACCGGGCTCCAGGTGATGCCGGAGGCATCATCCTCAACCCCCTGAATCTCGAAACTTGTACGCCAGTGGTAGGGTGCGGGAGGGCCTGCCGCGACACAGAAGAGGAGGCTGAGAAAACCCGCTGCGATGAGTGGATATGGGTGCCGGGCTTTCATTCCCTCGTTATTACCGGATTTTCTTTGAAATGGCCACTAAATTGGGCTTTTAGACCCTGAAATTTGGTGATAGCCTCTACCGTGCGTATGTAGGCCCCTAGTATTTTGGACCCCAATAAAGGCAGATGATAATGCAGAACGTAAGATTGGTGATTCTGACCGCCCTGGTCATTTTTGTGTCGGGTTGTTCTACCACAGGCACTAAAAACAACTGGCCTATGAACCAAAGGGTTCCCGTGATATCCGAAGCCATCGCGGCAGTACAGTATAACGATGCCACCAATGGCTTGGTCATCGAATTTCGGGATGATACCCAAACCACGCATTACGGCGTGTCCGAAAAGGTTTACCGCGAGTTCATGGACTCCCCGAATAAAGGTGGGTATTACAACCAGAATATCGGGCCCATCTTTAACAGCTCTCCCGCCGTGGAGTGGCAAGGCGTGCAGATGGTGCCGGTTGAATCGAGCCTGTTCAATGCCGTTTATTATGATGAATCCTCCTCTGTGTTGTCCATGATGGGAGATGGGGGCGACGTGACCCAATACCAGAGGGTCCCGGCTGAGATCTATCATGGCTTTATCGATGCATCCATCAAGGGGAGTTACTTTGCGGGCTATATTAAAGATTATTACGACACGG
>JAYGFS010000202.1:0-5674 GCA_046581765.1 Verrucomicrobiota bacterium
CGACGCTCTTCCGATCTGAGCAGGTCGGCCCCGAGCGAGTGAGGGTCCGGCAGATCAACCGGGTCTTCAATAAGCCGCCCGAGGTGCGGAATTTCCAAAGGGCCGGGTAGCTTCGGGACGGGTATGCCGGGATGGTATTGCGAGAGCTGGAGCTTCCCGTCGGGCCGCCGATCCGCGCATCTGCAATTGAAATACGGTTTTGAGGCCCGCTGGCTATGATAAAGCATGTACCACACGTATGAACGCCCCAGGGAATAGCACCGCCATCCGCCGCCACCTGCTCGGCTGGGATGCGCCGGTCACCGACCGGGTGCGGAGCTTCCTCGTCCCGGAAGGCCATGCCGGCCCGCTCAGGCTCGACGAGACCCTCGTCATCGTTCCCACCCGCCAGGCCGGGCGCCGCTTGCGGGAACACCTGGCCCGCTGGTGTACCGAACACGATATCCCCCTGCTCTCCCTGCAGGTTAATACCCCCAACTTTTTTCTCCTCGGCACCCGACCGCCAGGCGACCTGGCATCTCCAACGGATATCCTCCATGCCTGGGCCCGCGTCTTCCGGGAGATCGACCTGGGCCAGTACACCGCCCTCTTTCCTGCCGGTGTGGTTGACCCGGACATGCCCTGGGCAATCTCCATGGGGAGCCGCCTGCAAAAACTCCGGGACCAACTCCTCGAGGGAGGCCTCACCATTAGCCAGGCCGCCCGACTGCTCGACGATCAAGCCGATGAAAAGGCACGCTGGCTCGACCTCATGAAGCTGGAACAGGCCTACCTGGCCTTGCTCCGCGCGGAGAAGCGGGTCGACCCCTGCGCGCACAAGATAGACCTGAACGCCGGGGACATCCTCCCGGAAGGCGTTACCCGGGTCGTGCTCGCCTGCATCCCGGATCCCACGCCGCTCATGATCCGTCAACTCGAGAAGTTGGTCGCATCCAAAACCGGCCCGCTCACGCTCGAGGTCCTGGTCCATGCCGATCCCGCCCGTGCAGATGATTTCGACGCCTGGGGCCGGCCGCTCACGGAGGCCTGGAAGCAGGTGAACATCCCCTTCACCTCCGACGCGCAGCTCATCCTCGCCGCGGACCCCCTCGCGCAAAGCCGCCGCGTGCTCCAGCTGATCACCCAACACGCGCCGGAGATCAGCCCGGGGGATGTAGCCATCGGTGTCCCGGACAGCGACGTCATTCCGCAACTCTCCGCCACCCTGGAAGCACACGACCTGCCCGTCTTCAATCCCGCCGGTTATCCCGTGACCCAGCACAGCCTGTACCACTTCCTGGATGCCTGGCAGGCCTTGCTCGCAGATCCCGGGTATGCAGCCTTCCGTGGGTTGACGCGCCACCCCGCCATCCTGCATTACCTCCAGGCCCACGACATAGCACCCGTCCCGCTGCTGAAATGCGCCGACGAACACCAGAACCGGTATCTTCCCCAGGCCTGGTCGGATCTGGCGAAAGGGGGCGAGGCCTTCGCCCTGCTGCACCGGGCCCTGGACCACCTGACCCGGCTCCTGGAGACCTACCGGGAAAGCCCGGGAACCGAAGAGGCCCTGCGCCACCTGCTGGTCGAGGTATTACAGCATCGTGTCCTGGGCCATGAAGACCCCGCCGACCGGGATTTTCGCGAGGTGGCCCAGGTGCTCGACCAGTTGCTTGCCGAATTTCGAGACAGCCTGGCCACGGGGCCGGGCTGGAAGCCGGAGGAAGCCCTGCACCTCCTCCTCGAGCGCTTCGGCACCGAAACCTGGTATGCCGAGCACGAGGACACCGTGGTCGACCTCGATGGCTGGCTCGAGCTCTCCTGGAACGACGCACCCCTGATGATTGTTACCGGCATGAACGACCAAAGCGTTCCCGACGGCCGGGTCAGCGACCTCTTCCTGCCCGACAGCCTGCGGGAACGCCTCAAGCTCCGCACCGCGGACGATCGCTTCGCCCGGGACATCTATCTCAGCTCCAGCTTCATTCACTCCCGGGCACAGACCCAGGGGCAGGTCTACTTCATTTGTGGAAAAGTGAATAGCCGGGGCGAACCGCTGCGCCCCTCCCGCCTGCTCCTGCGCTGTGCGGATGAGGACCTGATCCCGCGGGTGCGCAAACTTTTTGGCCAAGCCAGGGAAGACCCGGACAATGTGCCGGTGAGCACGGCATTCAAGCTGGATCCCTCCCGGATTGCCAAGCCGATCGAGTCCACGCAAATGCATGTGACCACCTTCGCTGACTACCTGGCCTGCCCCTTTCGCTTTTACCTGAAGCACACGCTCGAGATGCATGCGCTGGCGGATGATTTTACCGAGCTCCCGAACTATCGCTTCGGCACCATTCTTCACGACGCCCTGGACCACATGGCCCGGCACCCCGATCATGCCTGCAGCACCCAGGCGGATCAGGTCGCTGAATACATGATCGCTTACATGAACCGAAGGTTCGCAGAGGTCGGCCATGACCTGACCCTGCCCGTACAGATCCAGCGGGACGCCGGACAACAACGCCTGCGGGCCGCCGCCGATGAACACGCCCGGCTCATCCAGGATGGGTGGCGCATCGTCGCCAGCGAGTGCCGCTTCGAGCGCGTGCTCGAGGGGTTAACCATCACGGGTAAAATCGACCGCATCGACTACCACGAGGAACACGGGATCTACCGCGTACTCGATTACAAAACGGCGGACCGGGTACAGGACGCGGAAAAACTGCATTTCGCCACGCGGGTGGAGGCCCCGGCCTACGCCCGGATCGATGGTGGCACGAAGGCCTGGACCAGCCTGCAACTTCCCCTGTATCGCTTCCTGGTCGAGGAAAGCTACCCGGACAGCACCCTCCACTTCGGTATATTCAACCTGCCCAAGTCGCTCATGGAAACGGGGGTCAAGGAATGGACCGGCTTTAGCGACGACATCTACGCGTCGGCCATGGACTGTGCCGCGGGCGTGATCCAGGACATCCGGGACGGGCGATTCTGGCCCCCGGGGGACCGGGTGCGCTTTGATGATTTCACGGAACTCTTTTTTGAGCAGCCCGAAGACTTCGCCCTGCCCCTGCAGGTGCCGCGTGCCGGGGGGCCGGAACATGCCTGAACCGATTCGCCATCAAGCCATCTCCGCCGCCGCGGGTTCGGGCAAGACCTATCAGCTCGCGCATCGTTATATCCGCCTCATGGCCCGCGGCGCATCGCCGGACCGGATCAATGCCCTGACCTTTTCGCGCAAGGCCGCCGGCGAGATCTTCGACTCCATCGTCGCGTACCTGACCAACGCCGCGGAAAGCGACGAGGAAGCGGAGCGCACCTCGCGGATCATCCATGAACACGGGCTCACGCGCGCGGATTACCTCCACCTGCTCCGAAACCTGCTGGACCACATGCATCGCCTGAACACCGGCACCCTGGACAGCTTCACGATCAAGATCGTGCAGTCCTTCCCCATGGAGCTCGGTATCGGGCTCGACTTCCAGGTCATGGACAACGGCGGCAGTGAGGCCGCAGCCGAACAGCATCGCGTCCTGCAGCACATCTTCAGCCCCCGCGGGATTCCCGCCAAGGCCCGCAGGGAATTTTTCCAGGCCTTCAAGGATGCCACCTACGGCCGGGAGGAAAAATCGCTCACCGACATCCTGGACGACTTCATCCACGACCATCGCGCCCGCTATATGCAGTGCGACGATCCCGATCGCTGGGGCAACCCCGCGACGATCTGGCCGGAAGACCCCGCCTGGATGGACGCGAGCGGGTTCGCACCGGAGAAGGCCGAGGCGATCAAGGCGGCGATCGAGGACGCCGCGATCCCGGAGAGTATCGCGACGGATCTCGGGGCCTTCATCGACTTCGCCCGGGATTACACGGCGACCAAGGCGTGGCCGGAAAAATTATTCGGGCGCGTGACCATGAAGCGGCTTTTCGAGCAACTCGACGCCCTGGCCCAGGGCCCGGTAACCATTCAACATGGTCGTGCCGGCATTGAAATCCCCGCGGAGATCAGCCGCTACCTGCATCAAATGGCGATGCACCTGCTACGCGTGAACTACCATGCCAGCCTGGAGCAGACCCGGGGCCTGTACCAGGTACTGAAGCAGTACGAGGAGGTCTACGACCGCCTGGTCCGCCGCCGCGGGAGGCTCACCTTTGATGACGCGCAATACCTGCTCACGCCCGGCAATCACCGCAGTCCCTGCAACATCCTCAGCCGTCAGTGCCACGCGGAGAACCGGCTCTATATCGACTACCGGCTCAACGCCCGGCTGGATCACTGGCTGCTCGACGAGTTCCAGGATACCAGCGACACGCAATGGGCGGCCTTCGAGAACCTGGTCGACGAAATCGTCCAGGACCCCGAGGGCGAGCGCACCTTCTTCTATGTCGGCGATGTCAAGCAGGCGATCTACCGCTGGCGGGGCGGCAATACCCGGCTGTTCAACGAGATCCTGACGCGTTATGCATCCGCTATTGAACTGGAGCGCATGAGCGACTCCTACCGCTCCTGCCCCGACATCCTGCACATGGTCAATCGCGTCTTCCACCGGGTCGACGACCACGAGAAACTGCCCCAGGAAGCCGTCACGCGCTGGAACGAGGTCTTCCAGGAGCACAAGGCGGCCCCCAAGGTCGAGCACCTTGAAGGCTATTGTGCCCTGCTCGAACCCCTGCCGGAAAAGGACCAGGAAACGCTCAGCGCAGCCGATCGCTACGATGTCGTGGCGGGCCTGCTCAAGGAAATCAAGCCGCTCGAGCGCGGGCTCAGCGTGGCCATCCTCATCCGGAAAAATACCGAGGGCGAGGACATCGCGCGTCACCTGCGGGACGATCCGGCCTGTCGGAAAATGCACATCGTGCGCGAGGGCGCCTCGCCCATCCTGGATGACCCCTTCTCGGCCCTGCTGATCAACCTTATCCGTTTCGCGGCCCACCCGGGAAACACGCTCGCCCGCCGCCATGTCGAGATGAGCCCGCTCATGCCCCTGCTCGAGCAGCGCGGGCGAGAACTGGACGACCTGCCCCTGCAGGTCCTGGACACGATCCACAACCACGGCTTTCGCGAAACCCTGCTTGGCTGGATCACGATGCTGCGGGAGGCCTTTCCCTTCGACCGCTTTGTCGAGAAACGGGCGGGTGAACTCCTTGACGCCGCGGCTGAGTTTGATGCGCGCATGTGCCCGGACCTCGACGCCTTTACCGGGTTTATGGAATCCTATCAGCGGCGGGAAACAGCGAGTGCGGACGCGGTTCGCATCATGACCATCCACCAGTCCAAGGGCCTCGGTTTCGACATCGTCATCCTCCCCGAGCTCATGGGGGGCTCCATGAGACAAGCCCGCACGGAGCAGGTGGTGACATCCTATGCCAACGACGGTCGCAGCGTGAACTGGATCCTCAAGATGCCGCGAAAATTTATCGCCGACAACGATCCCGTGTTGCGCGCCGAGCGCGATCGCCAGGATGCGGAACATTGTTTTGATGAACTCTGTGTACTCTATGTCGCGATGACCCGGGCCAAGCGCGGGATGTACCTGGTGTCCAGCCCGCCGCGGCGAAGGAGCCCCAACCACGCCCACTTCATCAAGTCCCGGCTCGCGATCGACCCCGAGGAATCACGCGAATCGGAGCTGCCCGGGCGGCGGATATCGACGTGCTGGGAAGCGGGAAACCCCGCTTGGTACAAGGATTTCCGGCATACGGTATCCCC
>JAYGFS010000234.1:0-1528 GCA_046581765.1 Verrucomicrobiota bacterium
TGACCTTGATTTCAAGACGCCCGCCGGGGCCGCCAAGGCCTTGCGGAACCCGAATTTGTCCGTTCGCTACCGGGCCTGGACCGCCTTGCAGGCCTTCCGGGAACAGGCCCGGCCCGCCTTGGCGAAGATGGCGACCGATGAGAACCCGCGCTTCCGGGCCCGCGCCTTGTGGGCCTTGGCCGCCATCGAGGACGGGGCCCCACAGGCCATCGAGAAGGCGTTGCAGGATACGGACGACAACCTTCGGGCCCTCGCCCTCCGCATCACCCGGCGGCATAATAGGCCCGTCGAACCCATCGTGCGACGCCTGGTCCGCGATACGTCCGCCTTGGTTCGCCGGGAGTGCGCGGTGTCGCTGCACCGGGTAGCCACTGCGGAGGCCGCCGAACTGTGGGCCGCGCTCGCCCTCCAGCACGATGGCCAGGACCGGTGGTACCTGGAAGCCCTCGGCATAGGCGAAAAAGGAAACGAGACGGCTTGCCTCAACGCATGGCTCAAGAAAGCCGGTGATGCCTGGAAGGCCCCGGCCGGACGCGACCTCGTGTGGCGATCGCGGGCACCCGAAGCCGCCGCTTTGCTCGCCCAGTTGGTGCTGGATCCGGAGGTGCCGGAGTCGGAGCATCCGCGCTTCATGCGGGCCCTTGATTTTCATTCGGGCAAGGCCAAGCAAGATGCCCTGGCCACCCTGTTGCTGAACCTGGACGCGCCGGCCGAGTCACCCAAACCCAACGTGGTCATCCTCTTCGTGGACGACATGGGTTACGGGGATCCCAAATGTTTCAATGCGAAGTCACGGCTCAAGACCCCGGCTATCGATCGCCTGGCCCGGGATGGCTTGATGTTCACCGATGCCCATGCGCCGCATTCAACGTGTGTTGCATCTCGCTACGGCCTGCTGACGGGGCGCTACCCGATACGGGACATGTACCGCTATATCAAACCCGACAGGATCACCTTGCCCAAGTTGCTCAAGCGGAACGGCTACAACACGGGCATGGTCGGCAAATGGCACGTGGGGTTTGATAATTTCAAGGGGAAGGACGGCACGGCGAAACAAACCATGACTGGAGGGCCTGTTGATCGTGGCTTTGATGAATTCTTTGGCTTGTGGGGATCCCTGGACCAAGGTCCCTATTTCTACATCAGGAACAGGCAGGCGGTGGAAATGCCCACCGAGGACGGCAAAGGAAAATATTACTTCAGCGAGGACCGATTCTATAACGGTAACTGGTTGCCGGGAAAGATTGCGCCTCATTTCAAGCACGTCGAGGTAACGCCTCGATTGACGAGCGAGGCCATCAAGTATATCGATAAGTCAGCCGGGAAGGAGAAGCCTTTCTTTTTGTACGTTGCTTTTCCCTCGCCCCATGGGCCCTGGGTGCCCACCGAGGCGTTCAAGGGTTCCAGTCCAATGGGCGTGTACGGCGACTTTGTCCAGCAGGTGGATCACAGCATTGGGCAAGTACTCGAGGCGCTGGACAAAAACGGAATCACGAAAAATACCCTGGTCATCTTCACCTCCGATAAT
>JAYGFS010000391.1:0-3295 GCA_046581765.1 Verrucomicrobiota bacterium
AGTAGACCTTGTGACGATACGCGTTCTCCCCGGTGCCGTCCTCGCTTAGTTGATGCTCCTTTTTCGATTCTTCGTGCCGGATCCAGACATTGTGGTCCTTGATCAGGACGGTCCATTTCTTGTCGGGCGAACGCGGGCCCGACGGTGGGCGTTCCCGGGTCGATGGGGGATCGGCGTTTAACGTTTGGCGCGGATCGCCTTCCCGGGCTTGTGCCTCATCATCCCCGGGCTTGAACGCCCACTGTTTGCCCTGGTACCGGAAGACCAGGACATCTCCCTCGATATCGATGACGTGAATATCCTTTTCCAGGTTCTTGGATTTGCCCGGGACCGCCTTGTCGAGGACCGGGCGAAAATGTTTTTCCTCCACCTCCACCTTGCGCATACCCTGCTTGCGATCGGCGAGGAGGTAGACCCATTTTCCCTTACCGATGGGATCGACGAAGAAGACGCGATTATCGGAAATCCAATGCGGATCCAGCTCCTGCTTATATACCCTGAGCGGGTAGCGCTTGTGAAAATCGTCGGAGCGTTGGTAATCGACCTTTGTACCCTGGGCGAGCAGGGCGACAAGCGGATGACATAACGAGAGGCAAAGTATCCATTTCATGCGCTACAATCTGGTCAATGCGCTCGTATTGTGCAATTGATTTGTTCGCCTCGTGATTTGTGCCCGGTTGTATTCCTGGGTATATTACTTTTTGTTATGTTCCGCCTGCTCTATTTCCTGATCGTACTGTTATCGTGCTCATTTGCACGGGCCCAGGTGCTTATCAACGAGTTCCAGGCGATCAACGACAGCACCCTCGCGGATGCAGACGGGGATTTTCCCGACTGGATCGAGCTCTACAACGCGGGCTCGAATGTGGTCGATCTCACCGGCTGGTTTCTCACCGATCAAGAGACCAACCTCACCCGCTGGAGCTTTCCCGCGGTCAGCCTGGATACCAATGCCTACCTCCTGGTTTTCGCCTCGGACAAGGACACCAACATCCTCGGGCAGCTGCACGCGAATTTCAAGTTGGATGGCGACGGGGAATACCTGGCCCTCGTCGACGGGCAAACCAATGTCGTCTTCGAATACACGCCCGTTTATCCGAGCCAGGTTGAAGACCTTTCCTACGGGGTGGATACGAATAACGCCCAGCGCTATTTTGCGACCCCGACGCCGCTCGCACCCAATGCGGATGATTTCCTGGGTTTCGTCGAGGACACCAAGTTCAGTGTCGACCGGGGGATCTTCAGCAACAGCTTCACGCTGGCTATCACCAGTGATTCCGCCGGGTCCACCATTCGCTATACCTTCGACAGTTCCGCCCCGACCGAGACCCTGGGTACCGTCTATACCGGTCCATTTCTCGTCGACGAAACAAGGGTCGTGCGCGCCATCGCTTACAAGGTCGGCTACCAGTCCACCGATATCGATACGCACTCCTACCTCTTCATGGACGATGTGATCAACTTTACCACGCCCCCTGCGGGGTATCCCACGCAATGGCTGAATGCCTCGGGAACGGATCATGCCAACGGCGCCCATTACACGATGGACGCATCGATCGTCAACGACCCGGCGTATCGCCCGCTAATGACGAACAGCCTGATGACTCACCCGATTGTTTCCCTGGCGATGGACAAGGACGCGTGGTTCGACCAGCAGACGGGCATCTACGCCAACTCCCAGGCGAAAGGCGAGCAATGGGAGCGTCCGATCTCGGCCGAGTTCCTGTTTTTCCCCGATGCCCCGGATACCCAGGTGAATTGCGGCATCCGTCTCTTCGGGAATGCGAGCCGTGCCCCCTCGCGCCCCAAGCATAACATGCGCCTCATCTTTCGCTCGAGCTACGGACCGGGCAAGTTCGACTTCCCGGCCTTCCGTGGCGGCGGCAAGCCACCGTTCAACGGTTACCTGATGCGTGGCCAGAACGGGGACTCCTGGATTCACCCCTCTTCCGGCCAGCGCACGGATGCGGCCTACCTGCGCGATCAGTTCGCCCGCTACCTTTCCGTGGCCATGGGCCAGCCGGTGCCTGCCCAGGATCACATGCACCTGTTCCTCAACGGGATGTACTGGGGCTTTTACCATTCCATCGAGCGCATTGAGGCCGACTGGGCGGAAGCCTGGTTCGGCGGGAATGCAGACGACTGGGATATCATCAAGGCGCAAGCAACAGCCAATGCGGTCGATGTTGAAGACGGGAATGAGGCCGCCTACCAGGCTATGCATGCCCTCGCGGAGGCCGGGATCACCACCGATGCGCAGTACCTGGCCATCCAGTCCTACATCGAAATCCCCAACTTCATTGATTACATGATGGTGAATTTCTACAACGGGAACTCGGACTGGGATAAGAACAACTGGCAGTCGGCGCGCGACCGTACCGGAACCGAGGGCTTCAGGTTTTTCGTACACGACTCGGAGCGCACGATGCTGAGCGCCACGGTGAACAAGACGGTATCGCCAAATAATGTATATATGCCGACGCGGCTGCACCACAAGCTGGAGGCGCATCCCGAGTACCTGTTGCAATTCGCCGACCACATTCACCGTCATTTCTTCAACGGGGGGGTCCTCACGCCCGAGGGCACGGCGGCCATTTTCAACCAGCACGTGGACGAGATCCGCCCGGCCCTGCTCGCGGAAGCTGCGCGGTGGGGGGATTACCATCGCCCGGGAAATCCCTATATGCCGGATGATGAATGGGAGACCAAGATCGCCTCGTTGAACGCGGGGTATTTTCCTGTTCGCAGTGCGACCGTGTTCACCCAGATGCGCAACGCGGGCCTGTATCCCGCCCTTGATGCCCCGGTGTTCAGCCAGCACGGGGGTGCCTTTTCCGGTGTGTTCCCGCTGGAGATCACGGCTCCCACAAACATCTATTATACCCTGGACGGGAGCGATCCCCGGGAAGCGTTCACCGGCAATATTCTGGGCGATACCTATACCAACAACCTGCCGCTCGCCTACACCACCCGGGTCAAGGCCCGTGCCTTCAATGGCTCGACATGGAGTGCCCTGGCCGAGGCCATTTTCTACCGGGCGGATGATACCCCGCTTCGTTTCACGGAATTGATGGTCCACCCCCGGTTCCCGAGCCCCTCCGAGGCGTTGGCCGGTTTCAGTGCATCGGATTTCGAGTACGTTGAGCTGGAAAACACCGGCCTGGACCCTGTCGGCCTTGAGGGCGTCGAGATCACCGGGGGCATCGATTTTGCGTTTGACAGCGGGGGTCCCGCCCTGTTGCAGCCGGGTGAACGGGTCGTTCTCGTCAACAACGAGGCCGCTTTTTCCAATCGC
>JAYGFS010000406.1:0-5329 GCA_046581765.1 Verrucomicrobiota bacterium
ATTATCGCCGGTGCGCGACCCAACTTCATGAAGATCGCGCCGATCCTCGAAGCCCTCCGGAGTACCGACCTGGACCCTCGCCTCATCCACACCGGGCAGCACTACGATCGCAATCTCTCCGAAACCTTCTTCGAGCAACTTGGCATCCCCGCGCCGGACATCAACCTGGGCGTCGGTTCCGGCAGCCAGGCGGAGCAGACCGGGGCCATCATGACCGGCTACGAGAAGGTGCTGCAGGAATCAGCAAGCGACTTCTGCCTCGTTGTCGGCGACGTGACCTCGACCATGGCCTGCACGATATGCGCAAAGAAGATGCAGGTGCGTTGCGGACACGTGGAAGCCGGGATTCGCTCCGGGGACCTCGCCATGCCGGAGGAAATCAACCGCATGGTTACCGACGCCCTGTGCGACCTATTCTTCACCACGAGCAGGAGCGCGGGCGAGAACCTGCGACGGGCGGGCGTGGCAGACCATCGCATTCATTTCGTGGGCAATACGATGATCGACACCCTGCTGAAACAACGGGCGAATTTCACCCCGCCTGCGTGCTGGGAGGAACAGGGATTGAGCGACGGTTCCTATGTCGTGTTAACCCTGCACCGCCCCGACAACGTGGACGAAACACAGCACCTGTCAGCCATCCTTGATGCCCTTGCCGAGGGGTGCCCCTGCCCGGTGGTCTTCCCGGTCCACCCCCGTACGCGCAAAATACTGGATGGCCTCGAACAAAGCCATGAACAACTCCACCTGCTGGACCCCCTGCCCTATCTTGAGTTCAACTACCTGGTCGAACACGCCCGCGCGGTTGTCACCGACTCCGGCGGCATCACCGAAGAAACAACCGTACTCGGTATCCCCTGCCTGACCCTTCGCGACAGCACCGAGCGGCCGGAAACCGTGAGCATCGGGACCAACGAGCTCGTGGGAAGCGACCCGGCACAACTGGCACCCTACCTGGAGTGTCTTTTCTCGGGCACATGGAAGACGGGATCGATCCCGGAGCTGTGGGATGGGCAGACCGGCCCGCGGATCGCGCGTATCCTCGCCGACGAGGTTTGAGCTTTGGGACAAAATATGCTGGAAATAGATCATGGCTGACAAAAAAATACGAATTGGGTTGATCGGTTGCGGACGCATATCCGGCAACCATATCCAGGCGATACAGGATCACAGCGGGGCCTGCGAACTCGCCGCGGTCTGTGACACGGTGCCGGAACGGGCGGACGAAAAGGCTGCAGAAACCGGCGTACCCGCTTTTTACGATCTTGACCAGATGCTCGCAACGGTCGAGATGGATGCCGTAGCGATCTGCAGTCCCTCCGGGATGCATCCCGAACACGGAATCACGGTCGCCAACGCGGGCAAACATGTGATCACCGAAAAGCCGATGAGCATCATCCTGGAAGGGTGCGATCGCATGATCAACGCCTGCGACCAAAACCAGGTGTCGCTTTTCGTCGTGAAGCAGAACCGGCTGAACACGACCATGCAGCTGCTCAAAAAGGCGGTGGACAAGGGGCGTTTCGGGCGCATCTATGGCGCCCACGTGAACGTTTTCTGGCAACGTCCACAGGAATATTACGACACGGCCAAGTGGCGCGGAACCTGGGAATTCGACGGAGGCGCATTCATGAACCAGGCCAGCCATTACGTGGACAGCCTGCACTGGCTGATCGGGGAAGTTGACAGCGTTATGGCGATGACCGGCACGCTGGGCCGCAGCATCGAGGCTGAGGATTCAGGATCCGCGGTGATCCGGTTTCGCAATGGTGCCATCGGCTCGATGAACGTTTCCATGCTGACCTACCCCAAGAACCTCGAAGGATCGGTGACCATCCTCGGTGAGAACGGTACGGTCAAGCTCGGCGGCGTCGCCATCAACAAGTTCGAGAAGTGGGAATTTAATGATTCCGATGAGGACGACAAGCTGGTCGAGGAAACAAATTACCAGCCACCGAATGTGTATGGCTTCGGGCACACGACCTATTACAAGAACGTGATCGACTCCCTGCGCGGGGATGCCCCCCCGGCCACGGACGGCCGCTCGGGCCGAAAAAGCCTGGAACTGATTCTGGCGATCTACAAATCCGCGCGCGAAGGCAAACGCATCCCCCTACCCCTGGTCTAATCCATACAAATCGATTCCGCCAGCCAGGATAAACCGGATGTGGCGCACAAAGAGCACGAGTGAAATCAAGAGCACGAGCTTAGCATCATGAGCGGTCGCAGCATGCGAAAGCTCAGCATTTCCGCCCTGATTTACGCGGTGGGTGACCTGCTGACCAAGGGTGCACGGTTCATCCTGATCCCCTTCTATGTGCGCTACCTGAGCATGGATGAGGTCGGAGCCCTTGCAATCCTCCAGTTGCTCACCTTCTCGATACCCCCGATCTTTTCCTTTGGCCTCCCGATGTCGGTAGCGCGATTTTACCAGGACATGACCGACAAGGCCGACCGCTTCGTCAGCAGCCTGTGGTGTATCGGATTTGGACTCAGCCTGCTCGGCTGCAGCCTTCTGGCGGTGGGTATCCATTTCCTGCCCGCGGCCTGGACCAGCCAACTGAGCGTGCAGCTCCTCCTGCTCGCGGTACTCGCCGGCTTCTTTCGGGCGAACTGCTCCATCCTTGAAAAGAAATTCATCATCCGGCGTGAGCCGATGAAATACCGGAGCTTCACCTTTGCCCAGTTCCTCAGCACGACCGGACTGATCATCTATCTTGTCGTCTTTCGCGATCTGGGCTTAAAAGGCGCGGTGCTTGGCGAGGTGATTTCCTGCGGGTGCTGGATGCTCATCTCCGTGTCGATGCTCTTCCGTGCTGCGCACCCCGACTTTGCCGTCATCGCCTGGCGTGGCATCTTTCGCTATGCGGCCCCGCTCGCCCCACACATGATCTTCATGTGGGCGATTTCCTATTCGGACCGCCTGGTCCTCAAGGCCTACGAAGGTTTCGACCAGTTGGCCATATACAACAGTGCCTATATGTTGGCATCGCTTCTTCCCGTCTTTTCCCTGGCCCTGAAAAATGCCTGGCTCCCCGACTTTTTCGAACGCGCGGAACAGGACCGTAGCGGCGGGAAGGATTTCAGCGCGAAGTTCGGGTGGTACCTCTTCATCTGTCTGATCATGGCCCTGCTGATCATTGTCTGTGCGCCGCCGCTGGTACATATCTTCCTGACGAAAGAATACCTGGAAGCGACGCGACCCATGCAGGTTGTTGCCTTCGGGCTGATTTTCCACGCAATCTGGATTGTGTTCGTTAATCCTTTATATTACGCCAAACGCACGAAAACGGTGGCTGCGATATCGGCCTTTGTCATGATAACCAACATCCTAGCCAACCTCCTGCTCATCCCCCGCTACAGCCTGCTCGGCGCGGCTGGCGCGACGGTCATCGCCTATGCCGGGGGTGCGCTCATCTGCTTCATGGTGGCACAAAAGGAATATAACATGAACCTCACCGCCCCTTCGCTGGGCGGACTGACACTCTTGTTTTTCCTGTTCGCCGGCTGTGGTGTTTGCTGGCCACCCGGCCAGCAACCCTGGATCGACCTGGGCCTGCGTGGGGTAGCGGTGCTGCTCTTCCCTGTACTCGTAATCCTGATCCCTGGACTCCTGCCCGGCAACCTGCGTAACCCCTTTCGGGCGGGGCCATGCAGGTAGGGGGCCAGCAGGCGGACAAGACGGGGCGAAGCAGCGAACGGGTCTTGCATCGCCTGTTGAAACAAGGACTCGGTATATGCTTCGTGCTCCTGCTGGTCCAGGGTATCACCCACGCGCGGGACCCGGCTGATTCTGTTCTCATACTCCTGGCCGCGGCGGGCTACATCGTGCTCTGCATCCCTATTTTCCTCCGCAAGAACTACCAGGTCTTCGAGCCGTATACCTTCACCATGGCCATCTTCCTGATGGGCTACAGCGTCAAGTTCGTGTACATTATCAGTGCCGATGATCGCTCGTTTATCGACGAAATCATGCTGGGCAAAGACCACGCGTTCCTGATCAAGCCGGGGATCATTCTACTCGTGGCCTTCATCTTCCTCGTGATCGGATACCTTGTCCGAATGAAGCCGAGGACGGCGAAGGGCAAATCCCTGTTAAACGCGCCGGGGTGGAAATCCAAGCGCCTGTTCACTGCCGCCATCTTGCTTTTCGGCTGCTCGGTGGTTTTCTTTTTCATCTACGCACAGCAAGTCGGCATCGAGTTCACCAACCTGAAGAACCTGTCAAGCAAACGCTTCGTGGAAATCGAAGGCGCAGCCATGGGCCGGGACACCAAGTTCTATTTCAAATGGGCTGCCAACCTGTCCCGGCCCGCCTTCTATCTCCTCCTTGCCTGGTGGTTGACGGGTCCCCGGAAGACCTCCCGGACGGTTCTCATCTCCCTGCTCGCAGCCACCGGGTTGATGGCACTGTTTCTCCCCTTTATCAGCAGCAGTCGTACACCAATGGTATTTTTTATTCTCGATATCATCATCATCAGTTACTTTTTACGCCTCGACCGCCGTATCTGGCAATTCCTCACCCGCGTAGCGATGGTCGCAGCGGTGGGACTGTTTTTGTTTGTCCTGATTTACGCATTGCGGGCCAACAGGGGCGACGGACCCTTCCACATGGAGCTCAGCATCAACGATGTGCTTTCCCATGTCGTCGGTGCGCGCTACCTGGCAGATACGGTGAAGACTGCGCACATCATGGAGGCGGTGCCAAACGATATACCACGCATGTATGGAAAGACCTACCTCACCTTCATCTACGCCCCGATTCCACGCAGCCTGTGGCCCGGGAAGCCCTCCATCGGCATGGGACCCCTGATCGGGGATCGCGTGTACAACCGAAAGCGTACGGGCGTCCCTCCCGGATTTGCGGCCGAAGCCTTTATCAACTTCTCCGTGCTCGGCATCTGGATCGGCTTCTTTCTTTTCGGGCTGACGCTCAAGACCATCTATGCATTCATGGCCCCGTACCTGCATACGCGTAACGGTATTTTACTGTACATCGCCTTTCTCCGGATACCGGTCGTCGTCATCGGCATGGACGTTACCGTGGGTATCGTTCAGGTGCTGCTTGAGGTGCTGCCGATGATTGTACTCCTGAATTACATCAGCCTGCGTCCCGGCCGAGGGGGCGTTGCGGCCGGGGCCTTACCCAGTCGCTCACCCGGGGAAAGCGCCCGGGCGGGACCGATGCAACCCTCCATTGTGAGTTCCTAAAGGGATGTCGATCCAGCGCCTTACCCATATCGGCCGCCAAGTCTGGCGCAATGCCCTCGGCGTGGCCGGCCTCCGGCCTTCCGATGTCTGGCTCGCCTCTTTCCCCCGCTCCGGGAAT
>JAYGFS010000123.1:0-7455 GCA_046581765.1 Verrucomicrobiota bacterium
TTACATACGCGGGCATCCCCTCCGGCTTGGGTGCCTTGACCCGCCCCAGCAGGGTCTCCGCCATCAGCCAGTGCCCCTCCGCATTGGGATGAATCCCATCGCCCGAGCGATAATCCGGGTCGCTCTCCCGCTTTGCAGCCAGGGCTCGCTTCATGGGTTTATAGATATCGATCACGCGATCGACCTCCCCGTCCAGGCTGAGAACCCATCCCGCATACTGGCCCAATACATCATCGTAGCCCTCGTACGGCGCCTTGTAGCTGTATTCAGGGAGGCCCGCCGGAGCCAAGGGCTGCTTGCGCGACTTCGCATCAAAGGGCGGCGGGGTCATCACGATCACCCGCGAGCCCGCGGCCTTGCAGGTCCCGACCAGGCGTCGCATGCCTTTCACGTAGGCCTGGAAGCGCGCCTCGCCGAAGGGGTAATAAATCCCGTCGTTCATCCCGTAACAGATCACCACCCAGTCCGGCTTGCTTTCGGACAGCGCACGGTCCAAGCGGCTGTGCACGCAGGGGCGCGGAAAAGGATGGTCCGGTTCGCTTAAGCCCGATGCGGTTTCGCTGCTGAGCCCGAGGTTGACCAGGGTAAAGCGCTTGTCCGGGTAGTGCTTCATCAGGTGCGCATCGATGTAGGCAATATACGACCCGTTCTGGGTGATACTGTCCCCGAGAAACACGATGCGCTCCCCGTCCTTGAAGTAGAAGGGATCCGGTTCGGCCGCGTAAACAGCATGACCAAACAGCGCGACGAATAGCAGGAAACCGCGTTGTATCATCCGGGGATGATAGGGCCTCACAGGGCCCCTGTCGAGTCATCTGCCGGATCTAGGCCAGGTCAAAGAGGAGGAATTCAGCCCCCTCCCCCGCCGCCAAGTGCAACTGTTCCACCCCGCTCAGGGCGGCTGCATCGCCCGTCTCCAGGGCTTCGCCGTTTACCTTCAACTGTCCCTCGACCAACTGGATCCATACATACCGGCTCGCTTCAACCGGAACGGTCAGCGTATCGCCTGCACCCAGCATACTTGCGTATAGATTCACATCCTGGTGGATGGTCACCGATCCCTCCCGGCCGTCCCGCGAACCGATCAGGCAGAGTCCACCCTGCTTGTCCGCATCCGAAAATGCCGCTTCCTCGTATTCCGGCGCCAGGCCCTGCCGGTCCGGGGTAATCCAGATCTGGAGCAGGTGCAAACGGCGATCCAGGGGATTGTACTCGCTGTGCAGCAGCCCCGTTCCCGCGCTCATGCGCAGCACTTTCCCGGGCACAATCGTCGATTCGTTGCCCATGTTGTCCTTGTGCGCCAGGGCCCCTTCCACCACGTAGGAGATGATTTCCATGTCCTGGTGCGGATGCATACCGAAACCCTTTGCCCCCTCGATCCAGTCGTCATTGATCACCCGCAAACTGCGGTACCCCATGTGCTCCGGGTCAACATAATCCGCAAAGGAAAAAGAAAAACGACTCTTCAGCCAACCGTGGTCAGCCCTGCCGCGCTCGTCCGAACGCCGAATCCTGATGAGACCTTTTTCAGCCATGAAACTTCGTCATTCGTAACATCCTCCGGACGATACGACAGGTTAAACGGACAGAACCGCTCCAGGTGATCCCGAACGCCCCTTCGATCCCCGGAAAGATTCCCCGCGTTTTTCCGTTCATCGGAAGACATTTTCTGGCACTTTCCAGGCATAGGAACATGCAAAAGATCACCCTCATACTGCTCGGCCTGTTGAGCATCGGACTCGCCGCACTCTGGATCAAGCAACGGAGCGATTACCATGACCTCAAGGATCAACGCAGGGCCCTTCGCCAGGAGGTGGAAGACCTGAAGATCCAGCGCGACCGCGCCCAGGCCGCACATAAAACGCAAGGAGGATCAGGGGATCCCAGGCAAGACCCGGCAAAAAGCCCTGCGGCTCAGCAGGCCAGCCAGCTGCATCCGGCCCAGGTCGCCCTCAACCAATTCATATTCCGCGGCCTGCAACCCGGCACGGGGCAGCACAGCTACTGGGAGGTCATCCAGGTTTCGCGTATCCCCGATCCGGCGCAGACCGTCTACAAGGATTGCCTGGTCGGCCTGAAGCTCAAGGCGCACCCCCATGTAAAATGGAAGGCGGCATCATCCCCACCCCCCGACCGCATCATTACGGGGCTCGCCTGGGGTTTCCAGGACCGGGTCCTCGGCCCGGTTGCCCGGGTGAAGACGCATGACGTGATCCTCTGTGAAGCCATCGCGGAGGTCGACATGGGTCCGGGGATCAAGAGCCTCCAGCTCGTCGACGAAATCGGCGATCCCGAGTCGGAACGTTTCTACCTGGCCCACCTTGAGGCCACCGGCATGGAGCCGGTTCGTGCCATCCCCATCAATCCACCCTTTGATCGCGCCCCCACGAGGGAAGCCGCCATCGCCGCAGATCTTGCCCGCATCAATCAACTCGTATCGGATCATGGAGGCTGGGAAGCCTGGTTCATCGAGACACAGCCCTACCGGGATTCCCTGCAACAGATGATCACCGACCAGGGCGGCCCACTGAACCACGAGAATCGCATCTACCTGCCTTCGGTGGAATCCCTCAACCTTCAGCCCGGCCACCAGTACCCGAAAAAGTACCTTCGCATCATCCAGAGCCTGCGCGACCAGCTGAAAGCGAAGAACATCGAACTGATCGTGGCCCCGGTGCCAACCAAGGAGGTCCTCAACGCCCTCTTTTTCCTCAAGGATCCACCCGGGGATCACGTCGTTAATCCGTATCGACTCCTCCTGTTCAAGGAATTGCTGGAGGCTGACATCGAGGTCATCGACTTTCTCGATCCGCTCGTGGCGGCCCTCGATACCTATCCGCATGTGTTCTATGACGCGCTCGACGCCCATCCCGCGGATGGCGCGATTCAAACCGTCGCACGGGTGCTCGGCCAACGACTTGCCCGCTATCGTTTTCCCGCCGTGAAGGAAACCCTGTATGCCATGCAGACCCGCTACCGCGTCAATGCCCGCTTCTTTGAGGAACGCTCCAGGAAAGGCTTTCCCTACATCGCCACCCGGCTCTTTCACGAGAACATGGAACCCCTGGCCGAGTACGGCGACGAGCAGGCCCCCATCCTGATGATCACCGACAGTTTTGCCGGGGTACCCAGCCACTATAACGTGTGGAGCGCCAATATTCCCGCCCATATCTACAAGGAAATCGGTGTGCTTCCGCAGAAGTATCAGCAGAACATGGGGGGGCCGCTCGCCCTGCAGGATTTTTCCACCATCCCGGAATCCCACTTCGAGAATAAGCAGGTCTGCGTGTTCCTGTTCGGTGAATTCTACCTGTCCTTCCCGGATAATATCCGGGTGCGCTGGGTCGCACCTGCAGATTGACCGGTCGGACCATGACGGGGAACGGCCTTCCGGCGAAGGCCTGGCATGCCCCGCATCACCAGGGTCCTGACCCCGCCCGGACAGCACTCAACGACCCGGCCTTAAAAACCGACCGTCAAGCCCATCGTCTTTTCGATCTCGATGACCCGGTTGCGGTAGTTGGAAATCCGGGCAATGCAATCCAGGGTGGGATAGAAGGTCAGCTCTTTTGCTGCGCGGGCATCCCGATCAAGGCGATCCCAGGCCTTCTCATTCCTTGTCTCGTCACTCTTGATCGCCCGCCGGACGTTTTTCAGCTTCTCGCTCAACTCCTCGTAGTGCCGGGTATTGAACGAGGATCCCCCCGCGAAGACCTTGACCTTGCCCCGCTGGAGCGAAAGGGTATAGGTGCCGGGCCGCCGCCCTTTCTCCACCTTGGTAATCGATGCGGTCAACGCGAGGTTCTTGCCGACATAGGTCCGCTTGGCGGCATCCAGGTCATGGGCAAAGGCATCAATCATCTCATCCACCTGTACCTGGACCGTTTCAATGGGGGGGCGGGAGGAAGGCTTCTCCAGCGCAATTTCATTCTTCGCCTGTCCTTTCAATTCCGGATCACTGATCTGTTGGAAGGATACATTGCGCACGCTGATCGAGTCGACGAGGTCCCCGAAGCCGATGGTAAAGGCCGGGATCTCGTCGTCCACCACGTTGCGGGCACGAAAGCGAACCTCGAAGCGTTTCCAGGCTGGCGTGATCTCGAGCGACATGCTCAACCCGTTGTTTTTCTGTTGGTTATGCGACCAGGTGGAGATGCGCACCAGCCCCTCTTTCGTCCGTGACTTGAGGTCGAGTGCAACCTTGTACACCTCCCCGTTTTGCACCTCCACCGCTTGTTGAATCCGCAAGTAATGCCAGGCTGAACGATGCGGGACCTTCTGCACGCAGGATGGAAGGTCCTTTGGACCCCGGGCGGGAACAATCATCGGTGGCGAGGCCTTGTCCTTGTATTCCGCCGCCCGTTTCCACTCCCAGCCCTCCATCCCCTGCCGGAACTGGCCATTGACCAGCATGTTGGCGGACTGCGCCTGGAGAGAGGCACAGCAGAGGAGGAGAGACAGGACCAGCTTTTGCATGATAGGTGGATTCCTAGCGGGAATACAGGGGATTGACACGCCTGAAATGCCGCAAATGAATCTTTAGGGCCGGCCGGGAGCTGAACCATGCTCCCACTGCGATGGCCTCCCGGCTACATCCTGCGATGCGTCAGGGACCGCGCGTGCAGATAATCGGCAAAGATATCGGCCATGTTCCGGGAAGTGTCGCATACCAGGCGCTCGCACTGGTTCGCCTCGCAGATCGAGTCCAGTTCATCATTGAAAGCACCCATGGCCTCCAGGTACGCGGCTTTTACATCATCCGGGCGCGTGAGAAACTGTTCCTCCTCCTCTAAACCAACAAAGCGGACCATGCCGGGCAAATCAAACGCGAGTTCATCGTGGTGCAGCACCTGCATAAGCACCACCTCGTGCTTATCATAGCACAGGCGTTGTAATGCTTGTTGAAGATCCGCAAGATCAACAAAGAAATCACTGAGTACGATGACGATGCCGCGTCGACCTGTGCGACCGGCCAGGTCCATGAGCGACGGGCCGATCTTCGTCTTCTTCCTGGGTTCAATCTGGTCAAGCAACTCGCTCATGTTCACGATCTGCCCGTTCGAGTTGGAAGGAGGCAGGGAGTGAATGACCTCCTCGTCGAAGGTGGTCAGGGAAACCCGGTCGGACTGGTTGACAATCAGGTAAGCCAGGGTCACCGCCATGCGCGAGGCGTACATCAACTTCTGGCTGTCCGCCTCGCCAAAGCGCATCGAGGCTGAGACATCGAGCATGAGATGACAGACGAGGTTGGTCTCCATCTCGTACTGCTTGATCATGTGCTTGTGATGACGGTAGTAGACGTTCCAGTCCAGGTGACGGAGGTCATCACCCGCCACGTATTCACGGTGCGAGGCAAACTCGACCGCAAAGCCATGGAAGGGGGACTTGTGTGCACCGGCCAGGGTGCCTTCGACCAACTGGCGCGGGTTAAAGGTGCTGTGCGCCATGGCAGACAGGACTTCGGGCTGAATATATTTACTGAGTACGGCCATACCTGGTTCCTTCAATTCCCGGACTTGGAGCAGGACCACCGGCCAATCCACTGGCCCGCACCCTGGGCGAAAACACAGCTCGGCGCAGCCGATTTGGAGAACCTGCAGCCACTACCTAACTCGCAACCGGCTGTGCGTATTCCTTGTCCGCGGGGACGTGTTCTTTCAGCATCTCGATGATCTGCTCACTGTTAATACCCGAGGCTACGGCCGCATAATTCGGGGCGATGCGGTGACGCAGGGCCGGCAGCATCACCTTGTCGACATCTTCAACCGTTGCATGGAAGCGTCCCTGCAGGAGCGCTCGCGCCTTGGCGCAGCTGATCAAGGCCAGCGCCCCTCGCGGGCCGGAGCCCCAGTTAATCCACTTCGCGATCGAGTCGGGAGCACCGCCGCCCTCCCCGGGTCGAGACGCACGAACCATCGAGGTGGCATAACCCACGACCTGGTCGCATACCGGCATCCGCTGAACCAGTGCCTGGGCGTCCCGGATCTGTTGTGCCTGCAGTACGGGAGAGATATCCCCGAGTCCGCCCGATGTCACTTTGCGGGCAATGTCCCACTCCTCCGGTGCGGTGGGGTAACCGATCTTGATATAGAGCAGGAAGCGATCGAGCTGGGCCTCGGGCAGGGGGTAGGTGCCCTCCTGCTCCAGGGGATTCTGGGTCGCAAGCACAAAGAAGGGATCCGGAAGTTCAAAATCCCGGCCGCCCATGGACACCATGCGTTCCTGCATGGATTCAAGCATGGCCGCCTGCGTTTTCGGGGGTGTCCGGTTGATCTCGTCCGCGAGGACCAGGTTCGCGAATATCGGGCCCTTGACGAATTCGTAGCTCCGTTCGTGGGTGATCGGATCCTCCTGCAGCACGTCCGTTCCCGTAATATCGGAAGGCATCAGGTCAGGGGTGAACTGGATCCGGTGGAAGGACATATCCATCGCCTTCGAGATGGAACTAATCATCAGGGTTTTCGCCAGGCCTGGTACACCCTCGATCAGGCCGTGACCACGCGCCATCATGGCAATCACCACCTGTTCGATCACATCGTCCTGGCCGATAATGACCTTGGACAATTCGGTTTTCAGTTCCTGGTACGTTTTGCCCCACGCCTCCACGGCGGCGACATCGGTCGAGTTTTCTGCACTATCAGTCATGATTGGACTCTCTTTCGTTCGTTTTACTTTAAGCTTTCAAAATAACGGCGCAAGCGATCTTCGTATGCGCGCGGCAACTTAACCCTGCGATTGGATTTCATCGATTCACGAATACCCTTGGGCAGGGACGTCGTCCAGGTACCGCGCCCACGCTCTTGCGGGTTGACGTCCGCGTCACCCGAGCGAAGTTCATCGGTGTTGGTATCGCCCTCGGTCTCAGCAGCGGTCAAGACCCCCTCGCCTTCCTTGAGTTCCTGATTCTCCTCAGCAGACATCTTTCCGGCTTCCTGTGGGGTTTGACCGGCGCCCGAACCTTTGGGCGGGCCTTCAGACGGGGTATCGGACTGTCCCTGGCCACCGCCGGAACCTTCACCTTCACCTTCGCCTTGCCCTTCGCCCTGGCCTTCGCCTTGACCTTCGCCCGCACCGGCACCCTGGCCTTCGCCTTGGCCTTCGCCTGCACCGGCACCCTGGCCTTCGCCTTCGCCTTCGCCTGCACCGGCACCCTGGCCTTCGCCTTCGCCAGCACCCTGGCCTTCACCCGCACCCTGGCCTTCGCCTTCACCCTGGCCTTCGCCCGCACCGGCACCTTCACCTGCACCGAGTGCTTCCAATAAACTGGTTAAATCGGGAACGAAACCCACACCTTCGCCAGCGCCGGCACCTTGACCTTCGCCCTGGCCTTCGCCTTGACCCTGGCCTTGACCTTCGCCCTGACCTTCGCCTTGTCCTTCGCCTTGTCCTTCACCCTGGCCTTCGCCCTGACCTTCGCCTTGTCCTTCTCCCTGTCCTTCACCCTGGCCTTCGCCC
>JAYGFS010000564.1:0-7284 GCA_046581765.1 Verrucomicrobiota bacterium
CGCGGTGATCATCTTGGACGAGGACGCGATGAGCGAGACCCGGTCGGTGTCGAACTCGCCCCAGTGTTCGTGGAGGATCACGCCGTCGTCACGGTGCACGACCACCCGGTACGGATTGCTGACCGGCCGCTACTCCTGGCGCAACCGGATGAAGTACTGGGTGTTGTTCGGTGCCCAGGGCGACCCCCTGATTGAGGCCGATCGCCCGACGATCGCCTCGATGTTGAAAGGGGAGGGCTACCGGACCGCCCTGTTTGGTAAATGGCATGTCGGTTTGCGTTATCGACGTTCCGATGGATCGCCCGCTGCCGGCTGGAACGATGCGGACTTGAGGCAAGCATTGCATGACGGCCCCCTGGATCACGGTTTCGATGTCGCCCGCTTTACCTCCCGGTCGCACGGGACCTCGGGACCCAACGCGACGAGCAAGAATGCCGCCAAGAGAAACGGCCCGAACCAAAAAGTGGGCCCGGGACACATCCACGGGCGGCACTTCGTCAGCGCGACCGGGAATGGAAAGCAGCTCCTCCCCGGGGGATCCAATGCCTATGTGTTGACCCGGCTGGGCAGCCGCCATTCGGATCATGCGCTTGATTTCATGGAGGCCCATGTCAAGGCGAACGATACGAAGCAGAAGCCGTTCTTCCTCTATTGCCCCGCGAATGCGAATCACGGGCCCTATACGCCGGATGTGTCGATTGGGGGGAAAGCGGTGGCGGGGGCCTCGCGCACGAAGTCGGGCCAGCCGATGGATGCGCGTCACGATCTCATCTACGAGAACGATGTCGCGCTGGGCCGCTTGATCGACTGGCTGGAAACCCGCGATGATCCCCGCAACCCGGGCAAGAAGCTGGTGGAGAATACCCTGGTGATCTTCACCAGCGACAACGGTGCCGAGAAAAACAGTGACGTGGCCTCGGGACCCTTTCGGAGCAACAAGGGTTCCTGCTTCGAGGGCGGCCATCGGGTGCCCTTCATCGCGGCCTGGGCGGCGGGAGGCCTTCCGCCCGGTTCGATCAATCCCTCTCCCATCGGCCTGCAGGACCTGTATGCGACCTTTGCCGAGATCGTGGGTGCGAAACTCCCCGACCTGCACGCGGGCGAAAAGGGCGCAGAGGACAGCGTCTCCGTGCTCGCTGCCCTGAAGGGCATGCGTTTGTCCTCCCGCCCGCCCTTGTTCTTCAATGACCACAAGGATATGAAGGGTGATAATGCCGTTGCGGCCATGCGCCTGGACAACCCGGTTGTCGGTGGTGCCGAGATGAAGGGCCAGTGGAAGATATTTTATGACGCGCGCCTCTTGCGCGGAGCTGAGCTTCATCCTTTTGCCCTGTATGAATTGAGTGGGGATCAATGGGAAAAGAAGAACCGGATCCATGACGAGCGTCTCGGGCCGCTGGTCGATCACCTGAATGCCCAGGCCCTGCTGCATCGCACCTGCGGGGGCCATCGCCTGGCTCGCTTTGCCACGGAGAAAAGGATCGTCTTTGACTGGCGGGCCAAGGGCGGGACGCCGAGTCCCCTGGGCCGGGCCTTTGCGGGGAAGCAAGCCACGGACCTTGCAAGCACCCTGGACGGCCTCACCATGACCGTGAGTGGAACCGCGGGTGGGAAAGCCTTTTCCCGGGCAACCTTTTCACCGGGGGTTCAAGGACTCGGCCTGAGTGGTGGAGCGACCCCGCAGGTGGATGATGGTGCCGGCCTCGCGATTCGCTTCGACCGGGACGTCCTCGTCGAATCCGCGGCCATCATCGCGGGGGCAGGGGTGTGCGGCGGCTTTTACCAGGTCGGCGATAAAGCGGCCCTGGCGATTTACTGCGTGGATGCCGATAATGACTCGAAAGACCAGCAGGGGATTCTCAGTGATATCGGCGTGTTAAAAAAAGGGGAAACCCTGCGCCTGGACAGCCGCCCTCATTATGGCGTTGAGGCGGCGGGTCGATGGCGACTGGGCACCCTGACGGTCCGGCTGCTGGGAGATGGCGAATGAGGGCTGGATTTCATGCCGAGTTTGCAATTACCCGGGAGCAGGGGCTCGCTAAATGGTTGCTTCGGGGCCTGCTTGGTCTTTCCGTGTGCGTGCAGGCTGCGCCACGTCCCAACATCGTCGTTCTCTTTGCCGATGACATGGGGTACTCGGACATCGGGTGCTTCGGCAGTGAAATTGAAACGCCGAACCTGGATCGCCTGGCCGGGAATGGGCTTCGCTTCTCCCATTTCTACAACACCGGGCGCTGTTGCCCTTCCCGGGCCTCGGTCCTGACCGGGCTGTATTCGCACCAGGCCGACATCGGGCACATGGCGGGTGATGCCGGCGTGATCGGTTACCGCGATCGACTGAGCTTTAACGCGGTGACCCTGGCGGAAGTCCTGGGCGGGGCCGGTTACCACACGATCATGGCCGGCAAGTGGCACCTCGGGTGGCGCGACGAAGGCTCGCCGACCGCGCGGGGTTTTCAGCATTTTTATGGCACACGTGGCTACATCGACAGCTACTACACGGTCATCCGCCGCACCGAGATGTACCTCGGTGAAAAAATGGTGCTCGGGCCAACGGAAAAGCCGGTGAACCACCTGAAGCCGGATGAAGAGTGGTATACCACCGACGTGTTCACCGATTATGCCCTGCATTTTATCGACGAGGTGCGCAAGCAGGATGACGAGCCTTTCTTTCTTTACCTCGCCTACAATGCGCCCCATTTCCCCCTCCACGCGAAGCCGGAGGACACGGCGAAGTACCGCGGTCGCTACAAGGAGGGCTGGGGGCGCTTCCGGGAGCAACGTTATGCAAAGCTGGTCGAGCTGGGCATCCTGGATGAAGCCTGGTCGCTTTCGCCCCTGGATGTGCCCGACTGGGATTCGTTGAGTGACCAACAACGCGATGACATGGATTTCAAGATGGCGCTCTTCGCCGCGATCATCGATCGCCTGGACCAGAACATCGGCCGCGTCGTGGATCACCTGGAAAAAATAGGCGAGTTGGACAACACGCTCCTGATTTTTGTGTCGGATAATGGCGGAACGAAAGAAACGGGCCTGTTCGGGATCAAGGGAGAGAAGAACACGGTTGAGAATTATGCCAGCTGGGCCCGCAAGGGTGGCTGGAGCAGCAGCTACGGCCAGGGCTGGGCAAACCTGAGCAATACCCCGTTTAGACGCTATAAGCGGGAGAACCACGAAGGGGGAACCAGTGCCCCCTTTATCGCGCACTGGCCTGGGGGGATCAAAGCGAAAGGCGAGATCCGTCACCAGGTTTCCCACCTCATCGACCTCATGCCGACCTTTGTCGAGCTCGCCGGGGCGGCCTATCCAGCGAAATTCAAGGGCGAGCCCATCCAGGCGATGGAGGGGCAAAGCCTGGTCCCGGCCTTTTCCAGTCGCGAGACCCGGCCCCGCACCTTGTTCTGGGAGCACGAGGGCAACCGGGCGGTCCGGGAGGGCGACTGGAAACTGGTCGGCACGCGCAAGGGACCCTGGGAGCTGTACAACATGGCCACTGATCGATCCGAGCTCAGCGACCAGTCGGCCCGGCGGCCCGAAAAATTTGCCGCATTGAAATCCAAGTGGGATGCCTGGGCCGAAAAAGTCCACGTGCTTACGCCCGAGGAGTTTGATGCGGCACGGAGGGCGAACAAGGGAAAGCAAAAGCCGAAGAAGAAGCCCCAGTCGCCCAAGCAAAAAGCATCCAAGGGCGAGCCGCAGGCCGGGGCGATTGTTCGGTAAACGAATCCGCTCATGCGCAGGATAGCTTATGAAGAATCAACTAGTTCTCATGTTCACGCTCGCTTGGGCTGCGTGGTGTCTCGCGGCCGAAAAGCCCAATGTCCTGTTGATCCTGGTCGATGACCTGAAACCTACCCTGGGCTGTTACGGGGATACCACGGCCCGGACGCCGAACATCGATGCCCTCGCGGCTCGCGGGATGCGCTTCGACCGGGCCTTCTGCAACCAGGCGGTTTGTGCGCCCTCGCGCTTTACCCTGATGCTCGGTTCGCATTCGACCTCGACCGGTTTGTACGGCCTGGGGAGCCAACTCCGCCAGGTGCTGCCGGATGCGGTGACCCTGCCCCAGCACTTTGCCCAGCACGGGTACCGAACCGAGTCGCTGGGCAAGGTCTTTCACATCGGTCACGGGAACAAGGGCGATCCGGAGTCCTTCAGTGTGCCGCACTTCAATGATAAGGTCATCGAGTACCTGGATCCCGCAAGTACGGACGGCGGCCAGTTGACCCGCGAGGAAGCCCTGTTTACCAATCAAAAGCTGGGCCAGATCCGCTCCCTGCCCCGCGGGGCCGCCTTTGAGGCCCCCGTCGCCAAGGACGAGGACTACGCCGATGGGCGTGTCGCCAGGGAAACGATCAAGCGCCTGCAGGCGGCCAAGCGGCGCCGGGAGAAAGACGGGACACCTTTTTTCATCACGGCTGGATTTGTGCGTCCCCACCTGCCCTTTTCCGCGCCGAAAAGGTACTGGGACCTCTACGATCCCGCCCGGCTGCCCGGCCCGGAAAATGAATCCTTTCCCCGGGATGCACCTGCCGTTGCCCTGAAACGGGGTGGAGAGATTGCCGCGTACAAGCCGGTGCCCGCGAACGGGGTGGTGGACGATGCCCTGAAGCGTACCTTGATCCATGGCTATTACGCGAGTACGAGTTTTGCCGATGCGCAGATCGGCAAGGTGCTGGACGAGCTCAAGCGACTGGACCTGGCGGAGCATACCATCATCGTGCTCTGGGGGGACCATGGCTTTCACCTGGGTGATCTCGGCATCTGGACCAAGCACACGAATTACGAGCAGGCGAATCGTATCCCGATCATCATGGTCGCCCCCGGCGTCACGCGGCCGGGATCTGCGACGCGCCAACCGGCGGGGAGTGTCGACATTTTCCCAACCCTGGCGGAACTGGCGGGTCTTCCCGCGCCGACGGGCCCGCAACCCATCGATGGCATAAGCCTGGTCCCGGTGTTGAAGGACCCGGATATCCGGGTGCGTGACCACACCTATCACGCCTATCCCCGGTCGAAGCTGGGCCGCGCGATTCGGACCGAGCGCTACCGCATGGTGGAGTGGAAACGCGATGGTGCCGCAGAATACGAACTCTACGACTACGCGCTGGATCCCCATGAAACGCAAAACCATGCCGCAGAGCGACCCGAGGTCATGGCGAAGCTGAAGGCGATCCTGGCGAGGTATCCCGAGCCGTATTCGAAAGCGCGAAAAAAGCGGGCCGCCACTCCGGTGACGCCCGCGCTTTCCCCGGTGATCGCCAAGCAGCCGATCAAGGTGGTGGTGGAAGTCAAGGGGAAGGATGCGCACGGCGTGGTGATTTGCCAGGGGGGTCGAGAGCATGGTTACGCCGTTCATTTTATGCATGGCAAGCCCGCCTTTGACGTGCGGGTAAACGGCCGGGTCACGCGGATTGTCTCGGCGAAGCCTTTCAAGGGTGCCATGCACGTGGAGGCCCGCCTGCTGAAGGACAAAATGCAGTTGTCGGTAAACGGTGACCTGGTGGGGGAGCGGGCTTCACCCGGCTTGATCCCGGTGCAGCCGAAGGACCCGATGAGCGTGGGCCATGATACACTCAGCGCGGCGGGTGATTACGAGGCACCCAACCCGTTTAACGGGACGGTCATCTCGACCCGGGTCGATGCCGGGGGAACACCGCCTAGGGTGCGGCAGGCCATGCGGCCTGCGGATATCCGGGCTGGGTTGCGTGCCCACGACCGGGCACTGTATATCAAGGAGGGATGGATTCGCGATCCCTATATCGTTCGCGGTGCGGACGGGTTTTATTATCTCACCGGCACCACGCCCAACCCGGGTGACTCGCGCGAACAGAGCGACCCCTATAACACCGGCCTGGGCCAGCAGTCCATCGTGGGTTGGCAGGCCCGGGTGTGGCGGAGTGCGGACCTCGTTAGCTGGGAGTCGCTGGGCGTTCCGTATACCCTCAAGGACGGGATCTGGCCGCTTGCGCATGCGCAGGCATTCGAGCAGACGGCCCAAGGGGACTGGCGGCTCTGGGCCCCGGAACTCCATGATCTCGGCGGCCGCTGGGCCCTGGTGCATACCAGTCCTTCCCCGGTAAAGGGGGCGAATCTTTCCCTCAGCGCCGGGCCGGACCTGGCGGGCCCCTGGTCCAATCCCTTTGGAGAAAAGATCGGGCGTCGGCATGATCCCTCCCTGTTCAAGGATGATGACGGTCGTTGGTGGTTGATCTGGGGCGCGACCGAGATCGCGCCACTGAAGGCGGATTTTTCCGATTTTAACGGGCAGCCGGTGCGGATCGGCCCGAGCGGGGAGATGAGCAAGATGGGGCATGAAGGCTGCCTGATCATGAAGATCCACGGTTACTACGTCCTCTTCGGGACGGGGTGGTCGACCGGGAAGGGCCGCCGGGGAACGTACAACCTGTATTATGCCACCGCGGATGCGATTACCGGGCCGTACAGCGCGCGCAAGTTCGCCGGGCGTTTCCTCGGGCACGGGACGCCGTTCCAGGATGCGGATGGGCGCTGGTGGTGCACGGCATTCTACAATGCCAACGTGCCGCCCCTGGCCCGTGCGGGAATTGAGAAGCTGGATTTGCGGGATACCGCGCAGACCATCAACCAGCGGGGGACGACGCTGGTGCCGATGGACGTGCGCCTGGTGAAGGGGGAATTGTTGATTCGCGCAAAGGATCCGGCCTATGCGACGGTGGGACCGGATGAGGCGCAGAAGTTTGCTGACTAGATACATGAACACGGATCGAAGGGTGCCCGCGATGAAGAGACGACGATGGATGCTTGGCAGCCTGTTAAGCATGGTGTTGCCATTGCTCGCGGCTGAGCGACCGAACGTGATCCTCATCATGGTCGATGACATGGGTTTTTCCGACATCGGGGCCTATGGTGGCGAGATCAAAACGCCCAACATTGATGCATTGGCCCGGGGTGGCGTGCGCTTTTCCCAGTTCTACAACAGTGGGCGTTGCTGCCCGACCCGGGCGACCCTGATGACCGGGCTCCACCCGCACCAGGTGGGTATCGGCCACATGACCCAGTCCCCCGGCAGCAATCGCGGGGCGGGAAGGCCTCCTGCCTACCAGGGCTACCTCAACAAGCAGTGCGTCACGATTGGCGAGGTGCTCAGCCAGGCGGGTTACGCGACCCTGATGGCCGGCAAGTGGCACCTGGGCCAAAACGACCAGCGTCTCTGGCCCCTGCAACGCGGCTTCGAGAAGTACTTTGGTTGCATCGCGGGGGCGACGCGCTTTTTCCACCCGGTACACCCGCGCGGGATGA
>JAYGFS010000129.1:0-3248 GCA_046581765.1 Verrucomicrobiota bacterium
TGCATTGCCCACGGCATGAGTGAGCACATTGGCTCGGTCGAGGAAGGCAAGCTGGCCGACCTCGTGCTCTGGAAACCGGAATTTTTCGGGAGCAAACCGGAGATGGTCATCAAGGGCGGGGTGATCGTGCAGTCGCAGATGGGCGATCCCAATGCGTCCATCCCCACCCCTCAGCCGTATTATTCCCGCCCGATGTTCGGGGCCTTCGGGAGCACCGTTAAGCAGCACTCACTGGCCTTTGTATCCGGGGCATCCATCGACCACGTGACTGCGCAGTACGACCTGTCCAAGGCCGCCGTGGCGGTTAAAAATTGCCGGACCATCGGCAAGAAGGACCTCGCGCTCAACGACGCGACCCCGAAGATCACGGTTGACCCGGAGACCTACCGGGTGCATGCCGACGGGGTCCACCTCACCTGCGAGCCCGCGAAGAAGCTTCCCCTGGCCCAGTTGTACAACTTGTTTTAGTCATGCTGGACCGGATGCGACTTTTCCAGTTGGCCGACTCGGCGCTGCCGATCGGAGGCTACGCCTTCTCCAGTGGCCTGGAGAGCCTTGCGAAGATGGGCTTGATCCATACCCGCTCGGATTTTGCCCGCCACCTGGAGACGGTCATCACCGAAGCGGGGGGATTCGATCTGCGCTTCATGCATTCGTTTTATCATGCACCGGAAGTAGACGACAGTTGGCTGGAATACGATGCCTTGCTGACCATCCCCGCGATCCGGAGGGCGAGTACCACGCAGGGGCGGGGCCTCCTGCGCCTTTTTGCCCACAACCCGGTCGAGATCGACCTGGAGAGCGTCCGTACCCGGATCCGGACGACCCGAACACCGCCCCACTATCTGCCGGTGCTGACCCTTTTTTTAAAGGCGCTTTCACTTGGCCTGGACGAGGTGGCGGGCCTGTACCTGTTCGGGGTCGTCCGCGACCAGGTCAGTGCCGCGATTCGCCTCGGCTTGATCGGCCCGCTGGAGGGTCATCGGCTGCAGTTCCACTTGCATGCACATTGTGCGGCAACCATCAATACGGTCGCGGGACAGGGTTTTGAAACCGCTTTTCGCTCTGCGCCGGCACTCGAAATCGCCCAGGCTTCCCACCACCGCGTATACAGTCGACTTTTTCAAAACTAGAGGAGAACCGAACATGCACGACCACGACCACGACCACGACCATAGCCACGACCACGACCATAGCCACGGTCATCATGGGCACACGCACGAACCGATGGAAAATCCGGGCTACTTCCACGAGCGGGAACCGGCCTTGGCGCGCGATTTCAAGCAGCGGGCTTTCACGGTCGGCATCGGTGGTCCGGTGGGGAGTGGGAAAACGGCCCTGTTATGCGCCCTGTGTGAACGGTTCCGCGACCGCTATCGTATCGCGGTCGTCACCAACGACATTTTTACCCAGGAAGATGCCGAGTTCCTCGTGCGCAACGAGGCGTTATCCCCCGAACGGATCGTCGGGGTTGAAACCGGCGGTTGTCCGCATGCGGCCATACGGGAAGATATCTCTATCAATATCGATGCCCTTGAGGGCCTCATGGAGAAATTCGAAAGCCAGCTCGATATCCTCTTTGTCGAAAGCGGTGGCGATAACCTGGCGGCCCATTACAGCCGAGAGTTGGCGGATTACACGATCTACGTAATCGACGTGTCGGGTGGAGACAAGATCCCGCGCAAGGGTGGGCCGGGCACGACGCAGTCCGACCTGCTGGTGATCAACAAGACCGACCTGGCTGAGCTGGTGGGTGCGGACCTGGATGTCATGGACCGCGACTCGACGAAGATGCGTGACGGTGGGCCCTTCGTCTTTGCCCAGGTAAAAAACAACGTGGGGCTCGATGAGATCATCGCGCATATTGAAGCGGCCTTGCCGGAGGGCGTGGTGGCGGTCGCCTGATAACAGCCATCCCCAGAGGGGGCTAGTACTTCCTCTCAAGCGGGTTAAAGCCCAGCCAGGCCTCGTCCTGCAGGGCCTTGAACAGGACCGTGAGCATGGGCTTGAAATCCTCCCGCGTATGCGCCAGGGCGCGCACGATGGACAGGTTTTTGTTCTCGACCGGATTCATGCTCACGATCAGGCCGGGGTAGGGGGACGTGGGCTGTTCGCTGAGCTCACGGACCTGGGGAATTTCCTTGAAGGCGGTGAAGGGCATGAGCAGGGGGCCGAGGGTTTCGCGTACGGGGCCGACGAGGTAGATGTTGAGCATCAGCGCGCGGTCGCCGAAGCGACTGGGGTGGCCCGGTGCTGCCTCCCCGGGGTCGGACTTGAAACGGTCGATGCAGGCGATCCGCCCCTCAACCTGGATGCGCAGCTCGGATGTCCATCTCTGGTAGGCAAAGGATTCCCCGCTGTCGCTGCGACCGGATTGGATCCAGTCCGCCAGTACCAGCGAGCTGTCAGCCGCCAGGTCCCAGCTTTGGACCTGGCGAAAGCGGCTGTCCGCATGCATCACCAGCGGGTCGGGAACCGATACCACGAGCGCACGTGCGCCAAGCGTGCCGTTTATCAACTGCTGTGTGTCGGGTGAATCAAGGTGCTTGAATATCCGGTTGTTGGCCTGTGAGCCGACGAACACCCGGGCCTCATCCCCGCAGTCTATACGCAGCCGGACGGTATCGCCCTGGACCATCCCGCCCCCGTAGGAGGACAGGAAAACCATCGCCGCATCGGACAGGTTTGCGGGGTTCAGGATCTTCAGGGGAGGAATGCTGCGCGAGGCGACCACGCGCGACTGACCCCGCACGTGCTCTACCTCGAAGCGGCTTTCTTCCTCCTCCGTTGAACCCATATCCCACTTAGGAATACTCAGGTGCAATTATCAATTCTATACGGATGGCTATGCGGTGCGCGGGGTTCCGTTTCCGTTGTGCGGTCCTTGCTTCTGCGGCCCGGCTTATGGAAGCTTCTTCTTGCGCTTGGGTTTCCTGGGCAGCTTGTCGTTTATTATGGGCATGGGCAGTCCGTCATCCGGTTGACTCGACAGGCGATACGGATCGTCATGGCGGCGCATCTCGGCCAGGAGCAGGGCCCTCATTTGCTTCAGCTTCGTGGCGTATTCCGGATTGTCCGCCAGGTTCACCTGGTCGTGGGTCGGCTTGATACCGGTCAAGGCAATCACCTCGGGTTCATGATGTTCCTTGATGAACTCGTGGGGATTATCCTTCAGGTTGAACAACTGGGTGTGCCGGGCACCCGTCTTGTCCACCTGGTACTCCGTCAATTTCCAGTCGCCCTGCTTG
>JAYGFS010000608.1:0-2374 GCA_046581765.1 Verrucomicrobiota bacterium
GCACATTGCCATCAAATTTTTCGAAGGGGGATGCAAGCAGATTGAACTCGCCCCGGTTAAGCGTCTGCTTGATATACCCGGCCGCATTCTGGCTGGGTATGGACTGCGCGCAAGCGGTTCCCACGAGAACCAGTGCCGATACGATCATTGCTGTATATTTTTTCATGTGCTCTTCCTTTGGCGTTATTTCACTACTGCTGTTGCTGCTCTTGTTACCACTGTGCCTATACTTACCCACAAGGCTGCACTCCTTACGCGTGATCAACCTAATCTTTCTTTTAAACCCTTGTAAAGCCTATCTTTAAGGATAATCTTAAAAAAACAGAGCAGCAACCATGCCGCCTTATCTTCAGTAACAAAGGTACAACCAAATGCGGGCCAAGTAAACAGGCAAAAATCGTCAAGCGGGCATGAATTTCAATTGCATATGCCGCCCCGCGTGCCAAATCTTCTGCCCCAGCCATGTCCCCCACTGAAATCACCTTATATCTCGCTTCTTACCTGCTGGGATCCATTCCCTTCGGCCTGCTCATCGGCAAGCTCCGCGGCGTTGACATTCGCACCCGGGGGAGCGGGAATATCGGGGCCACCAACGTGTTCCGCTGTGTCGGCAAAGCCTGGGGTATTGGCGCATTTTGTCTGGATTTTTTCAAGGGATACGCCGCGGCGGCCCTCCTCCCCCTGCTCATCGGGCCATTCGGCCAGGAGGTCCTGTCCCCCAACGTCCGGCTGGTGGGAGGTCTCCTCGCCATCGTCGGCCACAATTATCCCGTTTTCCTGCGCTTCAAGGGCGGTAAAGGCATTGCCACCAGTGGGGGCGTCCTGGCGGGCATCGCCCCACTGGTGATCCTCCCCGCCGCCGGAACCTGGCTCCTGCTTTTCGTCACGACCCGCTACGTATCCGTGGCGTCGATCGCGGCCGCCGGGATGTGTGCTGCCGGCGGATGGATCTTTTATAGCGACGGGGGGGCGATTCCCTACGCCTTGACCCTGCTGGGCCTGATGGCCATCTGGCGGCATCGATCCAATATGCAACGCCTGAAGCGCGGGGAAGAAAACCGTTTTGATTTCTCGCGACAGGCAAAGAAAGGTCCCCAGGGGGAGGAGCATGAGTAAACACGTGAAGGCAACGGTTATCGGCGACGGTGGCTGGGGCACGGCCCTGGCCCTGGTCCTGCAGCGAAACGGACACGAGGTAACGGTCTGGGGCTACGACCGGTCCATCATCGAGGACATACGGAAGCGCGGGGAAAACCACCACTTCCTCCCCGGCGTCCCCTTGCCCGACACCATGCATTGGACGGCGGACCGGGAGGAAGCCGCCGCGGAGGGTGAACTTTTCGTCATCGCCGTTCCCTCCAAGTTCTACGCGGAGGTCATGTCCTCCTTCAAGGGCCTCCTGCGGCCCGAGCACCAGCTCGTCAGCGTATCCAAGGGCCTGCGCAACGGACAACGTCTCAGCACCCTGGCCGAAACGGCCGTGGCGCACCCCGCGGTCGCGGCCCTCTCCGGGCCGAGCCATGCCGAGGAGGTCGCCAGGGGCATACCCTCCGCCGTGGTCGTCGCCTGCGGGGAACCCGAACGGGCCGAATTCCTGCAACAGGCCTTTAATGGCCCGGGCTTTCGCGTGTATTCCTCGGACGACATCATCGGGGTCGAGATCGGTGGCGCGATGAAGAACGTCATCGCCATCGCTGCGGGCGTGAGCGATGGCATCGGCTACGGCGACAACACGAAGGCCGCCCTGGTCACGCGTGGCCTGACCGAGATTGTCCGCCTCGGCACCGCCGTGGGGGGCCGACCGCAGACCTTCTACGGGCTCAGCGGCATGGGCGACCTCATCGTCACCTGCGCCAGCCGCCACAGCCGGAACCGCGGCTTCGGCGAACGCCTGGGCCAGGGGGAAAGCCGCGACGAAATCGCCACCAGCATGCGCATGGTCGCCGAGGGGGTATGGAACGCCGAGACCGCCTGGCAGCTTGCACAGGAGCTCGACCTCGACCTTCCCATCACCCACGAGGTCTACAAGATCCTCTACGAGGACAAGGACCCCGCCCGGGCCGTGACCGACCTGCTCGCCCGCGACCCGAAACCCGAGTAAGGGAGCTTTTCCGTCCGGTGCCTCGAGCCAGGGAGGCGCTTCGGCGTACACAGTTCTTGCTATTCGGCGTATCTTTTCTCATATGTACAGCCCGTGAGCGATAAGAACCATGACTGACTCGACCCGATCCCACTCCTTTCGCGGCCTGCCCTGCATCGTGCTGGCCGCCCTCCTCCTCGCCCAGCCGGCATTCGCCGCCATTTACGTACACTGGCGGACCCACGGCTGCTGCATCCTGCACTGGGAAGCAAACAATCCGGCCTTGTCGGTGAC
>JAYGFS010000628.1:0-8605 GCA_046581765.1 Verrucomicrobiota bacterium
GACCGCGGTCTCCAGGGCCTTCATGTTGGCTATGGTCGCCGCACGCTTGCCCTTGTCCGGCGTGTCCAGCACGTTGACCGTGACCACGGTGGCGAGGATGGAAATGATCATCAAGACCACGAGGATCTCAACCAGGGAAAATCCACTTTTGCTTTTCATGGGCGCAGTGTACGCGATGGATGAATGTTTTTCAATGGCTCAGGCATCCCCCATTATTTTCCCAGCTCGACGATGCCCTGGGGGAAGGCGGTGAGCCAGATCTGCCCCCATACCTGCCACTCATCGTCCTCCTCGATGGTATCGTCACCGGCCAGGACGTCGCCGGCAATCCAGCGCCCGCCGAGCCCGTAGCCCACGCAGTCGGTCCGGTAGGTGAAGAGCAGTACCTGCTCCTCGAATTCCCCCTGCTCGATCTCGAATCGACTGTAGCCCTCGAGCGAGAGGGTTGAGCGCGGCCAGAGGCTGTATTCCGCCTGGAGCACGTGGTTGCGATCCGGCCGGTAATAGTGGTCGATGGAAACATGGCTGCGGTCGTCGGCCAGGAACTGGACCTCGGTGTTGATCCGGGAGAAGTCGGAGGCGTCGACGTTGTAGTAGGCCCGGGTGTCGATCTGCAGGTAATCGGTAGGGCGAAACTCACCGTCCACCAGGATATCACCCAGCGCATCCTGGTTGTCTTCCGGTTCGAGCAGGTAGGCCGTCGATACGCTGACGTCCACCAGGTCGATCAAGCGGTTGTAGCTTTCCATCTTGTCCCGGTTCAGCGGATTCGGGCGCATGACGGGACGCTTGGTCTGCCACTTGTTCCGCACCCCGAACCGGAGATCGTGCCGGCGATCGAGCCGGTCGATACCGTCGAACGGGGGAATGCTGGGGGGGCGGAGGCCCGGTTCACGTATATAGGAGTAGTTGGCAAAGGGCTCGACGACGTGGCGCAGGCCCACGCCCATGCCCGTGGGTTCGTTGTGCATGACCCGGAAAGCCTTGAAGGAGGTCTCGAACCCAATCTCGAACAGGTCGCGGATATCCGCGCCCTGGTTGACGAGGGCGGAGGTGGTGTTGGTCGTGTTCACGAGCACGCCCAAACTGTTGGTGCTCGAGGTCACGGTGGAAACATCCTGTTTCTCAAAGGTGTCCGCGTAGAAGGTCCCGGTGAACCCGATACGGGGGATCAGGTTGAGAAAGCCCATGTGCCGGGACGGGTAATAGACGGTGTTCCGAGTGTGGATCCGCTGGGTATCGTAGTTGGTCTTGCCCAGGCTCTGGTCCCGCTCACTGAACACCGCGTCCAGGATGCCCGCCGTGTGGAACCCTTCATAATAGAAGGGGCTGCCCCCGATCCGCAGGCGCGGCACGGACAAGGTGGCCTCGGGCAACCGGTCGACCGCGGAGAAGAACTCGTCGTTCAAATTCTTGTGCAACTCCACGCCAGCGGTGAAATAATTATCGTTGTGGGTGTAGGAGACCCGGTTTTCCTGGATCGGCATGACGCGGTATTCATCGTTAAAAAAGTCGAGTGTCACCTCGGGATCGCTGAGCTTTCCAGCCTCGATGAAGAGCTGGTCGTGGGGGCTGATCGACTGGTAATGACTCAGTCGAACCCGGTAGCGACTCTCCGGGACCTCGATGAACTCGGCCTCCTGGCGCTCCTGCTGTTCCACGTCCCGGTAGGGTGCATCGTCATTCAGGAAGTAGGTCCGGAGCTTGCCCTCAAAGCTGTCGCCCTCCCAGGCCAGGTCCTCCCCGATCCCGAGGCCGCGTTTCGACCGGTAATCCAGGCGGGTGGTCGCCCAGGTATTGAGCAGTGGGTAGGAATAGCCGTTCAGGGCATAGGCCCCGTGGCGGGAGCTATATCCGGGCAGGAAGTCAAAATTCGTTTCGTCGCGTTGCAAATCCACGGTCCAGCGAGGCAGGTAGAGAAACGGGACATTGTTCAGGTAAAAAACCGCGCTGCGCGCACGGACGATCGACCGATCGTACACCATGGCCTCCCTCGCGCGGATATAGAACTCGGGATTGGCGGCATCACAGGTGGTGACCATCGCGTTTTCAAGACGCTGCAAACCGGGCTCTATAACCTCCGAAGACTCGGAGAACACCGTGAACAGGCCCTGCCTGAGTTCGGAGAATCCGAAATCCCACTGCTGGGTGCGAAAGTTTCCTTGCAGCTCATCCCCGTCGAAACGCTGGCCGGTCAGGGAATTCTCGTAATGCACGTTGCCCCGTACCGTCGTTTCACCGGTCGCGTCATTGTAGGTCCCGTAATCCGCCGTGAGGAGCTCCGGCCCCCTGCGCATGCGCAGGTTCCCGGCTCCCACCATGACCTCGTTCCGGTATTCCAGCTTGTCGGCGCTGATGTCCATGCCCGCGGCGGGCTTGGCAGCACCCTGCGCACGGCTTTCGAGCGGCACCATCACCGCGCCGACCAGAAGCAGTGCGCCCAGGAAATTACCGGTGGTTATTTGCATGTTTAGTTGATCTTCGCGTGAACGCGCGCAGCCTAGCACGCGGCTCTCGAGACGGTAAAGGGTGATTTTTGATTATAAATAAAGGATTCATGTCGTATGCTGCGACCATGAAGATCCTGCCCTGCCTGTTCTGCCTGCTCTTTGCCGGCTGTGTGGATCTCTCCGGCCTGATGCGGGTAAAGCCGGATGGCTCGGGCGAGATCCGGATCAAGATCTACCAGCCGTACAACAATCCCAAGAGCATCCAGAAGCAACGGCAGGCACGCAAGAGCTTGGGACTGCTCGACCAGATCCTGGGCAATGTAAAGGACGTGGCGCAAGCCCAGCTTTCGCTGTTGTTCAATCCAAACAGCCCGCAGCAGCTCCAGCAGCTGGCCTGGGTATTCGGCCCGGAGGTCAAGCTGGGCAGGCACCAGGCGATCACCCGGGCGGACGGCACCCCTGGGGTCTTGGCCGAATTCAGCTTTTCCGATGTAACCCGGCTCGAAATAGGCCCGCAAACCCTGGGCCCGACCGCCCCGGACGAGCGCATGGTTCCACCCTGGGCTTACCGGTTCAAGCGTGACCCGGTGGCCGGCCGGCTGACCCTGGTGGCCCCGGACTTCTCCCGGGTTGAGGGCGCGCTCTCGGTGCGGGAATCGATGATGGGCGCAGACCAGATTCCCGGCTTTGAAAAGGTACTGCGCGCGGCGGTGGAGGAAGGCGGGCTGAAATTCCAGCTCCAGGTTGACGACAAGATTACGGCCACCAGTTCGGCCTACCCCCAACCCGAGCTGGGAAACATTGTCAGCCTGGTAAACATCCGATTTCACACCCTGGTAAAGGAAATAGGATTTGAGGGCCTGATGACCCTGCGCACCCCGGCGGACCTGAGACGATTCGGCCGCAAGAAAACACCGGGCCTGGAACTGGAAGATCCCGTGCGGCCCCTGGTCATTGTCTACGAGTAGGATCGGCGTAGCGGATACGCGATGGGTCAAAGCCCCGGGTTGGGCCGGCGGGCCGCGGGGTCATTCCAGCTGGGGAAACGTTCGGTGACATTCTGGTTCCCCCGCGCATCGGGGAAATTTGGATTGCCGAATCGATTGGGCGTCGAGGTCCCAGGCGGTTCAAGCTCCTTCCCCGGGTAATCCGTACCGGGCAGTTCAACCAGGCCCTTCGAACCGGGATATGATCCCCCGGGAATACCCTTGCCCGGATAGTCATACTCGTCTTTTGGGTCCGGCTGCAAGGCCTTGGGAAACGAGGAAAATTGCGCCTCGACCGGTATCCGGTTGCCATGACGACGGCGCTGGGACTCCTCCCAGCGAGCCCAGTCCTGGTCGACCTTCAGCTTTCGATCGGCGGCGGGCCGGTTGCTCGCCTGGTAATGGGAATACTGGATAATCCCATTCGCATCATACCGAATCAGCATATCCCCTTCCGGCATGAAGTAGCGCAACTCGGAATCGAGCCCTTTCGCCCGACGCGGGGCCTGCCATTTCTCGTAGCGGGTAAGCCCAAATTGTTTGATCGCATTATTAACCGGAAGCCCCACCAGGTATTCCGGGCGAATCCGGCCGTAACTGCCACAGCCGACCAGGCCCGCCACCAGCAAGGCGAGGCTCCCTATCCGCATGTAAATAGCTCGGGTCATGGGTACAGTATACAACGGGCCCCATCGTATTGCGAGGCCGCACCCAGTGTACAACACGGAGCCCTTGCAACTGTTCACACATCCACGCAAACGGACGCAGTCACCCCATTCCATCCACATTCTCATTGACCCCCCAGACCCGTTGCGTTAGCACCCAGAACTTCCAATTCCACTGGAGAATCCAGATGTCCGACAAATCGTACCAGATCGCACTCTTGCCGGGTGACGGTATCGGCCCCGAGGTCATCGCCGAAGCCGTCACGCTTCTCGATGCGGTGAGCGAGGCCTGCGGTTTCCACCTCACCTATACCGAGGACGCCGCGGGCGGTGCAGCTATCGACCGGTACAAGGACCCGATGCCGGCCTCGGTGATCGAGACATGCCAGGCGGCGGACGGCGTCATGCTCGGTGCTGTCGGCGGCCCGGCCTGGGATCACCACACCGGCGACATGCGGCCGGAGAGCGGCCTGCTCAAGATTCGGCGCGAGCTCGGGGTCTTCGCGAACCTGCGCCCGGTTGCGGTCCCCGCATCCCTCGCGGAAGCGTCGCCCTTGCGGCCGGAAGCCGTCGCCGGCACCGACATGCTGGTCGTGCGTGAGCTCACCGGCGGCATTTACTTTGGTGAGCCCAGGGGACGCAGCGGCGAAGCCGGGAACGAGGACGCCTTCAATACCATGCGCTACACGACGCCCGAGATCGAGCGGGTGGCGCGGGTGGCCTTCGCGTGGGCCCGCAAGCGCAGGGGCCGCCTCTGTTCCGTCGACAAGGCAAACGTACTCGTGGTTTCCCAGCTCTGGCGGGACGTGGTCACGAAGCTGGGGGCGGAGGAATATGCCGACGTGGAGCTTTCCCATATGTACGTCGACAACGCCGCCATGCAGCTGGTGATCAACCCGGGTCAATTCGACGTCATCGTCACCGGAAATCTCTTCGGTGACATCCTGTCTGACGTAGGCGCGACGCTCGGGGGCTCGCTGGGACTCCTTCCCTCCGCCAGCCTGGGCACGACGAAACCGGGGCTCTTCGAGCCGGTACACGGAAGTGCCCCGGATATCGCCGGGCAGTCGAAGGCCAACCCGATTGCCTGTATCCTCAGTGCGGCGATGATGCTGGATGATCTCGGGGAGGAGAAAGCGGCGTCCGGGATTCGGGCAGGCGTTGAGGGCGCACTGGACGAGGGGCTCCGTACGGCCGACCTGGGCCGCGAAGGGCGCGAGACCGTCTCTACCCGCGAGATGGGCGAAGCCATCCTGGCCCACGCACGCAAGGTCATCTAGGCATGGGCGAAACACGCGAACCCCTGGGCCGAAGACGGCCGATTATCGTCACGGTATTCTGCGCCCTCGGCTTCATCGGCTTCCCCTTTTTCGTCAGCCTGATGAGCGACCCGGTTGAACGGCAACGCATCATCGACACCTTCGGCGAGACACATCTTCGCGTCGAGATCCTGATGCAGGTGGGCTTCCTGGTCAGCTATGTCGGATGCTGGCTGCTAAAACGTTGGGGAGCCTACCTGATCGCCGTGTTAACGGTTGTGGCGGGGATATATTACGGGTTCGTCGATCCGAAACTGCTGGTCCAGTGGGGCCGCCTGGTCTTTGTATCCCTGGTCATGGTGAGCTGCCTCAAGCACATGAACTGAGTTCAGGTTTCAAAGTCGACCACGCGACGCTCAAGCACCACCTCCTTGAGGAAGGTCCCCACCTTCACGTGCTCGGGGTGAGCTGCATAGCGTGCCAGGTCCTCCAGTGAATCAAAGGCTGCATGCAGGGCGATATCGCCCGCGAAGTCGCCTTCCTTCATGTTCGACCCGACCTCCAGCGCGCGGATTTCCGGGATCAACACGGGCAGGGCTTCCAGCTGTTCCTTTAATGCGGCGGCGATCTCGGCCTTGCTTCGGCCACCGGATTCTTCCTTCAACTTCCAGATGACAATATGCTTGATCATGCCCTGCCCTTAACCGAAACGGGGCCGCGTTCGCCACAAAAAACGGGCCCGGCCGGGAACAGCCCGGGAATCACCACTCCCTGGGGAGGACCGGAAAGACCTACACCCGGCTGAGCACATCCTGCAAGTCGATGTGATTGAACCTGATCTTGTGACCACTGCCGCTGTGCAGGGCCCGGAGCATTCGACGGTAGGGTTTCCCCCTGGGAAGCAGGCGCAGGCCCTCGCTCGTTGCAGCCATACCGGCATGAGCAAGGCCCCTGTCCGGCTGGGGCAAGCCATTATCTTCAGGTAATACCATCATAAACCTAGGCCGGGATGAAGTAGCACAAAATATGCCATGGGAAATCCGGGAGGGCCGGCCGCCGGAATATAACCGATTAAAAAACGCCGGAAATGCTCCAGGGAGCCGGTGGGTAAGCGCCATGAAGGGGCCTTGTCCGCCCCAAATCACGCCAGAATATGAACCGGATCGACCGGACAGGCATCCCGTGCCGGCTCGCGTTCATCCCCGAATGGATTGCGAAGGCAGCGGGCTATTCACCCGGTCCTTTCAGGGCTGCCGGGCAGAACAAATATGTGCGATGTACACATCCGTACACGGAAAAGGCCCTGGATAGATCAGTCGCGGGGCGGGGCCTTGCCCGGGTTTTCACCCGCGGCCTTGCGGTTCGGGGGGACGTAGGACTGGATTTTGTCCCGCAAGGCTTGCGCGGCTTCATCGCTCATCACTTCCCAGCGGCCTTTGCGCACGCGCTGATCCAACTCGTCGCCGGCAACCGAGAAACTCGTGATGTGACGGCCGTCGTCGTTGAATACATGGGCACGCTGTCCGCTGCCGATGGCCACGTTCGAGTCCCGGTTGTGGTCCCTAAACATCCTGGGCAGGGACCCTGACAGCACATCCTCAAGCGCTTTATGGACCGGGCGCTGGCCTTTCTGCCGCCGATGTTCCGCATGATGGGTGCGCCGGGTGGACTGCCGCCCCCCCCGCTCCAGCGACTTTGAAAATTCGCGGATAACCCCGGGGACTTTCTTCATGGCCGCGTTATAGGCCGTAGGATCATGGGCCCGTTTCGCGTGCACGGCCCGTTCCTTCACCTCGTCCAGTCCACGCTGGGCGAGTTCGCGCGCGCGATAAATCCACATATTGCGGTCGCTGAGGAGCAAGTCCTGGATCTCCTCCTCGGGATACACGCCTGCAATGGTATTGACTCGCAAGTCAAAGGCGCCCTGCATGTCACGCGTCTCCACGACCTGGAAGGTCAGGGCCAGTTTTTCTGACCCAGCCTTGATTCTTCTCTTGGCCTCTGGAACAAACAGGTACCCGAAGGCAATCTGCCCAAGCAGGGAGTAGGTTTTTGATCCCTTGCCATACGAGGACAGTTGCTCACTTTTCAGTTCTTTTCCGAACTGCACGACATTCAAGGCCGGAGCCCTCGACTCAAAGAGCTTGTCGACCCGGGGATCCTTGCGGTCGAGCAGCACCTGTGATAATTCGCACCACTGCGGGGTGCCGAAATTATCGTACCCGGAAAAAACCATGGTCGCGGCAGGGGGTACGGATTGATCGGTCTTGGCAGAATCCGCATGAAAGTCATACACGCGGCCCTCAATGTACGAGCCCCACTCCGCCTCCGCGTCTTCCAACTGCCGCTTCACCTGCATCAGCAGGCCCGGCTCAAAGTGCAGCGCCCAGTTATCTTCGGGATCGACATCGATCTCCAGCTGGACCTTGAATTTTTTTGCCGTCCCTTCGGGTCGTCGAAACTGGAGGGTGTAGAGATCGCGCACCAGGGTGCGCAAGGCGTTGGTTGCGGCAACACAGCGGCGCTCGAAACGCGAGAGCCTCGGAGGGGCCTCTTCACCGGGAGGTGTTTCGACGTCCGCGCCCTGTCCATCGGGCGCAGGGACTTCCCCGGAATCGACGGCTTCGCCGGTATCAATCGGCTCCGCCGGAGTCGGTGGTACCTGCTCGGCCTGCACGTCCTCTTCGGGTATGGATTCTTCCTGCATGTTCGTAAGCGACTCGGCCGCTTGTCCGATAACCAGCCTCCCGGTTGCAAAGGCCCCCTTGAACCACACGAACCTGCATGACATCCAAGGGGGGAAAGGCGTCACGCTACGCTGTATCCGCACAACTTGTCCAGCGCTTAACGCGTACTCTTGCAGACCGGGGCGCGTCGTGGGAGGCGATTCGAACCACGAAAGAACGCTTGAACCTTCTCCGGGACCACGCGAGGTGCTCGACCATTCCGGCTTAACATCGGGTGCACCCGGTCCGCGAAGCATCCGGTAAAAAATTTGGTCGATCGCGGCGCAGGGCATCCATCACCCGTAAAATGAATGCCGCTTGTCGTTTGGAAAAACCCGTGGAGGTACAAGCCGATAAGGGGTCGGCGCAACCTGGAGCAGGGCCTGACCGATTCATTGCCCGGGTGTGGAATTTATACCAACCCACGCGGTCCCCATGCAAAATGCCTGATAATCCGGTCAATAAATGTGCCTCGCTCTCACTTTTTGCCTTCTCAAGAGCGTATATTCGTGCAAGCGT
>JAYGFS010000667.1:0-1948 GCA_046581765.1 Verrucomicrobiota bacterium
GCGAATGGTCTCGTCCGTCCAGAAGGTGAGCCCACGGCTCACACCACGGCCAGCCGTTCAACAGCCCGCGGCGGGTGCACCACCGCTACCCGCCATGAGAAAAAGCGGTTTGGCTTCTGCCGCCGCCTGCCGGCGCGCCTCCCACACGCGCGGGTGCCACTCGATCTCCATCCAGCGTGATTCGCCCGGTTGGGGCTTGATCAGCGCGTGAAGGTCGGTGAAATCGTCCGCGCAGGCCAGGTGGCCAACCAGCAAAGCCGGGAGCATGACCCGGGCGATCACGGGCGCATCCCCGCACGCAGGCATCCATTTGCCCGGCCAAGGGAGTACCTTCCATTCCCGCCCGGTCTTGCCATGGAGATCATCATCCGGCTTAGGTGCAATCCGGTCAACGAAAATGCCCTGCCGTTTGCGCGGACACAGGTCCACGGCCTCACTCAGCACCCGCTTTGTCCCGGGCTTGCACATCCTGCTCCCATTCCGCCAGGCGTTCCTTCAGGCGCTTGAACTGCCCGGGTCGCGCGGAACGCAGGTCCTTCGTCTCGCCTGGGTCCTTCGAGAGGTCGAACAACCATTCCTGGGTTTCGCCCTCGGTCTTGCGGACGTATTTCAAGTCGCCCTCGCGCACGGCCCACCAGGTGCGTTCGCCGCGCTTGCCCCGCCAGAAGAGGGTACGGGCAAAGGCCGGCTTGCCCTGCATGGTGTGGTCGACGATATCAAGCCCGTCCAGGCGCCGGGAGTCGACCTCCGCCCCGGCGAGCCGGAGGATCGAGCAGGTGAGGTCGAAGGTGGCGCAGACCTGGTGGCTGGTGGTGCCGGGGCGGATGTGGCCCGGCCAGCGCATGATCAGGGGCACCCGGATGCCGCCTTCAAGCGTCGTGCTCTTGGCCCCCTTGAGCGGGCCCATGTTGGCCGCGCCCGCGAAGCCCCCGTTGTCCGACACGAAGATCACCAGGGTGTTCTCGGTGAGCTTGTGCTTGTCCAGGGCCGCCAGCACCCGCCCGACCTCGTGGTCCAGGTCCTCGAGCATCGCCACGTAGGCCTTCGCGTCGGGCTCGGTCCAGTTGGATTCATCCACCACCTTCTGCCTGTCGCCCGGCCCCTGGAAGGGAAAGTGCGGGCACTCGTGGGAAACATAGAGGAAGAAGGGCCGGTCCCGGTTGTGCTCAATGAAATCGATGGAGGCGTCGGTGATGAGCCGCGTCATGTACCCCTCCGCGTGGACCGGCAGTCGCCCGCGAAAGAGTACATGCAGGTCGCTCAGCTCGCGGTGGTTAAAGTAGTGAACGTTGCCGCCCAGGTATCCGAAAAAGGCATCCCACCCGTGTCGCATCGGGTTGAACCGCGGCTCGTAGCCCAGGTGCCATTTGCCGAATACGCCGCTGGCATAGCCGGCGGGCTTCAGGGCCGAGGGGAGCAGGACCCGGCCGGCCGGCAGCCCCAGCCGGTCTTCGCCCGCGAGGCGGATCGCCTCGTCGTAGCGCCCGACGTTACCGGTGCCGATGGCGCACTCCAGGCCCATGGACCGCTGCTGGTATTGCCCTGTGAGGAGTGCTGTCCGTGTCGGGCTGCACTCCGGTCCATTGGCGTAATGCTGGGTGAAACGGACGCCGTCGCGGGCGAGGCGGTCGATTACCGGGGTTCGCGCCTGCGGATGACCATAGCAGCCGAGGTCGCCATAACCCAGGTCGTCGGCGAGGAGTAAAACGATATTGGGCGGGGCTGCCGACACGGAGGCGTGCAGCAGGACGGCGAAAAGGCAGGCTGAACAGGGCTTCATGGTTGGACTCCGGGACCGGTTGAGTGGATCCTCCTTTACCTACTACAAATGCATGCCCTCCGCCAGTCGGGATGCGCATGGGAATGGGTCTTTGCGTCATTTTTATGCCTTCATAAATAGGCGAAATTCCGGGGACTTTTGGGCAGGGATAAGGCGCTGAGTCCATTA
>JAYGFS010000019.1:0-11340 GCA_046581765.1 Verrucomicrobiota bacterium
AGCCCTGAGCCATGCCTGCGGGCGCTGTCCGGGTGGTGTTGCCCCATCGACTGGAAGGACCCATCGAAACGGGTCAAAAATCACGCTTCCAAATCGCCGACATTGTGTTTATCCTTCCCGGATGAACGATTACCCCCGGGACCCGAGCAACCCGTATGACCAGCAGGCCCCCGAGCAACCGGTGTACGAGCAGGTGCATGAGGAGGAACCGTATTACGAGGAGTACGTTGAGGAAAAGCCGCCGAAGCCCTTCAAGCGGTGGCTGCCCCACCTGATCATCAGCGGGGTGTCCCTGCTGATCGCGGCCGGCATGGCCTGGCATTTTCGTGACCATATCAAGGCGGCGATGGGGATGGAGGATGAGCTTGCTGGCGGGGATGCGGCCACCACGGCGACGAATGTGGTTGCCGATGCAGATAACGAGACCGGCGAGTTTATTATCCAGGAGACCAGCACTTTCCCGGTAGAAATGCAGCCGGAATGGACACAGCGCATCAAGGACGGTCGCAACAAGCACGGTATTTTCTATGTGCCGATCTCGACGATTCCCAAGGAGGGGGAAGCCCCGATTGAAAACCTGACCAGTGCCGACCTCGTGGTGAAATCTGCAGGCGTTCAGCCCATGAAAAAGTTTGGTTTTGAAGACTCCCGGGGCGAATGGCAGAGCCACGGCCACGGCATTATCGTGACGAGCAAGGATGCGGCAAATTCAGGCTCGTCCAGCCTGGTTATCACCGACCGAAAAAGTCCCGGCGATTACCCGCAACGCGATTTGAGTACGACGGTGGAGAAGGGGCGTGTTTACCGGCTCACGGCCTACGTGAGGCTGAAGAACAAACCCGAGGCTGATATCAAGCTGGTCGTGGTCCAGAACGGGCAGGACAAAATCCTTGTCAGGCGCACGTGCTCCGACCAGAAATGGACCCTTTTAACCGGGGATTTCAACTGCAACCCCGAGGGAGAATTGAGTTCGGTGCACCTCACCGTGCAATGCCTGGATGCCTCGGTGGAATTTTTTATCGACGATGTCGAGTGCGTATCCTCGCTCTAGAGGCGTATTCGGACAGGTCTCCGGCCATTCCCGCCGCGATCCCGATGGCGTTCAGGCAGGTCAATCGCTTCTCCAATTCCCACGAATGAACCGTTCCTATCAGCCCGGCTGCGGTAAGGATTGTCCGATGATGCCCAAATGTACTACGCATTTTCAACCGTCTGCCAGGGCTTGTTTCACCCTCTTGCGCACCCGTGATTTTTCCACCGGCTAGGTGCATAAAACAATAGGTTTCAGGCGAATCTCAGGCTATAGTCGTCGGGGCGAAACGCGATGGGTTCCTTGCGGGATCGTCCGGTCACCTGCGGTGGGCGGATGCCTTGGCACAGCGTTTGTGAGTAAACGTGGGCCCGTGTTCGGGTTAGGATTTATGATCGGTCCAGAAATTTTGTGAGAATACCTTTTCCAGCACTTTTGTTGAGCAGCATGTTTGCCGGCTTGTCCGCGACGGCCGATCTCGTGGTCGATACCTTTACAAAGGACCAGATCATGAACGGTCCGTCCACCCAGAACACCGTTTTTGACTTCACCGGCACGATTCTTGGGCGTGAACGGGACGCTGCTGATGAAACGGAATTCGGCCAGGCCGAGGTTATCGGGGGCGAGCTGGTCATCACGGGTGCGCCAAATGCAGTCGTTTTCCTCGTTTTGCAGTGGGACGGATTCGATGCAAGCAACGTGCTGCTCAATCCGGTCCCGGGCATCTCGCCCACCCCGGATTTGACCGAGGCCGGCGAGAGCCATACCTTTGAATTCGGATTCAACCAGCTGGTCCTCGGTGCAGAGCCCATTGCCATCACGATTGTCGCGTTCTCCGGCGCGACCGATATTTCCACGGCTACCCGGGTCCTGTCCGATGATATTCCGGTGGCCGCGACCATCGCGATGCCCTTCTCGACCTTCACGACCATTGCCGGTTCGGGGGTTGATTTCACCGCGGTCACGGCAATCGAGATCACCATCCAGGTCCAGGAGGAGAGCCCCCTCGTCGGTTCCGGTGTTCGGGCAAAAGGTCCGACGGATAACCTGAATTTTGCGCTGGATTTCATCCAGACGGCCCGGGGCGTGCTGGCGGATGTCTCGGCCACAAAAGTAGACGAAGTCATCAACGAAATCATCGTGGATGGCGTGGCGAACCCGGGCGAAAGCATTCGCTATACCATCGTCGTCAGCAACGCAGGTCCGGACGACGTGAGTGCCATGGTCCTGGAAGACCTGTTGCCGCCGGGAACCACCCTGGTGCCGGGCTCCATCCAGACCTCCCCGATTGCACGGGACGATTCTTACGCGACGCCGTCGGTCACGCCCCTGTCGATCCCGGCCCCCGGCGTATTGCTCAACGATAATGACCCCGACGGCGACGCCCTGGTGATCGATTCCTTTGATACGGTTAGCGCCCTCGGGGATCCGGTCACGCTGAATCCAGACGGGAGCTTTTTGTATTTACCGACCAGCACTGGGGGCACCGATACCTTTGCGTACGCGATTTCGGATGGCGTTTTCACCAACGATGCCCTGGTCACGATCGTCATCGATGCGGTGTCGGAGCTCGCGGTGACCTTGAACGACGATGTGGATCCCGTAACCGTGGGCGACCAGATCACCTTTACTTCGGTGGTGGTCAACAACGGGCCATCTGACTCGCAAAACGTGCAGATTACCCATACCTTCCCCGTGGGGGTGAACTTCCTCAGTGCTGCACCCGGGCCGGGTATCACCTGTAATAATCCCTCACCGGGCCTGGTGGTTTGCGACATCTCGACCCTGGCCATCGGGGCCACGGCGACGATAAACCTGCTGACGGAAGCGGTGGGTTCCGGATTCGTCACCAGCCTGGTTACGGTCACGACCACCACCCTTGAAAACGATCTCCTCGATAACCTTGCAGAAGAAGTCACCTTCATCAACTCGCCGCCCGTCGCCCCGGATATCACGGGCATTCTGGTTCTCGGTAACACCCTGCGCAGCGTGGCGGCACCGGGGGTGCTGGCGGGGGCCTTCGATCCGGAGGGGCAGCCTATTTTTCTCCTCACGACGAACACCAACAGCGTGAATGGGGGCACCGTGACGATCATGCCGGATGGGTCATTCGAGTACCTGCCGGCCGCCGGTTTCACCGGGCCTACGGATACCTTCAACTTTATCATCAGCGACGGCCTTGGAACGGACACCGGTTCGGTTGAGTTGAATATCAGCAACATGATCTGGTATGTGGATAACAGCCTGGCGACGAACGGCGACGGCACTTCGGTAAATCCCTTGAACACACTCGTCGATGTGAATGGCGGGGCCGATGTTGACAGTGCGGGTGACATCATCTTCCTTTTTTCCGGCAGCGGTTCGTATACCGGCGGCCTGGTACTTGAGGCCGACCAGTCCCTCATTGGCCAGGGCGTGGATCTTATACTCGGGGGAACCACCCTGGTTGCCGCCGCTTCCCGGCCGCTCCTGGTAGATGGCTTGGCCTTGGCCCAGGATAACACCGTGCGGGGCCTGGATATCGGCTCGAATGCCGCGGGCAACATGCTCTTTGGTCTAGGTATTTCCAGCTTGTCGATGGACAACGCGAAAATTTCCGGCAATGGCGGCATTCAATTGGATGGCGGTGCCCTATCCGTCACGCTGGATCATCTCATGTCGAGTAACGCCCCCTCGCATGGGGTTCAACTCGACAATCTCAGTGGCGATCTGACGGTGACCGGCCTTACCCGCGTGATCGCCCCGGGCGCTTCTGGCATCGCGCTGAATACCTCCCCGGGATTTGCCGGTTCCTTCGGTGATACGCTGGTAAACAACGCGGGTTCGGCGGTCCTGGCTGCCGGGGTCTCTCTCGGGAACAGTGCCGGGGCCTTGTCGACCTTCAATACCTTGAACATCACAACCGTACAAGGGGCGGGCTTCGTGGCATCGGGTGCCGGAACGGTCAACATTGCCAACCAGCCCGCGACCATCGATGCAACGGGCGGTGCCGGCATCGACATCAACGGTACGCAGGGACAAACAGGCGGTGTCCCTGGGTGGTCCTTTAACACCGTGATGTCAACTACTTCTGCAGGACGCGGTATCGCCCTTGCCAATTTGACGGACGACTTCAGCGTAAGCGGCGAGGTCGTCGTCAGTACGCCGGTCGGTATCGGTATCGATATCAGCGGGTCACCCGGGATCAACCTCAACTTTTCCGGGGTGACGATCACCGGCGGTGGAGCGGATGGCCTGGTCGCCGGGTCCTCTGCGGGGGCCAATCTCACGATCGCCACCCTGGTTGTCGATGTGGCTGGAGGAGGGGTGGATATCGACGGCATCAATGACCTCACCATCCAGGCGAATGTTGCCAACACGCTTCAGACGGCGGACGGCATCCTGTTGGATCTTTCCAATATCACCAATGCAGACATCAACTTCGGGGATGTGCTTGGGAATAATAACGCGGGCCCGGGGGTCATTATGGACACGGTCGTCGGGGACACGGTCTTTGGTTTTCTTGAGATCTTCAGCATCGGCGGCGACGGGATGAACCTGCAGAATGCGGGTAACGTGAATATCACGGACGCGTTCAGCTTTATCAACGCCAGTGGCGGGGCGGCGCTGGTATTGAACAATGTGAACGCCGCGATGGATCTCGGGACGGTTATTGCGGAGAACGGCTTGAACGGGATTTTCCTGACCCAGGTGACGGGTGCCATCAATATTTTTGACGACACGGTGATTACCGCAACGGTTGGCGCAGGTATTGATATCTCCAATTCGGGAACCGGTTCCTTTACGTTTGGCAACCTGGAGGTCAACACTGCAGCCAACAACCAACCGGGTGTTCGCGTAGATGACGGCGGAAGCATCGGGAACAACCTGGTCGGCGTCAGCACCGTTGATTCGGGAAGTGCGGCCGCGGTAGACATTGCCACGACGGCATTGAGCCTGGTCTTTGCCGAGATTCGCTCCACGGGCGGGGTGGACCCGGGGATCCGTCTCGACACGGTTAGCGGCCAGTTTACCGTGAAGGGCGATAACGTCAACACGGCGCAAGGCGGGAACGCCAGTGGTGGCCAGATCACCGGTAAACTCGGCGATGCGGTCGTGTTGAACGGTGTCGAATCCATAACCCTGCAGCGCATGCAAATCGACAATGCCGGCGGGCGGGCGATCAGCATAAGCAACGCCACAAGCACGGTCCTGGCCTATTGCCGTTTCGACAACAGCACGTCGCACGGGATCTCGGGATCCGGGAACCAGGACCTTACGATTACGGACTGCGTCCTTGACGGCAACGGAACAATCGCGGGCGACAGCAGTATTCGCCTGGTCGGCAGCGATCCGGGCTCGGGCCTGACGGGAAATTTCTCGATGACGGGCAGCCTGATCGTGAACTATCCCGAGCATGCCCTCCTGGTTGAGAATTACAGCGGCAACCTCGATGCCACGATCGATGGCTGCACGATCGATGACAATAATGACCTCTTTGGCGCGGATGCCATCTTGTTTGTATCTGCGAATACGGCGCGGATCAGGCTGGACCTGCTCAACTCATCCTTCGACGCGCCGGAAGGATCGATCGTCCGTTTTGAATCCGATGGAACCACCGGCAATGACCTCAATATCCTGAACAACATATCCACCAATGGAGGCGGTCCCGACAGGGCTCCGGCGGGTGGCGGGATTGACCTGCTGGTCAGTGATGTAGGCGGTCTCACCTTTGACATGCAGGGAAACAGCCTGACCGGGTTGTCGGACTTCGGCATCCGGATCCAGGGTAACGGCAACGTCGAGGGGCGCATCGGCGACCAGGCCCCTGCGGATGGCAACACGATCCTTACCCAGAACACGGCCGGTGCAGGAAATGCAATTGAAATCCTGAAGGGAGGGAGTGTCGTGACGCCGGCCGTGAACAACGCCACGTGGACCATCCTGGTCCAGAACAATACCCTGGGTGATGACGGTACAAGCGGGGGGGGGAACACGGATGGAATCTCCGTGATCCACCGGTATGACAACGGGCGCCTCAACTTGACCATGGATGACAACACGATCCAGAACATCACCAACCAGGGCATCGATATCTTGAGCGAGGATGATGGCCCCGCCTTGGGCCCGAGAAATGATATTCGCATCGTAAATAATGCCTTTGTCAACCTGAGCGATGACGCCATCGAGATCACCGCTGACGACAGTGCCGACATCTGCGTGCACATCCAGGGCAACGATGACAATGCGGGCGGAAGCCCCGGGATCTTCGACCTGAGTCTCATCGTGGCCTCAGCGGTCCTGCAAATCACCCAGTCTGACACCGCCGGCCTCGCCGCCGCCAACAATTTTGCGACCGTTACCGCCAGCGGTTTAATCACCTTTAACGGTGGGTGTTTTAATCCGACCTTGCCGACGAATCCATAATGAGCAAGCGACTCACAAGGTATCTGGGGATCATGCTGCTGCTGTCAGGCATCGGCCGCCTGAGTGCGTGGGCACAGGTGAACCTGCCGCTGGGGGATTTGCCGGCAGGTGAGACGGTCACCATCATCTTCGAGGTCACCCTGGATAGCGTTCAGACCAACAGCTCCGTCGCCAACCAGGCGATCATCAGCTCGGGCAATGTGCCCGAGGTGCTTTCAGACGATCCGGATACCGGGACCCCGTTGGATCCGACCCTTACCCTGGTTGCGGCCTTTGCGGATGTCGGGGTGGAAGTCATCCCCGCGGCTAATCCGGTCGACGCTTCTTCGCCGGTGGTCCTGGACCTGGTGGTCTCCAACGCGGGGCCGAATGATACCACGGGCGTTGTGGTCAGCAACCAGTTGCCGGTCGGCGTAACCTTCGACGCCTTGAATTCCAGTGCGAACCTGGTCGAGTTGGGAGGCGGCTTGCTCAAGGTGGTCATCGGTGACTTCGCCGCCGGGCAGGTGACGAATTACACCATCCAGCTGGCCATTGATGATTGCTGCCAGGCGGGATTCCTGACGAACAACGCGAACGTGGTCCACCTGGTTACCGACCTCAATGCCTTGAACGATACGCATACGCTTGCGGTCGCCGTCCTGCCGGATACGGATCCGCCGGTTATCACTTTTTGCCCGCCGGCCGAATTCCTCGGCTGCAACCCGGATCCGGGAGACATTCCCGTGATAGCACCCGCCTCGGTGCTGGCGACCGATACCTGCGGCCCGGTGACGAACCTGTTTGTGAGCGATATCCTCAGTACCAATGGTTGCCTGGTGACCCTGACCCGGACCTATGCCGTGGTCGATCGTTGTAACAATTCCAATACCTGCGTGCAGAGCATCACCTGGATTGAGGACCTCGAGGGTCCGGTCTTTACCCAGTGTGTGCCGGATGAGGACCTGGGCTGCAACCCGCTTATCATTCCCCCTGCGGATACCAACATCATATCGGTTGCCGACGCCTGTGGCGGCGTGAGCCTGTCGCTGTTCAGTGAACTGACGGTTACCAACGGCTGCGACGTGACCCTGAGCCGGGTGTACCTGGCGGTGGATGATTGTGGAAACGCCAGCACCTGCACGCAGCGCGTGATTTGGATAGAGGACCTGGCACCGCCCACGATCAATGGTTGTCCACCGGGCCAGGATCTTGGTTGCAATCCTATCAGTCTTCCGGCGCCGGTGCCGGGCCTGCTGGGTGCCGTCGACAATTGTGGCGTGGTGGCCATCACGAATGTGGATGTCGTGGTGACCAATGGCTGTGATTTCATGCTGACGCGGACCTATATTATCACGGATCCCTGCGGCAACTCGACGACCTGCTCGCATGTCTTCACCTGGACCGAGGACAGCGAAGCGCCTCAAATTACCACGTGTGCACCGGATATGGACCTCGGGTGCAACCCTACCAACATCCCCCCCGCCGATATCGGCGCGGTCACCGCGACCGATAACTGTGGCATCGCCGCGCTTGTCGTTGCCGACGAGACGACGGTGACGAACGGCTGCGACTTGACCCTGACCCGGACCTACCTGGTACTGGATGGATGCGGCAACTCCAATACCTGTGTGCAAACCCTGGTCTGGACGGTGGATACGGAGTCTCCGGTTATCACCCAGTGCGCCCCCGATGCAGACCTCGGCTGCAATCCTGCCGTGATCACGCCCGCGGATACGAATGCGGTCATGGCGACGGACAATTGCGGTATCACCTCCATTGGCGTGCTGAGCGAAGTCCTGGTAACCAACATGTGCCAGGTCACCCTGACGCGTACCTATACGGTCCAGGATGCCTGTGGCAATTCATCGAATTGTGTGCAGACCCTGACCTGGATAGAAGATACGGAGATCCCGGTGATCACGGCGTGTGCTCCAAGCCAGGATCTCGGGTGTAATCCGGCGAATATTCCGTCTGCCGACACCAATGCCGTCGTTGCGACGGATAATTGCGGGTCGGTCACGGTGACGCTGCTGTTGGAGGTCTTCTCGCAAGATGGTTGTGACTTGACCATCAACCGTACCTACCTGGTTACGGATACCTGCGGCAACACCAATAGCTGCCTGCAGGCCATTACGTGGACCCATGACCTCGATGCCCCGGAGATCTTTGAATGCGCCCCCGATATGGACCTGGGCTGTAATCCAGCGAGCATCCCCCCGGCCGATACGAATGCGATCAATGCGGTCGACTTCTGCGGCATCGCGAGCATCACCGTGAGCAATGAAGTTACGACAACAAACGGCTGTGATGTCACCCTGCGCCGCACCTATCGGCTAAGCGATGCCTGCGGAAATGTAAGCACCTGCGTGCAGACCCTGACCTGGGTTGAAGACCTGGTCGCGCCCGTGATTACGTTTTGCCCGGCCGGTGGCGACCTGGGGTGTAACGCAACCGTCATTCCGCCTGCAGATACGAACGCGGTGCTGGCTGCCGACGCCTGTGGTGGGGTAAGCGTCAGTGTGGCGAGCGAATCGACGGTTACCAACGGGTGCCTGGTCAGCTTCATCCGCACCTACCGGGTGACCGACGATTGTGGCAATGCGAGTACCTGTGACCAGGTATTCTTCTGGACGCGAGATCTTGAGCCGCCGACGATCGTGGCCTGCGCGCCCGATATCAATCTCGGCTGCAATCCCGTCCTGATCCCGGGCGGCGATACCAACCTTGTGAATGCAACCGACAATTGCGGGGTCTCGTCGATCGCGATTGCGGGTGAAAGCGTGGTCACCAACGGCTGTACGGTTACGCTCAACCGGACCTATGTCGTGTTTGATGGCTGTGGGAATTCCAACACCTGCGTCCAGGTCTTGACTTGGACGGAGGACCTCGAACCCCCGGTCATCACGGCTTGCCCGCCCGACGAAAACCTGGGGTGCAACCCGGTGATCCCGGTGCCCGATGTCAGCCTGGTTATGACCACGGATAATTGCGGCATGGTGACCGTGGTTCACCAGGGCGACGTGGCGGTGACGAATGGATGTATCGTGACCCTGACCCGGACCTACAGCGCCTTTGATGCCTGTTCGCCCGCGGTCACCTGCTCCCAGGTGCTGACCTATACCCATGACCTCAGCGGCCCGGTCTTTGTCTCAGCCACGAACTCGGTTACGTTGATTCCGGATGAAAATTGCCGGGCGGTTATTCCGGATGTCCTGGCCGGAGTCGTCGTGAACGATGCCTGCGGATCCGTCAGCCTGGCCCAGTCGCCCCTGCCGGGTGCCCCGGTGCAGGGACCCACCCCCCCGCCGATCGTGATTAGCGCCACGGACGACTGTGGCAATATTTCGACCACCAACGTCGTGGTGCTCATCGATTGCCCCGGCGGCGTGACCCTCGCGAAATCGGTTTACCTGGGACAGGATGCGGGAGCCTCCTGTCCCGGGGTGTCCTTGATCATGGGTACCAACGATACTCCGATCACGTTCTGCTTCGTGGTAGAGAATACCGGAACCGTGCACCTGGCGAACCTGGTTGTTGATGACACCATGCTGCCGGGCTTCACCCCGCTGGTGATCCCCAGTTTACTGGTTGGTGCCTCCACTTCGGTCTATTTTGAAACCGTGATCGCGGGGTCCTTGACGAACATTGCGTCGGTTGTCGGCGTTCCCGCGTATTCACTTGGGCCGAGTCCGCTGACCGGCGTGCGGTCCCGTCCGTCCGGTGCCGCCCCGGTCTCGGGTGTTTCCGCGACGGGATCTGCGGTCGTGATCGCCCTGGGTCAGATCAGCGATACGGTCTGGCTGGATGTAAACCGCGATGGTCAACCGAATGAGAATATTGCCAGCCTGGGTCTTTCGAATATCACGGTGAATCTGTACAGTGTCGACCTGCTCGGCATCCAAACCTTTATCTCGAGTAATGTAACCCAGGCGGTTCCCGGCAACGGGGGCTTTTACGCCTTTTCTAATCTTCTTGCAGGTACCTATGCGGTTGAGGTTGATATCAGTACGCTGCCGACGGGGTTCCAGTTCCCGACCACCCCGCCCAGCCAGGTTTTCAACCTGGCATCCGGCCAGGTCCTCTCGAGCGTTGACTTTGGCTTCCTATCGATACCGACGGAGATTGCCCTGGCGTCCTTCGATGCGCACCCGACGGATTCGGGGATTCGGGTCAATTGGCAGACCGGCAGCGAACGAAACAACCTGGGCTTTTATGTGTACCGTTCAGATCAGGTTGATGGTGAGCGAACCCGACTGCCCGGTGATTTGATTGCCGGGAAAGGCACCGGAGCCGGCGCGCAGTACAGCCTGCTCGATGTGATTACGGAGCCGGGGACCTATTATTACTGGCTCGAGGATTACGACTATTCCCTGAACACAAAACTGCATGGCCCCGCGGTGGCGCGGTTGACGCTTGAACCGGTCGTCCTGGAGGTCGGGGCTGCCGGCATTCACCGGGCATCGGCGGGTATCGTGAAGATCAACGGTCGACCCGTTCCGGTCATCTCGACCGAGGATGGCGTCATCTATTACCTGCCCGATGCCACGGCTGAAGTGACCCTCTCTGCCGGGCAACCGGAAGCGATGGAGGACGTGGATGCCTCGCCCATCGCCGCCGAGGCCCTGCAACTCGTGGAAGCGGAGAATGGTACTGCCCGGTTCACCACGGAGGAAGGGGTTGTCGTTTACCTGGTCTTCGGTTTTGAAGCGCCACCCATCATCGTGCTCGACATAAGCGATCCGTGGGCACCCAAGGCGGTGAGCGGGGCGATTCTCGGGCGTCGCCGAGATATGATGGGGTCGATAGGCACGCACGTTTTGTGCCGTACTGTTAACCATTTTCACTTCCTCACTTATGTCATCTTTAAATGATTTGATACACGATTGTCTAAATTCTACATCTTGTCTAAATTGTGATTTAAT
>JAYGFS010000159.1:0-28298 GCA_046581765.1 Verrucomicrobiota bacterium
GAATCCCCGAGGCCGCCAGGGCGTCGATGTTCGGGGTATACAGGTGAGAAGCCCCGTAACACCGGGCGTCCAGGGTGCCCTGGTCATCGGTATAAAGGATGATAACGTTGGGCCGGTCCACCGCCCGGGCCAGTGGATGGAGCCCGCAAAAAGCGATCAGGAGGAGGAGGGAGCGGTAGGCCATGGCGAAGAGGAACCTAGCCCGTAGGTCCTCCCGGGAAAAGGGAAAAGGGCCCAAAGCTCAGTGGCCAAGCCCAAGAAGCATGCGATGTCCTATCGCCTCAGCTACACGGTGAAGGCGCGTTGCCTGCAAGCGCCCGGCACGTAATGGTTGGCCCGGCGCCGGGGCGTCATCCTATTTCTTCCGCCTGGGTTTCGGGGTCTTTTTTGTTTTCCCGGCCGAGCCTTTCCAGTCCTTTCCCGTGCAGGCCCGGTACCACGCGTGCCATTGTTCCTTCAGGTCCGCGACCCGCTCGGGATATTCGCCCGCACGGTTTCGCGTCTCGGTCCGGTCGGTGCTGAGGTCGTACAGCTCCCAGGGCCCGCTCTTCGCCTGGGCCAGTTTCCACTTCCCGTCACGGATGACCTGCCAGCTTCCGTACTGGAAAAAGAGGGGCCTGCCGCGCTTGAGCGCCTTGCCGTGCAGGGTGGGGACGAGGGAGATGCCGTCGAGGGGCCTGAACGCCGCCGGGTAGACGGCGTCTTTGCCCGCGAGCTCCATCCAGGTGGGCAGCAGGTCAACCAGGTGGCTGGGCTCGCGGCAGATCGAGCCTTTCCCCGCGCGGATCCCCCGGGGCCAGTGGGCGATCATTGGCGTGTTGATGCCTCCCTCCAGGCCCTGGACTTTCCATTTGCGCAGGGGGCTGTTGGCGGCGTTGGCCCAGGATTGGCCGATCGCCTCGAAGGACCCGACCGTTCCCCAGGGGGCCTCCGGATCCTTTTTCCCCCGGCTCGGTCGCTCGTGGCTGGCCCCGTTGTCGACGAGGAAGAAGATCAGGGTGTTCTCAAACGCGTCTTGGGCTTTCAGCGCGGCGACCAAGCGGCCAACGTTTTGGTCGACCCGGTCGACCATCGCGGCGTGGATTTGCATCCGCAGGGCTTCCTGTTTCCGTTGTGCATCCGGCAGCGCCTTCCAGTCCGCGTGCTCGGGCGGGCTGAGCGGGGTGCTCGCCGCGTCGAACAGGCCCATCGCGAGCTGGCGCGCGTAACGCGCCTTGCGGATCGCCTCGTAGCCGGCGTCGTAGACTCCTGCGTACTTGGCGATATCCTCGGCATGCGCGTGCAGCGGCCAGTGCGGAGCATTGTAGGCCACGTAAAGGAAGAAGGGCTCGTCCGCCCCGCGCTTCTCGTCCAGCCACTCCAGGGCCCAGTCGGTAAAGGTGTCGGTGGCGTAAAAGCGTTTCCCCGGCACGAAGGGCTTCACGGTCCGCTGGTCAAAGGCCCAGGTGTAGGTGGCACCCCAGCCGGGCGCTGCCTCGCCTTCCCGGGCGGTGTTCCCCGGGTTCCAGAAGTTGATCGCCCCGCCGAGGAAGCCGGAGAAATGATCGAAGCCGCGCCCGTGTGGATTGAAGTCCGCATGGTGCTTCCCGGACCACCAGGTCCGGTACCCCGCGGGTCGCAGCACTTCACCCGCGAGCGCGGTATGTTCAAATCCGCGCCCGCTCCGCTGGTGGTAGCGCCCGGTCAAGAGGCTGATCCGCGTGGTCCAGCACTTGGAGGTGTTGTACATCTGCGTGTAACGAATCCCGCCTGCGGCGAGCGCGTCCAGGTTCGGGGTCGCGATTTCACCCCCGTAGCATCCGAGGTCGGAGTAGCCCATGTCGTCGGTCATGATGACCAGGATATTGGGGCGTTCCCCGGGTGCTCCCGTGGCGAGGAGCAGCCAAAGGGCACTTGCGTATCGGTAAAATGCTTTGCTCATGGTCGTTTCCTTCATGGGGTGTAGGGGCTAGGCCAGGATCGGCTGGATCACCTCGCCTGCCACGTCGGTCAACCGGAAACGGCGCCCGTTGTAGACGTAGGTCAACTCCTCATGGTCCAGGCCCAGCAAATGCAGGATCGTGGCGTGCAGGTCATTCACGTGCACCGGGTTCACCGCGGCCTTGTGGCCCAGTTCATCCGACTCGCCGTAACTCACGCCGCCCTGCACCCCGCCGCCGGCCATCCAGGCGGTGAAGCAATGCGGGTTGTGATCCCGTCCCGGCTTGGCCCCTTTCTGGGCCAGGGGCAGGCGGCCGAATTCCCCGCACCAGACCACGAGGGTGTCATCCAGGAGACCGCGTTGCTCAAGGTCGGTGAGCAGGCCGGCCACCGGTTGATCCGTCTCGCCGGCGAATTGCGTATGGTTGCCCTTGATGTCCTTGTGGCCGTCCCAGCTACGCTGGTTCTCCATGCCCCCGGAATAGATCTGCACGAAGCGTGTCCCGCGTTCAACCAGGCGTCGTGCGGTCAGGCATTGCGCGGCAAAGTGCTTGCACGCTTTCCGGTCCATGCCGTAGAGTTTCTTGATATGCTCCGGTTCGCGAGCGATGTCCAGGGCTTCCGGCGCGGCCGACTGCATGCGATAGGCGAGCTCGTAGCTTTCGATGCGTGCCGCGAGGTCCTGCTCCGCGGGCTGGCCGGCCAGGTGTTTCCGGTTCATCGCCGCGAGCAGGTCGAGCTGCCCGCGCTGGGCTTCCGGCGACTGGTCCTTCGGCCGGGAGAGGTTGTCGATGGGGTCGCCCGTGGGCTTGAGCCAGGTGCCCTGGCACACCCCGGGCAGGAATCCCGCACTCCAGTTTGCGGCATGCCCCTTGGGCAGGCCGCGGTTCAGCGGGTCCGACATGACCACGAAGGCGGGCAGGTCCCGGCTGTTGCTGCCGAGGCCATAGGTCACCCAGGAACCGGCACAGGGCAGGCCCATCCGGGCCAGGCCGCAGTTCATGGCAAAGAGGGCGGGGCTGTGGTTGTTCGATTCGGTATGGCCCGAGTGAATGAAGGCCATCTTGTCCACGTGTTCCCCGAGGTGCGGGAACAGATCCGATACCATTTTCCCGGATTGTCCCCGCGGCCGGAACGAGAAGGGGGATTTCATGATGCCGCCGACCGCGTTGGCAAAAAAGCCTGTGAACTTGTCGAAGCCCTCCAACTCTTTCCCGTCGTATTTCTCCAGGGCCGGCTTGTAGTCCCAGGTGTCGACCTGGCTCGGCCCCCCGTTGATGAAAATCCAGATCACCCGCTTCGCCCGGGCGGGAAAATGGGGCCGTTTCGGCGCGAGGGGGTCGAGGTTTGCCGCGAGGAGTCGCTCGTCCTGCAGCAGGCCGGCGAGCCCGAGCAGGCCGGCCCCTGCGCCGGCGCGCTGGAGAAAGGAACGTCGATGGATGAGGGGATCGTTCATGGTCATGGCAGGTAAAGAAATTCGTTCGACGCCATCAGGGCCTGGCAGAAATCGGTGAACGCGGAGGCGGCGGCACTGCCGCCGGGATACCGGGCGGCCTGGGATCCCATGAAGGCCGTCGCCGCCTCTTTTTCCGCATCCGTTGCCGGTCGTCCCAGGGCGAGCTGGTAGGCGGCATCGACCGACTGCTTCGCGCGCCCGGCAAGCCCCTTCGCGTAGTGTCGTACCTGCGGGCTGTTCATGAGGTAGAGTGCCTGGGGAGCCACCGTGGTGTTGGGGCGTTTCCCCATGCTGACCAAGTGCTCGGGCCAGTCGAAGACCAGCATGGCGTTGGGCAGGCGGCTCCGCTTGATGGTGAAATAGATGCTCCGGCGCGCCATCGATTCATTGAGGGATCCCGGGCCGTACATCCTGCGGTCCAGGGTTCCGGAAACAGCCAGCAGGGAGTCGCGCACGGCCTCGGCCTCGAGCCGGCGCGGGGCAAATCTCCAGAGGAAGCGGTTGTCGATATCCTTTGCGGCATCGCGCGGGTCGTACACGGTCGATTGCCGGTACACGGCACTGCGCATGATGAGCTTGTGGGTGTGCTTCAAGCGCCACTGGTGACGGATGAGGTCATCCGCGAGCCAGTCGAGCAATGCCGGGTGGGTAGGGCGTTCGCCCTGGAAGCCGAAGTCATTCGGCGTGGCCACGATACCCCGCCCGAAGTGTTGTTGCCAAAGGCGATTCACCATGATCCGTGCGAGCAGGTGGCCGCAGCCCTTTTCCGGGTCGGTCAGCCAATGGGCGAGGGCGGCCCGGCGATAGCTCAGCTTGCTGTCGGTCTCCCCTTGCGGTTTCCGGGTCTGGGGCTTGCCGTCCCCCGGCATCAGTACCTGCAGGAAGCCCGCCTCGGCGACGGCCCCTTTCTGCTTGGGATCGCCCCGGGTGAGGTGGTGCACCTTCGGGTAAAAATGCGGGTAGCCCCGCCCATCCGCATGGTTCTTGACGGGCTTCACCCCTTCCGAGCAGACCAGGACCTTTTCTTTTTTCGGCTGTGGTCTTGCCGCGTTATGCTGCTGCAGCTTTTTGTTATGCGTGGCCCAGCCAGCGTCCTGGCCGACATAAACATCCCGCAAGGTTTTCCGTTGTACGTCGTTCAAGGTGCCGCTTTTGAGCGCCTCAACCGCCTCGACCAATAACCCGGAAGCGCCGAGATCGGCCTTGATGTCTGCATCGGCATCCCGGGCGACAGCAAGCCGCATACGGCCGAAGGTGTGCGAGGTGTTCACGTGAAAGCGCATGGTGATGCTGAGCTGCATGGCCGTCTCGAGCGGTTGGTCGAAAACGAAGACGGCCGCTTGATCTTTACCGATCCCGCCGCGATCCACCGCCCAGCCCGATTTGTCAGGATCCTTGTCGTATGAACTTTTCACGGACAAGGTGCCGGTATTTTGTTGATGCGTCGCGCGCGCGTCGGTGAAGGTGATGGGATGCGGCTTGGCCTTGGCTGCGTTGAGGGGCCGTGCCTCGATGCGGAGGTTGCCCAGGGCAAAGTTCCCGTTGCCCGCTCGCCCGGGGCCATTGCGGGGGAAACTTTTGTGGGTCAGGGCCTCGATGCGCAAGGCCGCCGCACCGGCAGCCGCCGTGGCCTCGATGGTATATTCCTCGTTTGCAGGATTCTTCCCGGATGCCAGCCAGGAACCATCCGCTTGACGCGTGAGTGTCGCCCCTTCGCGAGAGACCACGCGGCTGGGGTCCAGGACTTGCCAGGTCCCGGCCGTGAGCGTATCCAGGTCCCCGGGTTTTTTCAGCCAGGCCTGGAAGCCGGATGCAAGGGTGGCTGTTTCGTATTGGGTTTTCACCTGCTCCAGCTGCAGGCGCTTTTCCTCCCAGCTTGCCAACTTCGCCTGGAAGGCCTCGGAATCCATGCCGAGTTCCTTCTCGCTCCGGATCGCGGTGGCAAAGGTCGCGGTCATGTTGTAATAATCGCGGGTCGGGATCGGGTCGTACTTGTGGTCGTGGCAGCGTGCGCAGCCGACGGAAAGGCCGAGGAAAGCCACGCTGGTGGTGCCCACCATGTCGTCCAGCTCGTCGTAGCGGGCCTGCTCGAATTCAGCCTCCGTGATCTGGGTGGGGAAGACCCCGGCGGAGAGAAAGCCGGTTGCCTTCCAGGCCAGCGGGTTCCCGGGTTCCAGTTCATCACCCGCGAGCTGCCAGCCCACCAGGCGATCCCAGGGGGTGTCGGCGTTAAAGGCCTCGATGAGGGCATCGCGGTAGTGGTAGGCGGTCTTCCGGTCGTAGTCGTGCTCGAATCCATCGCTTTCCGCGAAGCGGGCCACGTCCATCCAGTGGCGGGCCTGTCGTTCGCCGTAGTGCGGGGAGGCGAGCAGGCGCTCGAGCAAGCGCTCCCAGGCATCCGGCCGCATATCTTCGAGGTAGGCCTCCAGTTCCTCCGGCCCGGGTGGCAGGCCGGTGAGGTCCAGGCTGGCGCGCCGGGCGAGGGTCCGCCTGTCAGCCGGGGGATTGGGGGCCAGGCCCTGCCGATTCAAGGGCTCGAGCACGAATGCGTCGATCGCGGTCCTGGCCCAGGGATTCTCGATCCGTGGCGGGGCATCGACCTTCAGCGGCTTGAAGGACCAGAAGGCCCGGTCGCTGTCGGTGACGGTCATCCCGGACGCGGTCTCCCGGCCTTCAGCAAGCGGCTTGTCGTAGGGCGCACCGAGGCTGATCCAGCGTTCCAGGTCGGCGATCAACGAATCCGGGAGCTTGGCTTTCTTCGGGGGCATCTGGATCTTGGCATCCGCGTGCCGAACCAGCGTGAGCAGCCGGCTCTTCCCGGCGTCGGCGAGGTCGATCACCGGGCCGGATTCCCCCCCCTTGAGCAGCTTGTCCCGCGACCCCATGTCCAGCTCTGACCGGGTCTTCTCGCCGCCGTGACATTTCAGGCAGTGGGTGGTCAAGGCGGGCCGAATGGATCGGGTGAACAGGGCGCGGCCCGCTTTCATCCGGGCAGCGTGTTCGGGGCTTTCCTGTGCTGCGTCAAGGAGAAGGCTCCCCCCCAGCACAAGGGCGGCGCAGATCCGGCGATAGGGCGGCTTGGTCATGGTTCGCAGGCCATTTGAGCAAAACTGCAAGAGGATGCGAGTGTTTTTTCCCGATGGCACCGCCTTTATCCCGGTCGCGTGCATGGTGCAGGCCCATCGTGCCGGGAAGCGCAGCCTGCCTAGGCCAGGATATCCTTCACCACGTGGCCGTGCACATCCGTGAGGCGGTAATAGCGCCCCTGGAACTTGTAGGTCAGCCGCTCGTGGTCGATCCCGAGTTGTTGCATCATGGTCGCGTGCAGGTCGTGTACGTGCACGGGCTTCTCGATGATGTTGTACGAGTAGTCGTCGGTCGCGCCATAGGTGAACCCGCGCTTGACCCCGGCCCCGGTCATCCAGATCGAGAAGCATCGCGGATGATGGTCCCGGCCGTAGTTCTCGCGGGTCAGCGGTCCCTGGCAATAGGAGGTCCGCCCGAATTCGCCGCCCCAGACGATGAGGGTGTCGTCCAGCATGCCGCGCTGCTTGAGGTCCCTGACCAGGGCCGCCGAGGGCTGGTCCGTGTCCCGGCACTGGCCCGAGAGTTGTTTCGGCAGGGTGAAGTGCTGGTCCCAGCCCATGTGGAAGAGCTGGATGAAGCGCACGTCGCGCTCCGCCATCCGCCGCGCGAGCAGGCAATTGTAGGCGTAGGTCCCGCGCTTCGTTACATTCGGCCCGTACATGTCGAGGATATGCTTCGGCTCATCGGAAAAGTCGGTCAACTCGGGTACCGAGGTCTGCATCCGGTAGGCCATCTCGTACTGCTGGATACGCGTCGCAATTTCCGGGTCCCCGAAGGCCTCGAGCTTCTGCTCATTCAGCCGGGCGAGGTCGTCCAGCATGCGCCGGCGGGCCGCGTCGTCAAACCCGGCAGGGTTGTTCAGGTAGAGGACCGGGTCGCCCACGCCCATGAACTTGACCCCCGCATGCTTGGTGGGGAGAAAGCCGCTGCCCCAGAGCCGGTCGTAGAGGGGTTGGCAGTTCGGGCGCCCGGTGCCGCGGGAAACCAGGGCGATGAAGGTGGGCAGGTTGTCATTGGCCGAACCGAGCCCGTAGGACAGCCAGGAGCCGATGCTCGGGCGTCCCGCGAGCTGGTGGCCGGTCTGGAAAAAGGTGATGGCCGGGTCGTGGTTGATCGCTTCCGTGTGCATGGAGCGGACCAGGGTGATGTCATCGGCCAGGCCGGCAATGTGGGGCAGGAGTTCACTGATCTCCATCCCGCATTGGCCGTGCCGGGTGAAGGTGTAGCGCGTCCCCGCGAGCGGGAAGGTCTTCTGGTTCTTGGTCATGCCGGTGATCCGCTGGGTCATCTCGAAATGGTCCCGCATGTCCTCGCCGAAATGCGCCTGGAGTTTCGGCTTGTGGTCGAAGAGGTCCTGTTGCGAGGGGGCACCGCTCTGGAACATGTAGATGACCCGCCGCGCCCGGGGCGGGGTGTGGAAATTCCCGAGGATCCCGCGCCCCGGCTGCCCGCCCGCCGCGCCCAGGTCCCGGTTGAACAGGGTCGCCAGGGCGGCCAGGCCGACCCCCTTTGCCGTGCGCCCAAAGAAGTGGCGCCGGGTCTCGAGGCGTTGGTGTTCGGTGAAGGGTGAATCGTTCATGGACTATTCCAGGGTCATGGTTTCATCGAGATTCAGCACCAGGTGAGCGACGGCAGCATAGGCCGCGTGTTCCACCGGGTCGAGCGATTCATCGCGCGGGGATTCGCCCGCGGCGAGGAAGGCGGCCGCCGCTTCCGGGTGCGCCTTGAAGTGCGGCTGGAAAAAGACCAGGTTGTCGCTGAGGATATCCAGGGTCCGCGCGTCGATGCTTCGGGCGCTTGCATAGCGGTAGATGCGGGCGAGTCGATCCCGTGCCCTGGGGTGCTTCTCCTTGAGTACCCGTTCCGCCAGGTGACGTGCGGCCTCGACGAAGGTGACATCGTTCATCAGGACGAGGGCCTGCAGGGGTGTGTTGGTCACCCGTCCGTGTACATTGCAGGTTTCCCGCCCGCCCGCGTCAAAGATGATCTGTCGCGGGGGGTTCACCGCGCGTTTCCAGTAGGTATACATGCTCTTCCGGTAGAGATCCGGCCCCTTGCTCGGGGTGTAGCGGATCTTGGACCCTCCGCTGACGGCGTTCCACAGGCCCGATGGCTGGTAGGGCTTGACCGGTGGGCCGCCGGCCTTCCGGGTGAGGATGCCTGCGGCCTGCAGGGCGGCATCCCGGATGACGAAGCCGTCGAGGCGATAGCGCGGGCCGCGGGCGAGGAGGCGGTTCTCGGGGTCGCGCTCCTGCAACTCGGCCGTCACCCGGGCACTTTGCTGGAAGGTTTCGCTGGCCAGGATGAGGCTAAGCAGGGCCTGGTAATCCCAGCCGGATTCCATGAACTCCACCGCCAGCCAGTCGAGCAGTCCCGGGTTGGGGGGAACCTCGCCCTGGACACCGAAGTCCTCGACGGTTTTCACCAGGCCGGTGCCGAAAACGCCTTGCCAGGTGCGATTCACGATGACCCGGGCGGTGAGCGGGTTTTCCCGGGAGACCAGCCAGCGGGCGAGCTCGAGCCGGTCTTTCGGCTGGGTCTCCGCGGACCCGGGAAACAGGGCCGCGGGAAGCTTCCGGGCGAGTTCCTCCGATTTGTCCGGCTCGGTGTATTGGCCGCGGTTGAGCACATAGGCCGGCATTCGAACGCCTTGTCGCTCGCGCATGACCATGACGGGCACCTCCTTGAAGCCCTGCTTGGTCATTTCCTTTTCGAGCCGCGCCTGCTCGGCTTTCGCCGCGAGGAGGGGGCCGTCGATCGACCGGTAATAATCGCGCAGCAGCTTGTGGTCGGCATCGCTGCGCCGGTCTGCGGGCTTTTTCAGAACGGCCAGCACGGCCGGTTGGAGTCCGCCCGAGCCCTTGAGGTCCGGCGTGTTGCTCGACGTGAACAGGAGCATGAAGCGGCCCAGGTTGTGATCCGCAAATTTCGAGCTGTGGCGCAACTTCACGGTCAACGTTGTTTCGGCATGTGCCTCCACGGGGGAAGCAAAGAGGAAAAAGGCACTGACCGGTGCCGGTCCCGTCCCGGCATAGACCGCCCAGCCGGTTGCCGGTTTCCCGTCGATAAGGTTGGTGGCTGGATAATCCTTCTGGGCAAAGGTTGCCGAGACCTGCCGGATCGGGATAAGGCGCTTGCCCACGCGGATCTCCACCTCGCTCAATACAAAATTGCCGTTGGAACTGCGCGCGAGCTGGCGCGGCTTGGTGAAGGCATCGTGGGGCAGGGCATCGAGGCGCAGGCCGGTCAGCCGCCCGGCTCCGGGAACCACGGTCACCGTGTAGGTGGCCTGCTTCTTGTGCTCGCCGGTCAACCTCCACGAGCCATCGGGTTCCTGCTTCAGTTTGCCGACCGTGGATTGCGCCTGGCGGACCTCGGCGGGCATCCATGTATTCTTCTCCCCCTCGGCCTTTATCGAAAACGTCTTTGCCCAGTGCTCGAGGCGTTGCTCCAGTGTGTCTTCCGCCTCGGCGGTCACGACCCCGGCCGCCTCGATCCGTTTCGCCAGGCCCGCACTGGGCTGGCTCAGGGGTGAGCGGGCCTTCAGGATGGGATTGGCTGACACGCCCTTGCCCGTTCCCTTTTCGCCGATGTTGTTGAAATAGGCAAAGAGCTGGTAGAATTCACGTTGGCTTATCGGGTCGTACTTATGATCGTGGCAACGGGTGCATCCCATGGTCAGGCCGAGCCAGACCGTCGAGGTGGTTTCCACCCGGTCGATCACGTTTTCCACGAAGAATTCTTCCGAGAGGGCGCCGCCCTCGGAGTTCTGCCGGTGGTTCCGGTTAAACGCGGAGGCGAGGACCTGCGACGGGGTGGCATCCGGCAGCATGTCGCCCGCGATCTGCTCGATCGTGAAGCGATCGAAGGGCATGTTCTCCTGGAAGGCCTTGATGACCCAGTCGCGCCAGGGCCAGTTACTTCGCCCGGCGTCGTTCTGGTACCCGTCGGTGTCCGCGTATCGCGCGGCATCGAGCCAGCGCAGGGCCTGGCGCTCGGCGTAATCGATGGACCCCATGAGGCGGGCAATCGCTTGTTGATAGCCCCGGTCGGAGGGATCGGAGAGGAAGCGGTCCATCTGCGCGGGCGTGGGGGGCAAACCGGTCGTGACGAGGGCCGCCCGGCGGAAAAGCGTGGCCCGGTCGGCCGGTGGCGAGGGATGGAGACCCTCGGCCTCGAGCTTGTGGAGAACAAAGGCATCGATGGGGTTTCGTCCCCAGGAGGTCTTGGTCCCGGGAAGCCGGGGCCGGACGGGCTTCTTGAAGGACCAGTGTTGATCCCATTTCGCGCCCTGGGCGATCCAGGCGTCGAGGGCGTCCTTTTCCGCGGCGCTGATGGGGCGCTTCGAGCTCGGCGGGGGCATCCGGTCATCGGGATCGGTAGCCCGGATTCGCGCGTGGACCTCGCTCTCCGCCAGGCTCCCGGGCTTGATCCCGAAGCGGTCGCCGAGCTTGGTATAGGCATGGGCCTCGGTATCCAGCCGGAAGTCCGACTTCTGGTTCTTTGCGTCAGGTCCGTGGCAATGGAAGCATTTGTCCGCGAGGATCGGGCGGATATCCCGGTTAAAGTCTACCGGGTCCTGCGCGGCGAAAGTAGACAGGCCGGTGCCGATCAGCAGGGGAGCCAGGATGCAGGCGCGGTGATGGGACAGTCTCATGCGGTCTCGTTTAAATCAGGGCTCAGCGTACAAGCAGATACTGGAATGGCGCAATAGTTGATAGGGAATATCTATATTATACCACATGCGCGAGGTTAAATGTCTGGACCGGATGCCGGATGGTATTTGCGCGAACCCAGCTCCTGCCTCAACAAACCAGGCGAGGGGCTCACGCCTTGGTTTTCTTGGGTGGCCTGGTCTTTGGCTTCCGTGCCGGGGGGACGGGTGGTCGGGCGGGTCGCGGGTCGATGGGATCAAAAAAGCGCATGTTCGCGCCGACACGATCGTGGTCCCCGAGGTCCTCGCGCATGCCCTCGGCCAAGGCCAGTAGGCGCTCGACGACTTCCGGGTGCTGGTCAGCCAGGTTCCGGGTCTCGCCAAGGTCGGTCGCGAGGTCGACCAGGAAGGGTTCCGCAAAGCCCACCCGGTCCGCCGGGGCGATATGCCGGTTGATCCGGAAGGGCTCCGCTGCGGCAGACTCGGCATCGCGGACCAGGTGGAGTTTCCACTTTCCCTGCCGGACCGCCTGCAGTTGCACCCGCAGGTAATAATAGAAGGCCTTGTCGGGCCTGGCCCGGTCGAAGTGCCCGTGGAAGAGGTGACGAATGTCCTCGCCGTCGATGACCCGGTCATCCGGGGCCTTCGCACCTGAGAGCGCGGCGAGGGTGGGCAGCAGGTCCAGCGTGCTGGCGAGTTTATCGCAGGTGCTGCCAGCGGGCACCCGTCCCGGGCCCCAGAGAATGGTCGGTACGCGCAGGCCGCCCTCGAAGCAGGACACCTTGCCACTGCGAAGGGCCCCCGCAGAACCCCCATGGTCGCCCGGAAGGTGACCGTCGGCATACTGCTTGTTCTTGATCAACCAGGGACCGTTGTCGCTGGTGAACAGGACGTAGGTGTGCGGGGCCAGGCCCATGTCCTGCACGGCATCCAGGATGCGCCCGCAGTTGAAGTCCAGTTCCTCCACGACGTCCCCGTACAGGCCGCGTTTACTCCGGCCCTTGAAATCCCCCGAGGCGTCCAGCCGGGTATGCGGCATGGTGTGCGGGATATAGACGAAGAAGGGGTCATCCCGGTGCTTCTTCATGAAGCCGATGGCCTCGTCCGTATAGCGCCGGGTCAGGGTCGCCATGTTGGACCTCGGCTCGATAAGGGTCTCGTTGCGGTAGAGGTTGACCACGCCATCGTTGCTGGTCGGGGTCCCGTAAAAATAATCGAAACCCTGCCGGGTCGGGAAGAGGTCCATGAAGAATCCGGATTGGGCATGCTTCGCCAGGTCCCATTTCCCGAAACAGCCGGTGGCATAGCCCTTTGTCTTCAATACCTCGGCCACCGTGATCTCCTCGCTGTGCAGAATGGGGTGGACCTGCTTGAGGTTGCCGCGCTCGGCCACGCGCAGGGGATAGCAACCGGTCATGATGGCCGCCCGCGATGGCCCACAGATGGGCTGGGCGTAAAAGCTGGTGAATTTCATGCCCGCGAGGGCCATCGCATCCAGCCGGGGGGTGCGGATATTCGGTGACCCGAAGCAGCCGAGATCCCCGTAGCCCAGGTCGTCGGCGAAAATGATCACGATGTTGGGTGGGCGCTCGGCCCGGCTGCCACCGGCCAGGCAGGCCAGGGTGAGAAGGGGAAGCAGGACTTTCATACGGCTATCCTTCGCGCTCCCGGATTCATGCGTCAACCCTATCTCAAGCTTGTTTCCTGGCCCTCGCCCGGGCGGCTTGGCCCCCCGGGGACGTCCGGGTTGAACCGGGGCCCATGGGCGAAAAGATATGGTTGATCATCCCTGCGCGGGCTTGCACGATGACCCGTATGCGCAAGCTGGTGTTATCCGTCCTCCTGTTCTCCGCGGCCCTTTTGGCCCGGGAACGGCCGAACATTCTCTTTATCGCCATGGATGACCTGAACGACTGGATCGGGTGCCTGGGCGGTCATCCCCAGACCCTCACCCCGAACCTGGATCGCCTGGCCGCAAGCGGGGTGCTGTTCACCAATGCCCACTGTCCCGCCGCGGCCTGCAATCCCTCCCGGACGGCGATCTTTACCGGCCTGTCCCCGCATCGTTCCGGCCTGTATGAAAACGGCCAGAAGATGCGGGAGGTCCTGCCCGACGCGGAGCTGTTGCCGCAGTACTTCCGGAAGCATGGCTACTGGGCGGGGGGCTCGGGGAAGATGCTCCACTATTTTATCGATGCCCGTTCCTGGGATGTATACTTCCCGGCAAAGGAGGGGGAGGATCCTTTTCCGCGAACACTTTACCCCGAACAACGACCAGTTAACCTGCCGCGGGGTGGTCCCTGGCAATATGTCGAAACCGACTGGGCCGCGCTCGATGCCACGGACGAGGCGTACGGCGGCGACTGGCTGGTGTCGAAATGGGTAGGGGAGCAGTTGACCCGTGAACACGAGAAGCCCTTCTTCCTCGCCTGTGGCATCTACCGGCCGCACGAACCCTGGTTCGTCCCGAAAAAATACTACGCGCCCTTTCCCCTGGAGGATATCCAGCTCCCGCCCGGCTTCAAGGAGGACGACCTGGATAACCTGCCGCCGGCGGGTAAACGGCGCGGGCCCAATCGTTACTTTGCCCACATTCGAGAGCAGGGGCAGTGGAAAAAAGGGATCCAGGGTTACCTGGCCTCGATTCATTTTGCGGATGCCATGCTCGGGCGCGTGTTGGATGCCCTGGAGAAGGGGCCGCACAAGGACAGCACCATCGTTGTCCTCTGGAGCGACCACGGCTGGCATCTCGGCGAGAAGCAACACTGGCAAAAATTCTCCGCCTGGCGCGCGGTAACCCGGGTGCCCCTCATGATTCGCGTCCCCAAGGGGGTGCCGGGCCTGCCCCAGGGTACGAAAGCCGGGAGGGTCTGTGACCAACCCGTGAACCTCTTGAGCCTGTATCCGCTGCTCACGGAACTGGCGGGCCTGCCGGCCAAGGCCGGGAACGACGGGCCGAGCCTGCTACCCCTGTTGAGGGATGAGAGGGCGGACTGGAAAGCGGTCTCGGTGACCTTCCTGGGTGAGGTCGGGAGCTACGGCTTGAGTGCCCGGGACTGGCGGTATATTCATTACGCGAACGGTGACGAGGAGTTGTACCACATCGCCAAGGATCCCCACGAGTGGTCCAACCTCGCCGCGAACCCCGAGTACGCAAAGCGCCTGGCGATCCTTCGCGCCCGGGCTCCCCGGTCTTTTGTTCCACTGCGGGCGGCAAAGGTCGGGTCGCGTCCGGCCCTGCGCTGGCAGCCTGTGACCACAGGACCCGTCCCGGCCTCCAGGCCGGATGGCAATGCCTTTGACGTGGCGTTCATCAACCGGGGTGAAGCACCGGTCGAGCTCTGCTGGATGGATCGCTCCGGGCACCCGAAACCCTACGGCCTGATTGCCGCGGGGAAGACCCGGCACCAGCAAACCCGCCCCGGTGCGGTCTGGTTGATCAAGACAGAAGCGGGCCGGGTGCGCGGCTATTTCAGCGTGGGCGACCGGACGGCCCGGGCGGTGATTCCCGCTCCCTGAGCAAGGCCAGTGGGGATCCCCGTGTGGCTCCGGCCCCGTCCAGGGGCTCCCGGCAGGTGAAGCCGGGGCGCATCGCGGCTGGAAAGGGATGAGATGGCTGGACATTACTCGGCCGGGGGCGTTAAGATCGGTAGATGAAAAACCCATTACTTCCTGCTTTAGCCGCTGCAGGGGGTCTTTTCGTTCATACGCTGTATGCGACGAGCATAGGGCTTAACTGTACCGACAGCACGGACGTCGCTTTCGCCGCGGCACCGGTAATGGCAACCCCGAGGATTTTGGCCGCGGTCCCCTGAATGCGGTCCAGCGTATCCAGGCCATCCCGGAACCGGGGAGCCTGGGCTGGTGCCTCATGGGCCTGCTGCTGCGCGTATGCAGCTCCCGCCGTTCGCGCGCATAAAGCCGGAAAAATTTGAGTCGTTAAACCCTACAAATAGGAATTCACATGAAGCAACGCAAAGCCCCACTATGCCCGCTTATGCTGGCGTGTTTTATCCTGAGCTTGGTCTATGCCGAGGTGCAGGCCAAGCGGCCCAACATCCTCTGGATCGTTGCCGAGAACATGAAGCTCGACCTCGCTTGTTACGGTGCGAAAAATGTGAAGACGCCCAACCTCGACGGCCTTGCCGCGCGGGGTATGCGCTACACGCATGTCTTTTCCACCTCGCCAGTATGTGCACCGAGCCGGAGCGCCTTTTTTGTCGGGATGTACGCAACCAGCTCGGATATGCACAACATGCGTTCGCATCGCAGTGACGGCTACCGTCTTCCGGAGGGTGTGCGCCCGATTACCCACCGCCTGAAGGAAGTCGGTTATACCACCGCCAATATCAAGACCCTGGGTGGTGAGCAGGTGGGCTCAGGCAAGCTGGACCTCAACTTCGTCGAGGAAGGTACATTGTATGATACCGGGTCATGGGAGGACCTGAAAGATCACCAACCCTTTTTCGCCCAGATCAATACCCTCGAGGCCGAGTACGACATTTACGACCGCAAGACCTGGCAGCAGCCGCGGGTGGAATGGAAAGGGGAGAAACATCACGAGAAGATTGCGACGCCGGAGAACGTCACCCCGCCGCCGTATTACCCGGATCATCCGCTGGTGCGCCTGGAATGGGCGCGTTACCTGAATTCCATTTCCGGGCTGGACAAGACCATAGGTAAGGTCCTGGCGCAACTGGAGAAGGATGGCGTAGCCGATGACACCGTGGTCATCTTCTTCGGCGATAACGGGCGAATTGAGCCCCGCGGTATTCACTGGTGTTACGACACCGGCCTGCATGTGCCGATGATTATCCACTGGCCGAAGAATTTCCCCGCCCCGGGGAACTACCGGGCAGGGGGCGTCAGCGACGAGGTGATCAGCCTGATCGATATCACCCCCACGACGCTGGGTTTTGCCGGCATCGATCGCCCGCTGGGCATGCATGGCCGGATCTTTCTTGGCGACAAGCGCGGCGCACCGCGTCAATACGCCTTTTCCGCGCGCGATCGCATCGATGAAACGGTCAACCGCGTGCGCAGCGTGCGGGGGAAGCGCTATCACTACCTGCGTAACTATTTTCCCGATCGGCACTTTACCTCGCTGAACCGCTACAAGGAGAAATGTTTTCCCATCAAGCCACTCATGCGGGAAATGCTGGCGAAAGGCCAGTTGACGGGTCCGTCCCTGGCCCTGATGTCGGACACGGTTCCCGAAGAGCAACTCTTTGACACCGTTGCCGACCCGCACGAGATAAGGAACCTGGCCGCCGATCCCGCGCATCGCGATGCGCTGATTTGCATGCGCAGCGCCCTGTCGGTTTGGATGGTGGAAACGCAGGACCAGGGTGAGTTCCCGGAACCCGCGGCCGTGGTGGCCCCCTTTGAAAAGGAAATGCACGACTGGTTCGGGACCCCGGACTGGTACAAGGCCTTAAAATAGCACCTACCAGGCGGGCTTTTCCTGGCCTTTTGTCCCGTGGGCTCCCTGCATAATTAATGCGGCAATCTGTTTTCATCTGTTGATGAGCCCACTAGACTGGGCTCAATCGATCGGTCTCTACCGTCACGTAAGGAAAGCCATTATGATCCCAAGTATATTCAACGACGTTGTCGGCCCGGTGATGCGCGGGGCCTCCAGTTCGCATTGTGCGGCGGCCCTGCGGATCGGTCGCCTGGCCCGCGACCTGATGGACGGCTCCCTGACCGAGGTGCAGGTGGAATTTGACGTCCATGGATCCCTGCCTACGACCCATACCAGCCAGGGCTCGGACATGGGCTTGTTCGGGGGCCTGATGGGCTGGGATGCGGCCGATGAGCAACTTCCGGATTCCCCGCGGGTCCTGGAGGAGTCGGGCGTGAGCATCCAGATCGAAACCATCGATGTCCACGATCCCCATCCCAACACCTATCGGCTCACCTTGAAGAATGCTACCGAAACACATCGCATGATCGCCATCTCAACCGGCGGCGGGATGATCGAGGTGCAGGAGGTCGATGGCTTCAAGGTGGAACTGGGCGGTGGTTGTTACACGACACTGGTATATACCGACGATGCCGTTCCGGTGTGCGCCCGGCTCGCGGATCTACCCGGCCTGGATGAAATTATCGTCCATGAAGAGGGCGAGGGGTGCTTGATCGAGGTACGCGCTCCAGCCTTCCTGGAGGATGCAGTGCTTGAAGACTTGAGTCCCAAGGCGGTCAAGCGACTTTCACCCGTGTTGCCCGTGGCCACGCGCAAAGGCATCCGGGTGCCCTTCAGCACCTGCGAGGAAATGTTTGCCCACGATGCGGGTCAAAACCGTCCCCTGTGGGAGCTGGCGGTCGACTACGAAAGCGAACGGGGCAACCTGTCCCGGGAAGAGGTCCTGGCGCAGATGGTAGAGATCGTGCAGGTCGTCCGGCGTTCGATTGCGGATGGGATCAGCGGAACGGAATATGAAGACCGGATCCTGGGGCATCAATGCGGGCGTTACAAGACCAAGATGGAAAGCGGCCAGTTACTCGACGCGGGCATGCTTAACCTGATGACGGTTTATGTCACGGCCTTGATGGAGGTGAAGAGTTCGATGGGGATCATCCTCGCCGCACCGACCGCCGGGGCCTGTGCAGGGTTCCCCGGGTCGACCCTGGCAGCCATCGACACCCTGGGCCGCTCGGATGAAGACGCCGCAAAGGCGATGCTTGCGGGCGGCCTTGTCGGGTTGTTCATTGCGACGCGTTCCACCTTTGCCGCGGAGTTATCCGGTTGCCAGGCGGAAGGCGGAGCGGCCTCGGGGATGGCGGCGGCGGCCTTGGCACACCTGGGTGGTGCCACCCTTGCCCAGTCCGTCGCCGCGGCATCCATGGCCCTGCAGAATTGCCTCGGGATGATCTGTGACCCCGTGGCAAACCGGGTGGAGGTTCCCTGCCTCGGACGGAACGTCATCGCCGCCAGCAACGCGATTACCTGCGCGAACATGGCCATCTCGGACTACGATCCGGTGATCACCCTGGATGAGGTTATCGAAACCATGGACCGCGTGGGAAAAAGCATGCCGCGGGAGCACCGGTGTACCGGCCTGGGTGGCCTGGCGATCACGAAGAGTTCCAAGGATCTGGAGTTTAAACTGTGCCAGGGCTGCTCGTGTTGAGCATATCCCACGCATCCCCGGTTGAACGTGCAACTCCATGGTGGCCCCGTTTATGTGCTGCTCGCAATAGGGGTGAAAAGACACGAAATGGAGCAGGCTTTGATGATTGCATTTGTCGCACATCATGACGGCTTCTGAAAAAATATCTCAACTCCGGCAGTCGATGCAGGACGAAGGGGTCGACGCGGTCATCGTGGCCAACACCGATCCGCACAACAATGAATATGTCGCCGACCCCTGGCTGTATCGCGCATGGTTGAGCGGGTTTCATGGCTCAAACGGGACGCTTGTGGTTACGCAGGACCAGGCGGGCTTGTGGACCGACAGTCGCTATTTCCTCATGGCGGAAGCTGCGCTTGAGGGCTCGGGCATCGATTTGTTCCGTACGGGCGAGGAGGATGTTCCGGAACTGAACGACTGGCTCGAGGATCAACTGGCCGCCGGACAGACGGTGGCCTTTAGCGGTGCGGAAACCAGCCTGGCCACCGCGCGTAAACGGATCGAGGTATTTGAGAAGCGGGAACTCACCGTCCGCACGGACCTAAACCTCGTGGAGCGGATATGGGCGGATCGACCGGCCTTGTCGGCGGGAAAAGTTGACGTGGCGGATGTCCAATACGTCGGACTGGGCTTTCGCGAAAAACTGGCCCAGGTGCGGGAGGAGATGGCGAAGAAGAAACTCGATGCGTACCTGTTGGGGCGCACGGATGAAACCGGATGGTTGTTTAACCTGCGGGGATCGGACCTGGAAAACAGCACCGTCGTATTGGCCTTTACCCTGGTCACCCTGGAGGAGGTTCAACTCCTGGTGGATGTTGAAAAGTTTTCACCCGAGCAGGTTGAACAGTTGAATGCCGGGGGATGCCGCATACGCGGCTACCAGGAGATTGAAGCCGCCCTGGGTGAATTGCCGGAAGGAACGCGCCTGCTCGTTGACAAGCGTTACCTTAATTACGCACTTTCCCGGTGCCTCGTGCATTGCGAGGTGGTGGAGGATCGGTCAATTGTCACGGACTTGAAGGCGATCAAGAACGCCGTCGAGGTGGAGAACCTGAGGGAATGCCTCGTCGATGACGGTATGGCCCTGGTGCGTTTTTTTTGTTGGCTTGAACGTGAGCTGGGGCAGGGGACCCGGATCACGGAGTGGTCGGCCAGCGTGAAGTTGCAGGAGTTGCGCGCAACGATCCCGGGTTTTCGCCATGTCAGTTTCCCGTCGATCATGGGGTACCAGGCGAACGGCGCGCTCCCGCACTATACCGTGACGGAAGACAACGACGTTGAAATAAAGCCGGAGGGTATCCTGCTGCTCGATTCCGGAGGCACCTATCGCAACGGCACCACGGACATCACCCGCGTGGTTCCGCTCGGGGCGGTCACCGAGCAACAGCAAATCGATTATACCAGCGTGCTAAAAGGCCTGATCCGCCTGTCCTTGGCGACCTTCCCGAAGAACGCAACCTGCGCGCAACTGGACGGCATCTGCCGTTCGGCCTTGTGGGAGCACCAGCGGGATTTCCTGCACGGGACCGGTCACGGAATCGGCTATGGACTGGAAGTGCACGAAGGCCCCCAGGGATTCGGCGGGCGGAGTTCAGAGCGCATGAAACCCGGGATGACCACAACGATAGAACCGGGCCTGTACCGCACCGGGGATTACGGGATTCGCATCGAGAACATCGTGCTCTGCGTGGAACAGGAAGAATCGCCCTTTGGCTATTTTAATCGTTTCGAGACCCTGACCGTCTTTCCCATAAATACGGACCTGGTCAAGGTCGACATGTTGAGTGAAGAGGAGTTGACTTGGCTGAATACATACAACGCGTGGTCCTACGAAAAATTGGCGGACAAAGTGAGTGATGAGGAGCGCAGCTGGCTGGAACGCGCGTGCCGACCCATCGTTTGAGTCCATCCCCAGACCCAATGACCAAGAAACAGATCCACCAGGCCTTTATTGACCAGTTGCGGCGCGAACTGGAAACCCTTAGCGCGGCCGCGAAGAATTCCTTTGATGTGGCGACGCATGAGGAGCACCAGGCGAAGAGCAAGTATGACACCTTCAGCCTGGAATCCTCGTATCTCGCCCGTGGCCAGGCCATGCGCGTGGAGGAGTTGAGGGAGGCGCTACTGCGCCTGGATGCCTTGTCGTTACCGGTTTTCGGCGCGTCGACGCCGATCGACCACGGCGCCCTTGTTCGGTTGGGAGCGGACGATGGGACGACGCAGACCGTGTTTGTGGCCCCGGTGGCCGGGGGTGAAGAAATGGTCGTGGACGGGGAGGAGATCATTATTATCAGCCCGGGATCGCCCCTGGGAAGGGCGGTGATGTCCAAAACGGAGGGGGCCCGCTTCGATATGAAAGTGGAGCGCGGGTCCCACACGTTCACGGTTTTGTCGGTAGCGTGATACTTGTTAGCCGGCTTTCCCGCTCCTTGCGAGGGCCGCTACGGTCCGTTGCGCGTACAGAGCACCCGCCAGCAGTGACAAGGTCATTGCGATCGCGGCGTAGAAGGCCCAGCCATGGTGCAGCAGGGCATGGGCAGGGTCCAGCCCGGTTCCGGGGTGGGCGTAGGAAGTAATCGACAAACCACTCCCCAGGGCCACCGACAAAATTGTCTTGGTCATCTCCGGCTTGTCCGCGGCTAGGGTTTGGAGGAGGTGTTTTCCTGCTTCAATTCGCTCAAGGCTTCAGCTTCCAGTTGAGCGTTTAAATCCACCTCGCCCGCTTCGGCCAGGATTTCGGCTTCCAGTTCCCCATTCAGATCGATATCGGCACTTGATGTGGCCGCTCCTTTTTCTGCTGCCAATTCAGCCAGGATTTCCCGCTCGATATCCGCCTGGAGATCCGGGTTGTCTATGGGTGGGCGTGATAGAGGGACTGTTTCGCTTTGACATCCGGCGCAGATGCTAAAGATGACAAGGCCACAGGCGGACAGGATTCGACATAAATGTTTTTCAATTTTCTGCATAGGTCTTTCTCTTCGCTTTGGTTGTGCCCGCTCGGTTCTGCACCGCTTACCCTCCATGCGATGAGCGGGACAGGCCCCAAGCTGACGTTAATGTGGTTGAAGGACTCCTTGCCTAGCACGCACCATGCCGAGCAAGAAGGTCCTTTTACTCCTCGTCCCGCTTCTTAGGCGTATTATTCCACAATTGCTAAGGAAACTTTAAATTATATGCTCGTATATATATATTCCAAAAATGTTTACCACATCCTTTAATGGTACAAAAACGTATGATTTATTCTATTTATGTACAATAACGTAGTGTTTTTTAGGCTTAAAATCTGATCCCTAAGACAAATGTTAAGCTTCTTTCGCTTCTTACCGAAAGCCTGGAGACCGGTCAAATGGCTCAAATGTCGGGAAATATCCGCTGTGCGTAGGAATATCCCACCGCTTGGTTCCGGTTGTGCAGAGTGGCACCTCATGACTTGGCATACATCATGCCTTAGGGTTGCGCATGGAGTCCGTGGCGGGTTGGCAAGCCTGCGATGGGCGGGCGGGCCTGTGGCAAGCCAACATTTTCAGGACCCAGGAAGAGAGGTGTTATCGAGCAATTAGCAGCGTAGGCATTTGGCCGAACCGGTGCGGGGCGACAGCCCCTGCCAGTCCGGGCGTGAGAGCATAATCCCAAGTTTATAAAGTACTAACCCAAAATCATTAAGTAAGAAAGAATTCATGAAAACTAGTGTATATCATAAAATTAAAGTTGGTTTTGCAGGGGCCCTCATCGGCTTGTCCTGTTTCGCGTCGGCCGCTGAGCCGATAAAAGTTGGCGTGCTGCATTCCTTGAGCGGCACCATGGCCATCTCCGAGACCTCTCTTCGGGATGTCGTGCTGATGGCGATAGAAGAGTTGAATGCCGCCGGTGGCGTCCTCGGTCGCCCGGTGGTTCCGGTTGTTGTCGATCCAGCCTCCGACTGGCCCTTGTTCGCTGAAAAGGCAAAAGAGCTGATCACCAAGGAAAAAGTCGCCGTGACCTTCGGTTGCTGGACCTCGGTAAGCCGTAAGTCCTGCCTGCCGGTCTTCGAGGAGTATAATGCGCTGCTCTTCTACCCGGTACAGTACGAGGGTGAAGAGCAGTCCTTGAATGTATTCTACACCGGGGCTTCTCCGAATCAACAACTCATACCGGCAGCCGCGTACGCCATCAAGGAGTTGGGGGCGAAGAAGTTCTACCTGCTGGGCACCGACTACGTGTTCCCGCGTACGGCAAACAAGGTGCTCAAGGCCTACCTGCAGTCGGTCGGCATTCCGGACTCCAGCATCGTTGAGGAGTACACGCCCTTCCACCACCAAGACTACCAGAGTATCGTTGGCAAGATCAAGGCCTTCGCCGCCACGGGTGATGCTTGTGTGCTTTCCACGATAAATGGTGACAGCAATGTGCCGTTCTACAAGGAATTCGCCAATGTCGGGCTGACCTCGGACGATTGTCCGATCGTTGCCTTCAGCGTGGCAGAGGACGAGTTGCGTGCGATGGAAGTGCCTCCCCTGGTCGGTCACCTGGCCGCATGGAACTACTACCAGAGCATCAACACGCCTGCGAACCGGGCCTTTGTCAAGTCCTTCAAGAAGTACTGCATGAAGAACAATCTGCCCGGTGGCGTGAAGCGCGTCACGGACGACCCGATTGAAGCGGCTTACTTTGGCGTGAAGGTATGGGCGGAGGCGTGCGAGAAAGCAGGCACCACCGACGTAGATGCTGTTCGTAAGAAGGTATACGGCCTCGAATTTGACGCCCCTGGGGGTGCCAAGAAGATGCACGCGACGAATCAGCATACCTACAAGCCGGTCTATATCGGTGAAATCAAGCGGGACGGCCAGTTCAAGATTGTCCACAAGTCAGATGGCCTGGTTGAGCCCGATTCCTACAGTAAATTACTGCACACAGACGGTTCCTTCCCGGCCCCCACGGGCGGACCCAAGAAGTAAGCATTAAGTAACCGATCATAACCCCTGCCGCCTGCGGGCGGCGGGGGGTCTTTCTCCTCGCGAGAATTTCGCATCCGCCTATGAAAAGATTGTGGATCATTGCAGGCCTCTTGATCTTGGGTGTGGGAGCGACGGCTGAACCTGCGGTAGAGGAAGACGATCTTTCCGCGTTGGTGCTGAAGCTTGCGGATGAAGACGCGGCTGTTCGTGCGAAAGCCATCCAGGACCTGGTCCTCACCGGTGATCACCGCCTGGAAAACTTTTTTGAGCAATATCGGTCCGGGGCGCTCTACCTGTGGGAGGGGCGTCCTGTACTCGGCGGCGACATCCGGATGGACGACGAGCTCGATGAATACCTGCCGCTGCTCGATGTCTTTAGCGGTGAACCGATCCTTTCCGAGGCGGGCCAACCACTCGAATCATTAATCGATGATGTAATCGAGGTGGAGGTTGGGAGCCCGGAGCGAAAATTGGCCCGCGCCGCAAAATTTCGTGTCGGGCTGGCTTCGCCGAATCCGCAAACCCGGCTGGCTTCCGTCAAGCGACTGGGCGATCCACCCCGGAAGTCTGAAGTCTTGACCGATCTGCTCGCCCTGCACGAAAACGACCCGGTCAAGAAGATTCAATACACGGCCCTGGAAAGCGCTTCGTTGATCCGAATGACCGATGCCTCGTTGCCACCCGAAGAGCGGGAAGCGGCGGCCCGGCAGTTGGGTGATTTGGATAGTGCCCGGGCGCTCGCTGTCCTGCGTGAGATGGTCAGGAACAAGGAAATCCCGAAGGAACGCTTGCCCGCATACGAGGCCGTCATCGTTCAAATTGAAAAATACCAGGGCTGGGTCAGTTTGTTCGACACGATAAAGCGTGGACTCAGTTCCGGCTCCATTTTGATCTTGATGGCCCTTGGGCTTGCGGTGACCTTCGGCATGATGGGGGTGATCAACATGGCGCACGGCGAGATGATGATGATCGGGGCCTACACGACCTTCTGCCTGCAACTCCTTTTCGGCCACACGTCCAGTGATGCGAATAACTGGTTCTTTGTTTTTGCCCTGCCGCTTTCCTTCCTGGTGGCCGCCGGTATCGGCGGGTTGATCGAGTTTGGGATTGTCCGGCACCTGTACAGGCGTCCGCTTGAATCGCTGCTCGCAACCTTCGGTATCAGCCTGGTCTTGATCCAGCTCATCCGCCTTGTTTTCGGTGACAACCAGGCGAGTAACAGTCCAACCTGGCTCGTGGGCTACGTGGAAGTCATGCAGGACATGGTGCTGCCCTATGCCCGGGTGTTCATTTTCCTGCTTACGGTTGTCGCCGTCCTTGGCATCGCCGGCCTGATGAAGTTTACCACCCTCGGCCTACATATGCGTGCGACCATGCAGAACCGATCGATGGCCCAGGCCATGGGAGTGAATACCCGCATGATTGACCGGCTCACCTTCATGCTTGGGTCCGGGATCGCTGGCGTGGCGGGTTGTGCCATCACTACCATCGGCGGAATCACCCCGGACATGGGTCAGAATTACATTATCGATTCATTCCTCGTGGTCGTCGCAGGTGGCGTCGGCAAGTTGGTAGGGGTCATCTGCAGCGGCCTGGGCCTCGGGGTCATCAGCCAGACCCTTGAAGGGTACTGGTTGAGCCCGGTCTGGTCAAAGATTGTCATTCTCATGCTGCTGGTTGCATTCATCCAGTTCAAGCCGGCGGGTTTGTTTCCACCCAAAGGGCGCCTGGCCGATGACTGACCGGGCTGCCAGACTTGCGCGTCACCGTGTAGGGTTGATCGTCCTCTCGGTTTTCGGCCTGGTGGGGATTCCGGGGCTTTACCTGGCCGGGGTGATTGACATCGAGACCGTCAATACACTTGGCCGTTACCTGACCTATGCGATGGTTGCTATCGGGTTGGACCTGATCTGGGGCTACGCGGGGATTCTCAGTCTCTGCCAGGCCCTGTTCTTCGCCATCGGGGCCTATGCAATGGGCATGTTCATGGCACACCAGTACACGAGCCTGGACAATCCCGCGATCCCGCAGACCCTGTACGTGGTGTACCCCTTCAAGATCGGCGAGTCCACGGCCGACGCGGTGCTTCCCTGGTTCTGGGTACCGTTCAAGTCCTTTCCAGTGGCCCTGGTCCTGGCGATTTGTATTCCCGCGGCGGTGGCGGCGATCATCGGTTTCTTCGGGTTTATCAGTCGCGTGCGGGGCGTGTATTTCGCGATCCTCACCCAGGCCTTGACCGTTGCGGCCTGTCTCTTCTTCGGCGATAACGACATGTGCTTCTGCGGGACGAACGGCCTGTCCCAGTTCAGTACCTTCCTGGGCGTCGACCTGGGAAGCGAAAACCTGAAGCTGGTGATGTACCTGGCCAGCCTGGTATCCACGATCGGGGTCTACCTGCTTTGCCGTTTCATCGTGCAGTCCCGTTTCGGGCGGATCCTGGTGGCGATTCGCGATAATGAAAATACCTTGCATTTCACCGGCTACAAGCCGCACCAGTATAAACTCTTTGTCTTCACGCTGTCCGCAGCCATTGCCGGATTGGCCGGGGCCCTCTACATTCCCCAGATGCAGATTATCACGCCCTCTGATATGGCGGCCATCGAGTCCATCCTTATCGTGGTCTGGGTGGCGGTCGGCGGCCGGGGGACCCTGAGTGGAGCCATCCTTGGTGCGCTGGTGGTGAACCTGCTCTACAAGAATCTGACCTCGCCGATCGAGGTGTTCGGCCTGAGGATGTGGAAACCGGACTACTGGCCGATCCTGCTGGGGGCCGTGTTTATCTGCGTGGTCATTTTCCTTCCTCGTGGATTACTCAGCCTTCCTGCCCGGTTGAAGGAACGGAAATCCAAGGTACCCAACCCGACCCCCAAACCGATGGAGGCTAAATAATGGGTGCACCGGTGGAACACTATCCGAAACTGACCTATGTCGATCACTTGCCCTCCGGCAGTCGCCTGTGGTCGCAGCACTACTTGCTCTTCCTTGAGGGGGTCACCGCCGTATTTGATGGATTCACCGCGCTGGATATTGCGGCCATCGGGGTCGAGCACAATGAGTTGCGGGTAATCATTGGCCCGAACGGGGCCGGCAAGACCACCTTCTGCGATATCGTGACAGGGAAAACGGCACCCGCGACAGGGCGGGTTTATTTTGACGGCGAAAACATCACCGAAGTGAGCGAATCCGATATTTTTCTTCGTGGCATCGGTCGTAAATTCCAGACCCCGACCGTCTTCGACAGCCTGACCACCTACCAGAACATGGAGCTCGCCCTGCCGGGAAACCAGAAGGTCTGGCCAAACCTTTTTGCCAAGGAACGTCCCGCAGAAAGGGACCGGATATTTGACATCCTTAAACGAGTGAAACTGGACGATGATGCGCACACCGAAGCACGTTTCCTGAGCCACGGCCAGCGGCAGTGGCTGGCCATCAGTGTACTCATCCTCTCCCGTCCCAAGTTGTTGCTGGTGGACGAACCGGCAGCCGGGTTGACTGATTCCGAGACGGAGTTGACCGCCGAGCTGTTGCTTGAATTGAAGAAGGAGCACACCCTGATTGTCATCGAGCACGATATGGACTTTGTCCGTCACCTGGACGCCCGCGTCACCGTGCTGAACGAGGGCAAGATGATGGCGGAAGGCAGCATGGCGGATGTGCAGAAGGACGAAGCCGTTATCGAGGCCTACCTGGGTCGTTGAGGAGGTAGTATGCTGAAAGTCAACCAACTTGAATTTGCTTACGGCGAGGTCAATGTCCTTCGCGAGGTAAACCTCCATGTGCCGCCCCAATCCATCGTCTGCCTCATGGGGCGAAACGGTGTTGGCAAGACGACGCTTATGCTCAACATACTCGGGCTGTACACGCCGAGGGCCGGCTCAATCGAGTTTGCCGGCGAAGACATAACCAGCACACCGGCCCATAAGCGGGTGCGTAACGGCATGGCCTATGTGCCCCAGGGCCGCCATATCTTCCCCCGCTTGACCGTGGAAGAGAACCTCCGTACCGGTTTGGCCGCCCGGGGCGACCGATCCAGGGTCGTTCCGGAGGAGGTTTTTGACTATTTTCCGGTGCTCAAGGCTATGCGTAACCGCTTGGGCGGCAACCTCTCCGGGGGGCAGCAACAGCAATTGTCCATCGGCCGGGCCCTGGTCACTGACCCGCGTCTACTTATACTCGACGAGCCCACAGAGGGCATCCAGCCCAATATCATCACCTTGATTGGCGAAACATTAACGCGTTTGGTCCATGAAAAAGGGTTGACCGTGCTTATTGTTGAACAGTATCTGGACTTTGTCAGAACCTTCAGTCATCGTTTCCTGGTCATGAACCGGGGTACAATCGTGGCGGGGGATGAGACCGCAAACCTGCATGAGGACTTGGTAAAGGAATACCTGCATGTTTAGTTTTGCGAACGGATTTGGTGCCGGTATGTGACCGGGTTGCCGAAAAGACAATTAGAGTAGTATTAACCAGCGGACCTGTTCCGCAAATTGAGAGAGACCTATACGTACCATGAGAAAAATACATATCCTGTTGTTGACCGGCCTGGCCGGTTGTGTAGCGAGCCTTCCGGCTCAAATTACCATTGGCGAAAGCCTGGGTGTAACCGGGTTCATCGACATGTCGGCCCAGACAAACGATGACGGCGATACGCTGGGCGTCAACCAGTGGGAAATTGATTTCAATTTCACGCCGTCTGAAGGCCTGGCCGCCACGGTCGACCTGAACGACACCGGCGGCGGTGCCGAGGTCGAGCAGGCCTACGTATCGCTGGACATGGGCGGAGGCCTCGGCCTCAAAGCCGGCTTGTTCCTGACCCCGCTTGGGTACGAGGGTGCTGAGCCGATTTTCCTGAACCAGGTTTCGGCTTCGGCTACCACCGCGGGTATTTATGCTGGCTATGCCAATGGCATTGCAGCGACCTACGGGAATGACCTCGGCACACTGTACGTGAGCGTGGTCGATGGGTCGTACAGTGGTGACCAGGATGCAGACGACCTCAGTTTCGAAGCGCAGCTCAAGATGTCGCCGATGGAAGGGCTTACCCTCCAGGCCGCGTATGCGAGTGAAGACTTTGCCGCTATGGCTGCAGATCCTGACGGGGAAGGAGCGGT
>JAYGFS010000069.1:0-1575 GCA_046581765.1 Verrucomicrobiota bacterium
TAAACCAGCCTATGGCTACGTTCTCGAAAAGGCGATAGTCCTTATTGCCCGACACGGTCACGGGACTATCGGGGTCGAGGTAATTCTCGTGAAGGTTGGGGATCATCCAGCGGGCCTCACCGCCTTCTTCCGGCGAGCGTACGAGCGCCTCGGCCAGGTTGTACGGCTTTGTATATTGGCAGAGGGAATGCCAGTCGACGCCATCACGGGTTGTGCCCACCCAGTCCTCATCGCGGAGGGAACTGATCCCGGTATTGTATCCCGGTTGGGCCATCTTCCACCAGGGTCGCACCGGGTCGGTCTGGCCCGGGTGGGGCAGGGGCACCTTGTGGAAGATGTTGCCGTTCTGCCGGATCTGCCAGCCCTCAATCTGCAGGCAGGAGACCTTCCCGGGTTCATCCATGGTGCGGCCCGGGATCATGCCCAGGCGGAAATAGGGTGCTGTACCGCTGACCCGCACCCCGACCGTGTCCTTCGGCCGGGCCACGTAGAGGCCCTTGACCGGATGGCTTTGCGAGCTTTTCCGGTTGGCCGTGTCGGGGAACAGGCCGGGGTTGAAGTTGCCCGCCCACGCATAGTCGATGCTGAGCTCGCCGTCGAAGGTGTTATCCTGCCGGGGCCTTGGACTGTCGGTTTCGGTTTCCCGGGCAAAGGGATTGGGATTCACCATGCCGAAGGCGAGATCGATGACGACGTTGGTGAGGAAGTAACTCAGGGGCCGACCGTCTGCGGTCCGGTAGAACACGAGGTTGGTCATCGAGGACTCGATATCCGGCTGGGCGGTCCTCACGGTGCTGAGCAAATCGTCGAAGGCTCCATTTGGACCGTCCTCCTGGTAGAGTTCCCAGAGGCCGTTTCGTGCGCGGGTGGCGACCTCGGTCACATAGGGCATGGATTTTGCCCCAATGATACCCCGGTCCTCGTCGAGGAAGGGGGCCTGGTCGTGCGGTTGAGCGTATTCGACCATGTTCACCATCATTTGAAAAGTTGCTTCCCGGCCATTGTCCGGGTTGTTTCGGTCATTGTCGCCGCACTGGCCGTTCAGGGACTCCATAAAACTGATCGGCGTGCCCTTATTCGGGTAGGCCCCGGGATAGTAGGCCCGGTAATAGTCCGGATCGTCGAGTCGCTGTGCCAGCTCCCGCCAGGTCGGACCGTCTATGCCTTCGCGCTGAAAGGCCACGATATCCAACTTGTCGAGACCGAGCGGATCGCGTTCATCTTCCCATCCATACAGGGTCACCGCGTTTCCGTAGGTTCGCCGCATGGCGTTCATCGCCACCAGGCCGCGATCGCTCTGCCGGGTTTCCACCATGGGATCCAGCAGGCTGTAGACTTCCGACAGCGTGTTGAACCGTTGGTCGGATTGCTGGGCCGCATCGTGGATCAAGCCCTCGATGGTGGTGCGGATACCTTTCCCCCCGGCCCAGGGGCGCATCCCGGTAAAGGTCCGCCAGTCGACCATTGAGGTATCGCTTACATAGGGCCGCGCCTCATCAGGTGGCACCTGCTCCCCATCGCGTGGCGGTCGCCAGTCGAACCAGTAGCCGTGGTAGGTGACGGCCGCATCGTTAC